>NZ_CP101827.1:500000-860354 GCF_024498295.1 Thermocaproicibacter melissae
TCTTTGAACATAACTCGTTTCTGCCAAGATATCACCGCATGACAAATCGATTAGCCGCGTATATCATTTCAAAGCTTTCCGACGTACGTTCCTTTACCAGTGTAGCACGAGAAGTAAATCTTTCGGTTTCAACCATAATCCGGATTTTTGATTGTATCAACTATGGAAAGCCGCAGCAATTACCCGAAGTTGTATCAATTGATGAGTTTAAAGGCAATACAAACAATGAGAAATATCAATGCATTCTGACCGATCCGGTCCGGCACCGAATCCTTGATATTCTTCCTGCTCGTTACAACCACAAGCTGACAGAATATTTTAGCCGGATCGACCGTTCTCAAACCAAGTATTTTGTCAGCGATATGTGGAGTACATATGCTAGTATTGCTCAGACATATTTTAAAAATTCCATTTATGTCATTGACAAATATCATTACATTCGTCAGGTATTTTGGGCTTTTGAAGCTATTCGCAAGGAAGAACAGAAAAGGTTTAGCAAGACCCGAAGAATTTACTTTAAGCGCTCTCGAACCTTGCTGAACAAACGATATGAATTTCTCACTCCGGAGCAAAAACAACAGGTTAATATCATGCTTTATGCAAGCAGCCGTTTGCTGACAGCCTACTCTCTTAAAGAACAGTTTTTCAAAGTTCTTGATTCCTCCGACAGTCAGTCCGCACGGACAGCGCTATCCCATTGGATTATGACCGCACAAAACAGTGGCCTTTCAAGATTTGTTGCTTGTGGAAATACCATGGTGCGCTGGTCAAAAGGTATTCTAAATTCGTTTGATTGCCCTTACACCAATGGTTTTACCGAAGGGGTTAACAACAAGATTAAGGTACTCAAACGCAATGCCTACGGTTATCATAATTTTACCCGCTTTCGTAATCGCATTCTTCACATGTTCCATGTTTCAACGAAAAATGGAGCAGCTTAGTGCCGCTCCATCCCGTGTTTCCATTTTGGGTTACCCCAACTATTGACATAGAGCCAATGTTCTTTTGTATTCCGATTATTAAGAACTGTTTTTAATGAATATATAAGAAAACCCGCATGAACACCGAGTTTTTTCAGTATTCATGCGGGAATAAGATTGGTGCGCGAGACGAGACTTGAACTCGTACGTTATACAACACACGCCCCTCAAACGTGCCTGTCTGCCAATTCCAGCACTCGCGCAAATGGCTTTTTTATTTTGTCTTTTTTTCGGAGACAACGTTGATATTATATCATCCCACAGGGCGATTTGTCAATAAAAAAACGCAGAGAATTTCAATTTTTTTATGTCGCGTATCCGGCGCAGAGGCTGCAGGATTGCCATTTGCTGTGCTGTTTGTTATACTGGAGCTAATCAATCATCAATGGAGGAAATCATGTTCCACAGAAGAAGAGTCGGCATTTTTACGACGATTGCAGCATTAGCAGCTGTAGCGGTCATAATGGCGTTCGGCCAAGATATTCAGCTCCCGAAAACAGGGATTGTTTCGGATGCGCTCAGCGCGCTGACGGCGAATGTGAGTACCGGCACCGATACGGCAAAAGTGGAGTATTATTTCCCGCGTGCCGGCCAAGATGTTCAGTCCCAACTGATATCCGTCATAAATTCAGCCGACAAAACGCTTGACGTTGCCATTTACAGCTTCACAGACACAAAAATCGGCGACGCAATGATACAGGCACATCAGAGGGGCGTTACAGTCCGAGTGATAACGGATCAGGAACAGGCGACAGGAAAGTCTCAGAAAGCACTGTTGAAGAAACTCGTTCAGGCAGGCATACCGGTTAAGGAAAACACACATTCCGGTTTAATGCATTTAAAAGTAACAATCGTTGATGATAAAGTCGCAACAACCGGCAGCTTTAACTACACAAAGGCGGCTGAAAAGACGAACGACGAAGTGTTTGTCATTCTGCGAGATGAAACTGCTGCAAAGGATTTTGAGGCAGAATTTGAAACTATGTGGAACGACAAAACGCGATTTACGGATTATAAGTAGATGCTTACAGTGCCGATTTACAATTTCCGGATTCGTGTATCGGCGCTTTTCTATGTAGTTTTCAGTTTCCACCATGAACCACTGTCATAAACCCTGAATTCTGCTCATATCATTTAACTGACGAATATGAGCGGAAGAATATCCTTGGGAAAATCACGCAAGGATATCCGCTGAACCGGAGGAAGGGACTCTATGACAAACTCAGGTTTCCGGAACCAGCTGGGAAGAACGGTTGAGATTCCGATTGAATTGTATGAATCAATGCGCGGAAGATATTTCCTAGGTTTGGCCGAGGGCCTGACACTGAGCGCTGGCACCAGTGCGTGGGCAAGACTTTGCAATCCCCGTCTTTCCGGTGTTAATTTGTATCTCGACACATGGTCGGTGTCAACTGTTTCCGAAAGCCCGTTCCGCGTGCAGTGCTGGCTGGATGCCAATCCTTCGGGGAATTCCAGTAATTCGGATTTTATCACACCGGCTAATCTTTCGATTCGTCCGGTTCCGATTTCCCGTGCATTTATTCAGCAAGCCTCCAATGTCTATCATGAGCCGGACGAAGGAGTAGAAGTATTCTCCCGCAGCGGTGTAGCAGGAGAAACTTTGGTGGATGAGGAAAACGGAAAAATCATTATTCCTCCGTGCAGTTCCTTTTTGATTTATGTTTCGATAACGGATCCCTCCGCCTTGGAAGGGGAAGCGAGCATTTCATTTGAATGGTGGGAGGATAATCTCTCATAGCGAAAAACGAACAGGCTGCCGATAACCGGCAGCCTGTTTTTTCTGTATTATTTTGATTTTTTGGATGGAGTTGCAGCGATTGATTCCAATAAAGAGGAAATATCGGAATCGTCGCTGCTTTTTAGAGCGGCTCGAACAGCTTCTTCATGCCCCAAAAAATAATCTTCAATTACTTTCCAGCGCTGCTCGCTCGTCAAATCCCGGGACATAAAGCTCATCATAATCTCCTGTGCCACCTTATGTCTGCGTTTGATGTCCGTTAGAACGCCGTTTGAGTATTTATCCACATTCATCTCGGCAAGTTTCTGCATGTCGTTGATGCGAATAAATATCTCCATGTTCTGGCTTCCGCGGACCTGGTAGGAGGCTAACCCGAACAATTCCAGGAAAGAGAACAAACGCAGCCGTTCCGGCTGTTTATTGGGCTTGCCCAAAGGAATATATGCTTGGTAAACATTGTTTTCATCGGGCGGGCATTGCGAGGCTAGCTGTACGAAATAATTCGGCATGCTGAGGTAACCGGTATTCATCACGCGGTAAACCATTGTTCCTGACGGGGATTTTCGGGAAGTGATGAATTTCTGCCGATCGCTGTTGGCGCGGAACCCAACATTGCGCGAGAGATCTGCCACGAAAAGGTCCAGAATCAACCCGGCAAAGTCTTCGCGTTCAAACCTTTCTCCGAAGGCTTCTACAAGCCATTTTTTGAAATCTTCTACGGTAAACGTTTCGCCCCGTGTTTTTGCGTTTCGGAAAACTGAGGCAATGGTTGTGCAGGTTTCTTTCAGCCTTTCCAAAAGTTCTGGGAACGGATATTTATAATCAGCGCGAATATGGATACGAGGTGAAAAACGCTCCATTGTTGTGGAAGGGAACAATTCACCCGTGAAAAATTTGTGATTGAATTGGGAATAACTCATGCCCTGAAAATGCTTTTCCCAAATAGAAAGCATATTCAACTTATAGATTTCTCCGCTGTTGATGACTGTCGTGTCGGATTCGTAACGCTTGTTTCGCGATGGCAGAATTCGTTTTGTCACATCGTCCAGATGGGTGACTTCCTGCCCAAAATCCTGGTCGAACTGCTTAACATAAGAACGCGGCACATTGACGTAGCTTTCCGTCAGGATGGATTGCGGCCGTACTGTAAGAAGCGGGTAGCCAGCTTTTTGTTCGAGGTCCTTTTCCAATAGAAGAAGGCCGTTCTTGACCTTGTTTTCAAGTTCTCGGTTGCTGAACAGATATTGAAACGCATCGGGAGAAAGATAGAAGCTGTTCTGTCCTTCTCTTTTCGAGATGGAAAGGATTTTGCGCAGCATTTCGCGAAGCTGATACTGTTTCATTTCGGAGATGCTGTAAAGCGTTCTGACGTAGCGAATGTCGGTAGGCAGATAGTCTGCGGAAGCATTCCCAACGGAACCAGTTTCGCGTGCTGCACGGCCGACTTCCTGAACATAGTCCGCCAGACTTCCGGTAGGCGCAAAATGATAGATATTCCGGATATCTTTCACGTCAATGCCCATGCCGAATGCTTTTGTGCAGATCATAACCGTACATTCGCCTCGGCGGAAGCTGTTCTGCGCTTCGTCGCGGGTCTGTTTGTCCAGCGTGCCGTAATATTTCTTGACTTTTTGCCGGATTGCCGGGTCCAAAGCCGTGTAAATATCGTCTACCTGCGTGGTAAACGGGCAATATACGAGCGATTTTTCGCCCTTCTCCACATAGGACTTGATGATTTCGGCAGCCCTTTTCACCTTAAAGGCTTCCACACCGCCGGTAACGCTTTTCACCGGAACATGGCGGATATCGAACTCAATATTGCTGCGCCGTACGCTGCCAAGGTAAATCAGCGGGTCGCTGAGGAACAGACTGGAGATTGTCTCGTTGACAACGTCTTCTGCGCCGCCGTAAATGGCCGTTGCCGTTAAGCACAAGACAGGAAAGCGGGCGCCCTGCTGCCTCATATGTTTCAGAAAATCACCGAGGTACCAGTAATCTGCACGGAAATCTTTACCCCATGAAGTAACGATGTGTGCTTCGTCGATTACGAACAGACCCAGCGGTCTGCCGCCGGTGATGGTTTCCAGCTTAGCGTTTACAAGCAGTTCCGGTGCCAAATACACAATAGATTTTTCGCCGGAATGGATTTGCGCAATGCGCTTCTCGCGTTCTTCGTAAGAGAGCGTCGAGTTGATGTAGGTTGCGCAGTTAATGCCGCGCTCGGTTTCAAGCTGATTCACTTGATCTTTCATCAATGCAATCAGCGGGGTGATGACGATGGTAATTTTGTTATACTGTTCTGCAAGATGAAGAGCGGGCAGCTGGAAAAGCAGCGATTTTCCCGCGCCCGTCGGTGCGGTAATGAATAAGTCGTGGTAGTCACGACCCTTCTCCATTGCGGCTTCACATTGATGGACAATCTGCGCGACGATTTCGCCCTGCGAAATGGTTACGGTGTCCTGCGATGTTTCATCAGTCCCAGCATAAAATTCGAGATTGCGGAAATCAGCATCTGCACCCCAGTGTCTGCGAAGAAGCGGCAGAAGCAAATCCGCAGAAGCACAGTCCCTTTGGTTGAATTCGGAGTAAGAATATAGTTTGCACGGAACACCGAGTTCGTCCATGATTGCCGCAAATGCGGGGAAGGAGTATTCTTGCGGTTCTTTTCGTGAAGCAAGCGTGAAGTCCGTTACAGCGGGCATTGTTCCATCCAGCAGGTCTGCTTTCAGGGCCAAGAAGGAATTGCCCGAAACTGTGATGCTCGTTTCCGACGGACTTCCTTCCGCAAAGCTGCATTCCCGCTCCGGAAACAGCGGAAGTACTTCGGAATCCGCTTTCAAGTCGCGAGAGAGCGGAAACGTAAAAAAGTGATTCTCGTCAATGGAATCCACACCGCCGTAATAATTCAGAAAAACGGCAAGCTCATCCGGCAGTTTGCCGTTTCCCTGAAAATAGCGATAAAGCGCATTGGCGTCCTCTGCTGGTATTACAGCCGGATATTTCTTTGCAAAGAGGTTATTTTCAGCGATAATAATTTTCCCTGCATATCGTGTAACAAAATCCGGTACAGCGGAAAGGGCGGCGAGCAATTGTTCATAGATGCCCACCCGAAGGCCGCTGCCGGTCAGGAGGAAATCTGCAATTTCGGCTTTTTTGCTGTCTAATTTCAAAATATTCAATGTGCCGTCTGGGTTCAGGATACCATAATGCGGCACTGCGCCGTCAAATTTAAGAATTGCTTCAATTTGTCTGCATCCAAAACCGCGGAAAAACACGGCGGCATGATTGCCGCCGTTCTTCTGTAAAAACGTATTCGCATGTGTAGTAAAACTAGTCTGGAAATCCAATCTTTTCACCTTTGTCCTGTTCTAGAAATTAAAAGGGCAAACCATTTGGTAAGCCCAGTTGCAAATTTCATTATACCCCATCCGGCTTGCGTTTGCCAAGTATCGAAAGTTTCGTAAAGTGGTTTGACGTTGTATTTGCGGCGCAGAAAATAAGCAGAGCGAATATCATTCGCTCCGGTTTATCCACATGAAATTCTCTGTGCGTTGCGTTTGCTTGGTACACAGTTTGTCCGTAAAAGAAAACTGAATTTATGGAATGCACCTGTACCATTTCGCATGAAGCAGGTGCATTCCATTTGGAAGACCGGAACACTCCGCGGCATTTGCAGCACATAATCTTTGCCGGAAAGGGAAAACAAGAAACACTTAAGTATGAGTCCGCTCGATATGGACGGAAAGAATTATTTGTAGTATCCCAGCAAAGCTCCCAGTCCGCGCGGCGGTCCTTTGGTGCGAATGGGGCTGTTGTAGTTGACAAGAATGGTATCGTCGCCGATTACCTGAATATCCTGCCAGCGAATTACAATATCGTCTTCGCGCCCGAGCAGCCCGAACCAGCGCAGCCTCCCGTAAATGACAATTGCCGAGACCCGTGCGTTTGTCGTGTCTATTTCGAGGTCAGAGACGGCCCCCAGACGAGCACCGTCTTTGATATTGATAACTTCTTTATGGCGCATATCCTCAATCCTGCAGTTCACCCGAATCACCCCCTCAATTATATGGGGCGATTCGGGTAAACTTGACAGAACAAAATAATTTCGCCTGGAAATAGGAAATTGGGGTATAATGAAACTGTCAAATTTCTTTCTTGATTCGGTCGAGTGCCGCCTTTTCGAGGCGAGAAACCTGGGCTTGGCTGATTCCGATTTCCGAGGCTACCTCCATTTGTGTTTTTCCTTGGAAATAACGCATAGAGAGTATTTTTTTCTCACGTGGGTTCAGATTCTGAATTGCCTCTTTTAAGGCGATTTCATCGAGCCAGTTGCTGTCGTCGTTTTTGTCGCCGACTTGGTCCATCACATAAATTGTATCACCGTCGTCGGAAAACACCGGTTCATAGAGAGAAACCGGCTCTACGACGGATTCCAGCGCGACCACAACTTCTTCGCGCGGAATGTTGAGTTCTTTGGCGATTTCCTCTACGGTCGGCTCACGGTTGTTTGTCGCAAGCATTTTTTCTTTCACCTGCATGGCTTTGTAGGCGGTGTCGCGAAGCGAACGGCTCACACGAATGCTGTTGTTGTCACGCAGGTAGCGGCGGATTTCTCCGATAATCATTGGTACGCCGTATGTGGAAAAACGAACCCCCTGGTTGATGTCAAAGTGGTCAATGGCCTTAATTAACCCGATGCAGCCAACCTGAAACAGGTCGTCGAGGTTTTCACCCCTGTTTGTAAAGCGTTGAATCACGCTGAGAACAAGCCGAAGATTCCCTTTAATCAGTTCGTCTCTGGCCTGAGTGTCACCTTCTCTGGCTTTGCGCAAAAGCTCCATCTTTTCTTTTTCCGTCAAGACTTTGAGTTTCGATGTATTAACGCCGCAGATTTCTACTTTGTTATATTGCATATTGCGCATCCCCTTATGTTAAGGTCCTGCTGTCATTATTGCCATAAGGGAGATTTATCATTCGGGGATGCGATGAAATAAAGTTTTATCTTTTCGACACAATTCAGTTGAAAGAGAGGAAGTTTTATGCACTTTCCCATTCCGCAGGAAGTCGAAGACATTTTGAATCGGTTTGCGGAAAATGGATATGAGGCTTATGCCGTAGGAGGCTGCGTCCGGGATGTTTTGCTCGGCCGTGTCCCGAACGATTGGGATGTAACAACATCTGCGCACCCTGAGGAAACGATGCGCATTTTTGCCGACAGGCGTGTTTTGAAAACCGGCCTGAAACATGGCACGGTTACGATATTGAGCGGAAATTTGCCTGTTGAGGTAACAACATTTCGGGTTGACGGCGCCTATTCGGACGGTCGGCATCCGGATTTTGTAAGTTTTACGGGCAAGCTCGAGGAAGATTTGGCTCGCCGCGACTTTACAGTGAATGCCATGGCATATCGGCCCCAAACCGGCCTCGTGGATTGCTTCGGCGGCAGGGAAGACCTGAATCGGAAAATTATCCGCTGCGTCGGTGACCCGGACAAGCGTTACAAGGAAGATGGGCTGCGCATTTTGCGGGCACTGCGCTTTGCTTCAACGCTGGGCTTTTCTCTCGAAAAGAACACGGCAGAAAGTGCCGTCAGGAACCGAGGATTAATCGACAGAATCGCTTCGGAGCGTGTGCGTGTGGAGTTCGTTAAGCTCCTCTGCGGCAAGAGCGCTGCGGAAAATTTGCGAAACTACCGAGAAGTAATTGCTCAATTTATTCCGGAAATCCGGCCGGCGTTTGATTTTGACCAGAAGAACCCTCATCACCGCTACGATGTATGGGAACATACGATTCACAGCATTGAGACTGTGGAGCCGGAACCGGTGCTGCGGCTTACCATGTTTCTGCATGACCTTGGCAAACCGATGTGCTTTACGCAAAGCGCTGACGGCGTTGGCCATTTCTATGGCCATCCTAAAAAAAGTGCCGAACTGGCCAAACAGATTCTAAAGCGTTTGCGGTTTGATAAAAAGACAGAGAACACGGTGCTCACACTAGTAAGCAATCATGACCTTCCGCTTTTGCCGCAAGAGCGCTCTCTGCGCAAGAGATTGAATGTTCTCGGCGAGCAGAACCTGCGTCTGCTCCTCAAAGTGGAAGAAGCCGATGCAAAAGGCAAAGGAACCGACAAGGATACTTACTTAGAATCTCTTGCAGAGGTGCCGAGCGTACTTCAGCGCATCATAGAACAGCGGCAATGCTTTCAGCTCAAAGATCTCGCGGTGAATGGCGAGGATCTGATAAAGGCCGGTATTCCGGAAGGCAAAGCTGTCGGAAAGACCTTGCAGTACCTTTTGAATGTGGTACTGGATGGGAAATGCGCAAATTCAAAACAGGAGCTTCTCATGCTTCTTCAAAAGGAAGGGCGAATTCATTGAGGGGAACAATCGTTCATCCGCTTGAACCGGTATACGATAAAAATTCCCGGGTTTTGGTGCTTGGCACAATGCCTTCACCAAAATCCCGGGAATACGGGTTTTATTATTCCCATCCGCAGAACCGCTTTTGGCGTATTCTTTCTGATTTGTACCATGAGCCGCTCCCACAGACAAACGAAGAAAAGGCTGCACTTTTGCTTCGACATCAGATTGCCTTGTGGGATGTGCTGCATAGTTGCAAAATTGACGGGGCAGATGATGCGAGCATCCGTGATCCCGTTCCGAATGATATTGCGGGACTCCTGAAGAAAACAGCGATTCAAGCGGTTTTTACCACCGGCGCGAAAGCAGCATCGCTGTACCGAAAACTTTGCCTGCCGAGAACAGGGGTTGAGGCGGTTGCACTTCCGTCCACAAGCCCGGCAAACTGCAGGTTTTATACTTATGACAAGCTGTTGGAAGCCTACCGAGTTTTACTCCAATACACGAAATAGCGCTCAACTGACGCGCTCCAGTTCCTTTTTCAAGCGTTCAATAATCCGCTTTTCCAGCCGTGATATGTAAGACTGGGAGATTCCGAGCGTATCGGCAACCTCTTTCTGGGTGTGTTCACGGTTGCAGTTTAGCCCAAACCGGAGCTGCATGATTTCTCTTTCCCGCGGCGCAAGATGAGCAACTGCATTGCGCAGAAGATTTTGCTCGACTTCATCTTCAAGGTCTAGGTTGATTTCATTTTGGTCGCTGCCGAGAATGTCGGAGAGAAGAAGCTCGTTGCCGTCCCAGTCGACATTGAGTGGGTCGTCAATGGATACTTCGTTTTTGAGCTGCGATGCCTTTCGCAGATACATAAGGATTTCATTTTCAATGCAGCGTGATGCGTATGTAGCCAGCTTGATGTTGCGCTCAGGCTGGAATGTGTTAACGGCCTTAATTAGGCCAATTGTACCGATGGAGATGAGATCTTCCACGTTTGCGGAAGGAGATTCAAACTTTTTTGCAATGTAGACTACGAGCCGAAGATTGTGGGTGATGAGAGGTTCCCTTGCATTCGGAACATTGTTGAGAATATTCTGCATCACCTGTTCCTCTTCAACTTTTGTCAGCGGTGGAGGAAGTGTCTCCGGACCGTTGATGTAGTAGATTCCGTGCCCAGGAATCCGCCTGATGAGCCTGCAGCAGAATTCAGCGAACCATTCCCGTATCCGCTCTGACTTTTTCATATTCCTCATTCCCTTTGCCGTGCCGTTCGGCAATATCTTTCCATCCAGCTGCGGCGAGATTTAGCCGGATGTCTGCAGAAGGTCAGGATTCAACAAAGCTTCGTAACTTCCAAGTCTTGTAGGAGAAACCGCTATGTAAACATTTGAAACCTGAATGATTCGGTCATTATAATGGATGGTAAGCCGGTCGGGGCGGAACGCTTTCAGAACGCCTGAGCCGCCGACAACCTCAAACGGAACAAGCCGAAAGTTCAAGTCGCCCTCCGGCGGAATCAGCCGCTGAATGGTGCTTTGTTCAATCACCACGACGGGATAGTTGGAAAACGGCTCCCGAAGCGAGTTCCCGGTGTCTACGCGTGCATTGCACCCGCATGAAATCCCGTGGTACTGCACGGTGATACGGCAGAAAAGCTCTTTTGGGGCACGCCGTCCGGTAATCCGCCCGATGAGAGTGAGAACCACATAGCAACCTGCGGCAAGAACAATCAGAAGAATCGGTGATATATTGAAATATACGATTGAATTGCGGATAATTAGTCCTTGGGGAGCCAAGAAATACCATACAGCAATCATTGCCCCCGCGAAGGCGAAACTTATGACATAAAAGGCAAGCGTATTCCGAATGGTGCGCTTAATTCCCCCGAAGCCGAAAGCACAAAGAACGATGATAACGGACATGAGAAATTTTATGGTGAGGGAAAGAGCGGCGGGGTACTCCGGGAGAAGCACGCAAAACGAAAAGACAGCTCCGACTGCAGAAGCGATTGCCAGCCTAGAACGCTTAAAGGTCAACGAAAGGAACTTTGCGCAGGCGAGAAGAAGGAAATAGTTCAGGAAGAAATTGACCGCCATCAGAACGTCAATGTAAACTGTTTGCTTCATTCCGCATCGCTCCTGTCGTGCGTGTTACATTATACCGCCAGGTGTTTGCCATTTCTGTCACAAATTGTTTTGATACGGAATTTGCAATGAAATTGCACTTTGATTTTTATTGCGGCATAGGGAGAAATAGAACGAATTTTGTGTTTTTCCAAGAAAAGCGTTGACAATTCGATTAAAAAACAGTATAATAATCAGCGTTGCCGCTGATTCCAAAACATTTGGCTCGGTAGTTCAGCTGGTTAGAACGCTAGCCTGTCACGCTAGAGGTCGTCGGTTCGATCCCGATCCGAGTCGCCATTGTTGCTGCTATGGCTCAGTTGGCAGAGCACGTCCTTGGTAAGGACGAGGTCACGCGTTCGAATCGCGTTAGCAGCTCCATTAAAAATCCGCTTGGCTCTAGGGCTGAGCGGATTTTTTAATACTGTTTTGAAAATTATGGTTTAAGACAATTCGGCATGTGTGGAGCTATCAAAAGATGCTAGGACGAAAAAAGAAATAGGTTATCGAAAGTGAAAAGGCGGGAAAGATATGCTGGATACGGGCTTTCACAACATTTCTATCGAACTTCAGGAGCATTGGGCAAGAATAACGACTGACGAAGCTCTGATGGATTTTCTGGCTCAACCCGGAAATGGTTCCGTTGAATTGGCAAACTATATCTTGCAGCGGTATCAAGAAGCTTTCCAAAAGCCGCTTGCGATTTCGGAAATGTCTCTTGCAGTCGAAATTCTCATCCATGCTTATGTGGATCTGATTTCAAAGAGCGCCGGGGAAATCCAAAAAGCACTGCCGAAACATGTGTCGAAAGCGATTTTGAATTTTGCAGAGAAACTGCACGAGAGAACGGCAGTCATTGACTGCGGCGAAAAATCCGTCGACAATAACCGCTTTGTATTTGACGGCTTAGCACCGTTTCATCCCATCATTTTTTCGGTTCTCAGAAAACTCGATTAACAAAAACTTGTCAAGAATTTGACAATTGTAGTGTCTCAATTTATAATCAATTAGGTATTAATTGGAAAATAATCGAGTGCTAATTGAGGTGCTTCCAGAATGGGCAAACCAGCACAGAATCTACCACAGAAATTGGCGGATGACATTTTGGCATATATTGTAAGCAAACATATGCAGCCGGGAGAAAAGCTCCCAAATGAAACAATTCTTTCTGAAAAACTGAATGCGGGCCGCAGCTCGGTCCGTGAAGCAATGAAGCTGCTTGTTTCAAGGAATATTATTGAAGTGAGGCAGGGCTCGGGCACTTACATATCGAGCCGAATGGGAATGAGTGATGACCCGCTGGGGCTTGTTCTGCTTGGTGATAACCCAAAACTCGTTTATGACTTACTTCAAATTCGCATTCTTGTTGAACCGGCTATTACCGCAATGGCAGCCCGTAACGCAACCGCAAGCGACATACGGGAAATTTATCGGCTTTGCGAAGAAGCGGAAAAGAAATTCAGAGCCGGTGAAGATTTCACGGAAGCAGATATCAGTTTTCACCAAGCTATTGCAAGAAGCAGTAATAATCTGGTCGCTCCGCGGCTTACCTCAGTCATTAACCGCACCGTCGAGAGTGCGGCGAAAATGGCTAGGAACAAATCTCTTGAAGATGCATTCATGATTCACCGAGACATTGCAGATGCTATCGCTGCACATGATCAAGCTGAAGCACAGGATGCGATGCTCCTGCACTTGATCATCAGCCGCCGGGCCATGATGAAATGTTCGGATCAACCTCAGAAGGTTAATAATCCGGCATTATGCCCTGTCCCACAAGGCAATTCTTGACAACCGAAAAAGCTATTTGATATAATAAATACAACTGAGGGAGTAGTTTGCATATGCTGCAAGCATATGCGTCAAGCCAACATACATGGCTCCAATGGAGTCTGGCTTGCCTTAATTAACGAGACTCATGCACGGTTACATAAAGGCCGCTGCATGGGTCTTTTCGTTTTTCACAGAGAGGGGTTCATTTATGAAGTATCATCTCGAAAGTACAAAAGAGGTGCTTAAAGCAGTCGGCAGCAGGCCGGAAGGTATCACGGAACTGCAAGCACGGAAGAGGCTGGAAGAATCCGGCAAGAACAAACTGGCTGAGCCGCCGAAGGATTCTCTTATCAAACGCTTCTTCCAGCAGCTCGGCGAACCGATGACGATTATATTAATCGCAGCTGCTGTTATTTCTGCGGTCACATCTGCTTATGCAAACGAATCTTTCGCAGATGTTTTTATCATTCTGGCCGTTGTCATAATCAATGCCGTGCTCGGCGTTTATCAGGAACATAAAGCAGAGAAGGCAATAGACGCACTACAGGAAATGGCGGCAGCCACTTCCAAAGTCCTACGCGATGGCACACTCGTGCAGGTGAAAAGCGAAGACCTTGTAGTCGGGGACGTCGTCGTCCTTGAAGCGGGCGATTCCGTACCGGCCGACTGCCGAATCATCGAAAGCGCTGACTTAAAAACGCAGGAATCGGCGCTGACGGGCGAATCTGTGCCGGTGGAGAAAACCTCGGATGCGCTTTCGCTTCATGGCGCAAAAGAAATCCCGTTAGGCGACAGAAAGAACATGGCCTATATGGGGAGTGCCGTCGTCTACGGACGCGGAAAAGCGGTTGTGGTAGCGACGGGAATGAATACCGAAATGGGCAAAATCGCCGATGCACTGACGAAGGCGAAGCAGAGCCTTACCCCGCTTCAAATAAAGCTTTCTCAGCTCAGTAAAGTGCTTACTTATCTTGTTGTAGGCATTTGCGTGTTCATGTTTGCTTTCAGCCTTCTGAGGGCGGGGAATATCACCAGAGATATTGTCCTCAACACCTTCATGGTTGCCGTGAGTTTGGCTGTCGCAGCGATTCCGGAAGGCCTTGCCGCGGTTGTTACGGTCGTCCTCTCCATCGGGGTTACAAACATGTCGAAGCGCAATGCAATTATCCGAAAGCTCACGGCAGTGGAGACGCTTGGCTGTGCACAGGTGATTTGTTCCGATAAAACCGGAACCCTCACACAGAACAAGATGACTGTGGTCGAGCATTACGGAGACGATAAGGAAAAACTTGCCACTGCGTTGGCCCTCTGCAGCGATGCGATTTTGGAGCCAAACGGAGAAATCAAAGGCGAACCGACGGAAAATGCGCTGGTAGCCTACGCGGATTCCCTCTCTTTGAAAAAGTATGACCTCGAGCGAAAATATCCGCGCGTAAAAGAGGCTCCGTTCGATTCCGTCAGAAAGATGATGACGACGATTCACAAGGCCGAGAATGGATATGTGCAATACACCAAAGGCGCGCCTGACGTCATCTTGAGCCGCTGCACATCGGTGCTGGTAAATGGCTCTGAAGTTCCGATTACTGACGAACTCCGTAGCAAAATTGCGAATGAAAATTCCCGTATGGCCCATCAAGCGCTGCGCGTATTGGGCGCTGCCTACAAAAACCATGCCGAAATTCCTCAAACCAACGATACGGAGGAACTGGAGCAGGGAATGGTGTTTCTGGGACTTGTGGGAATGATTGACCCCGTTCGTCCGGATGCCGCCGCCGCTGTTCGTGAGTGCAGAGATGCCGGTATCCGTGTCAATATGATTACCGGCGACCATAAAGACACGGCTGCGGCGATTGCGGCGCAGCTCGGAATTCTTTCCGACGAATCTCAGGCGATTACAGGCTCGGAGCTGGATGAAATCAGCGACGACGAATTAAAGAAAACAGTCGAGAATTATTCGGTGTATGCTCGAGTCCAACCGGAACACAAGGTGCGAATCGTCAACGCATGGAAGAGCCGCGGAATGGTTACGGCCATGACGGGGGACGGTGTGAACGATGCTCCGGCAATCAAAAATGCCGATATCGGAGTCGGTATGGGAATTACCGGTACGGATGTTACCAAGAATGTAGCGGATATGGTCCTTGCGGATGATAATTTCTCGACCATTGTTGCAGCGGTCGAAGAAGGGCGCAGAATCTATGACAACATCCGAAAAACCATTCAGTTTCTGCTTTCCTCCAACCTCAGCGAAGTCTTTGCGGTCTTTGTTTCTATGCTTCTTGGTTTCACCATTCTGAAACCGGTTCATCTGCTGTGGATTAACCTAATTACAGACAGTATCCCAGCGCTGGCGCTCGGAATGGAAGATAAAGAGGCAGACCTGATGAAACGCAGGCCGAGAAACCCGAAAGAAGGAATCTTTGCCGGAGGGGTTGGCTTTGATATTGCTTACCAAGGCGTTCTGATTGCCTGCATAACCCTTGCAGCGTATTTCATCGGCCATTTTATGGAAGCGGGCGTCTGGGCGTTTACAAACAGCCCTGACGGCATGACTATGGCATTCCTTACCATGTCGATGGCGGAGATGTTCCATTCTTTCAACATGCGTTCCCAGCGGGATTCCATCTTTACCATCAAATCGAAGAACCTGGTTTTGATTGGTGCAATGGCCGGCTCGCTGTTGCTGACTTCTGCGGTGATTTTCATTCCTGCGCTTTCAAATCTGTTTGGGTTTGAAAAAATCTCCGCAGACGAATACTTTACCGCAATGCTGCTGGCGTTCCTGGTCATTCCGATTGTTGAATTGGTCAAGTTTATGCAAAGGCTGCGTGCAAAACGCAGTGCGCTTTCCGAGAAATAAATAGAAAAGCGGCCGGGATGCGTCCCCGGCCGCTTCTGCTTATCGGAATGTTATTCGGAAACATGCGAAAGTCCCTGTGAGAAAATATTGTTGACGTGCTCGTCGCCAAGCGAATAGTAAACAACTTTTCCTTCACGGCGGTTTTTGATTAGCTTCGATTGTTTCAGAATACGGAGCTGATGCGAAATTGCCGAATTTGTCATTCCGAGCAGCGACGCGATATCGCAAACACACATTTCGGAAAGAGACAACGCACAGAGGATTTTTACGCGCGTTGAATCGGCGAACACTTTGAAAAGGTCGGCAAGGTCCATCAAGGATTCTTCATCGGGCATATTCTCACGAACTTTTTTCACAATATCCTCATGTATCACCGTGCAGTCACATTTATCAACTTCAGGAACCAGTGGACTCATGGCGCTCACCTCTCTGTTATCATTCAAGAAAATATTATATCTATACAGGCCGGATAAGGTCAAGAAAATGTGAAGTTTGGGTGAAATGAAGTAATTTATTTCAACTTTTTGAAATAGTATTTACATGTTAGAAAAATTGTGATATTCTTATCTGCACAAAATGAAAAGGAGGTTACGTTATGCAAAAATATGTCTGCAGTGTCTGCGGTTATGTTTATGACCCGGAAGAGGGAGATCCCGAAAACGGAATTGCACCTGGTACAAAGTTTGAAGACTTACCGGATGACTGGACATGCCCGCTGTGCGGCGCCGGAAAAGAAGAGTTCGAGCCAAGGGAATAATTTGCATAGAAAAAAGGGCATCCGCATAACACGGATGCCCTTTTCGTGGTTATTTGATTTCGATGGTTTTAGCTTCAGGAAGAGCCTCTTTCAACTTCGGAAGTTCAAGCGTCAGGACGCCGTTTTCATAACTAGCAGAGATTCTGCTGGAATCAATTCCGTCCAGCCCGAAGCTACGGCTCAGTGCATTGTACCTTCTTTCACGACGTACATAATTGCCTCTATTGTCTTGCTCGCTGGTGTCTTCGTTGCGTTCTGCTGAGATGTTCAGTTGATCACCTTGAATGCTGATTTTTATATCTTCTTTGCGGAAGCCGGGCATGTCGGCCTTTAGCACATATTTGTCGCCTTGGTCAATAATGTCGGTGCGGCAGGGAGCGAATTGTTTTTCCAGTCCGAAAAAGGCTTCGTCAAACATACGATCAAATGCATCAAAAAGGCTTGCACTTCTGCGCTCAAAAGGAATCAAATCAAACATATCAAAACCTCCCAATCAAGTTTTTTATTTCTGGAACTCTTCGTTCCTTTTTGCACCTTTAGTTTATCCGGAAATTATGAATAAATTGTAAAATAATTATTACTAAACTGTTAAATTTAGCACTCTAATTAAAAGAGTGCTAAATTTAAGAATTCTCTCTATAAGAAAAGTTTCACTACCATGCCAAGACTAACATTTGTGGAAAGCAGGCCGTTTATGGGGAACAAGTAACAATCGAACTAAGCACACCGATTTTACTAGCGAATGATTTGAATAAAATACGATAAAATATAAATACTTTGGAAAAAAGTATTGACTTCCTTAACTATCTGTGTTATCCTAAAAAAGCACTCTGTTGAAGAGAAGCAAGAAATATCGCGGGGTGGAGCAGTCCGGTAGCTCGTCGGGCTCATAACCCGAAGGTCGTAGGTTCAAATCCTACCCCCGCAACCAAAAATGATGGAAACAGGCTAAATTCTTATCGAATTTAGCCTGTTTTTCTGTATTGCCCTTCTTCGATGTGATTTAGCTGGCTTCAATTGATGCAATCATATACATCAAATCGGACCGTCCAATCTATTGCTCCTGTATTTCAAAACAAGGTTGAAATTAAGACAAACAATTTTGTCATGAGAAATCCGATTATGATACATGCAGGAAACGTAAGTACCCATGCGGCTACCATTTCTTTTGCGATTCCCCAGTTTACGTCAGAAAACCTGCGGGAAGCCCCCGCGCCCATCATCGCAGAACCTTTTGTGTTTGTTGTACTGAGCGGGATGCCGGACTGAACGGTCGTAACCAGCATACAGACAGAAGCGACAAGCTCCGCTGAAAATCCCTGGTATTTTTCCAGCTTCACCATATCGACGCCCATCGTTTTGATAATTCGGTAACCGCCGACCGAAGTACCGATACCCATGACCAGTGAGCAAAGAAGCATAATCCAGAAATCAATATGAACGGTCTGTGGAACCGGCTGGTCTTTTGCCAGCAAAAGGACAAGGACAAAAACGCCCATGAATTTCTGACCGTCCTGCGCCCCGTGGCTTGTTGCCATCAGTGCGGCAGATGCAATCTGCCCGACGGAAAATATGCGGTTGGCACGGGCCCTTTTTACGTTGCGAAAAAGGAATCTAACCAGCTTTGTGACAAGATAGGCGGCTGCGAAGCCGACGACAGTTGAAATGAAAATTCCCCATAATACTTTTGCGAATGGGTCCCATTCAAATGCGGAAATGCCTCTGTAGGCAATACCGGCACCCATCAGGCTGGCGATCAGCGCATGGCTTTCACTGGTCGGTATGCCGAATTTCCAAGCTGATACGGACCAGATTACAATAGAAAGCTGTGCTGCACAGATGACAATCAGCGGATTAGATCCGGTGCCGACGTTTACCAAGTTTGCAATGGTACTGGCAACAGCCGAGCCGAAACACATAATGCCAACCAGATTAAAGACTGCAGCCATTGCGATGGCTGTACGCGCAGATAAGACTTTTGTGGAAACTACCGTAGCGATTGCGTTCGGAGCATCTGTCCATCCGTTCACAAATATGGACGCACAGACTAGGAACAACGCGAAGGGAAGAATCATCATAAACAGCCTCTCTTTTTTTCGATAGGATTCCCTTTTTAGCCCTAATATAGTATCGAAAAGATTGGGATAATCAATTTTACCGTAAAAATATGAAAATTTTATTCTTATCATAATAAAAATGCCTTGCGATGTCAAAATAATAGTCCTGTTTTCATTGAAAAAGCCGGCAGCTGTTATACTGCCGGCTTAATATGATAGAGAATGGTTGAAAAGGGTGGTATAGCATACAAGACCAGCCCATTGAATACTCTGTATGGGATATTTATGGGGGTGTTGTGATGGGCTATTATGTAAAAACGGCATCGAATGTAAAAATCTATGTGGAAGATTTGAATCCGGAAGGAAATAAAACCATATTATTCGTTCACGGTTGGCCCGGAAATCATAATTTGTTTGAATACCAATTCAATGAATTGCCGAAATTGGGGTATCGATGCATCGGCATCGATTGCCGGGGATTTGGATTGTCCGATAAGCCTTGGAGTGGTTACGATTACGACACGCTCGCAGATGATATTAAATCTGTAATCGATGCGCTGGGTTTAAAGAATATTACACTTGGCGGCCATTCGACCGGCGGCGCAATCTGCATCCGCTATATGGCCAGATACAACGGGTACGGCGTGTCAAAACTCGCTCTTTTCGCGGCAGCAGCACCTAGCCTTATTCAACGTCCATATTTTCCATACGGATTAAAAAAGCAGGATGTGTTGGATATCATTCAGAATACATATCATGACCGACCCAATATGCTTCGTGAATTCGGCAAGAAAATATTTTTTCGATATGTGACGGATGCTTTCTCCGATTGGATATTCCAATTGGGTTTGCAAGCTGCAAGCTGGGCGACGATAGCCATTGCAAACTCATGGATAAAGGAAGAAGGCCTGTTTCAGGATATGAAATCCATCAAGGTTCCAACGTTAATCTTACATGGCCTTGACGATGAAGTATGTTTGTTCCAACTGGCGATTGCTCAGCGGGACGGTATCAGCGGTGCAAAGCTTGTACCGATTGAAGCGTGTGGGCATTTCCTTTTTTACGACCAAAAAGAGATTTTTAATCGAGAGCTGGTCAAATTCACCGAGTAAGAATCGGAACACCTTTTAATCGACAAACAGACTGTCTTCCAGTTCTTTAATCCTTTTTTCGCGCTTTTCAGTTTCTCCTTTATCGACCATAACCGTAATCACATCCCCTTCTTTTGCTTCACTGGGGATGGCAGACCGAGGAATGTTCACAAAGGTTTCATTCTCTAATTCAACCACGGCGAAATTGCCTTCGAATCGATCAATCGTGTATTGCATAATATCCTCCTCATGTCAGCGGATTAACTCTGTATGCTTCGCGGCCGTTAAGGTGCGTTCTGTTTGATGCTGGATGCCTTTTTATTGACCGTAATCGTCTTGGAGTCTGAAGTAAAAACAATTGTTCCATCCTTGTCTGTTCGATAAATTGTTGCGCCGATATTTTGCAGTCTCGTTAGTGCTGCGCTCGTCGGATGGCCGTAGCTGTTTCCGGCACCTACTTCAATCACGGCATATTTGGGCTTTACCTTGTTCAAAAATGATTGAGATGTGGAAGTCTTGCTGCCGTGGTGGCCTACCTTGAGCACATCTGCTTTCACATCTGCGGTAATCTGCCTTTCGGATTCTTCTCCTGCATCGCCCATAAACAAGAATTTGTTGTTGCCATAGGTCACTTTGATAACGGCGGAATATTCATTCAAGTCATCGCCGGTTATATAAACAGGTGCCATAATATCAATATTAAGGTTACCAACCTTCACAATATTGACTCCGGCTTTTGCTGTATGGATTTTAAGTCCCTTATTTTGAATGGCGACAAGAAGTTTCTCGTAGGTCTTGGTATTGGTGGATTTCTTCGGCATATAAATTTTACCGATATTCAGTTTGCTTACAACCGTTGCCATACCGCCGATATGATCTGCATGGGGGTGTGTCGCAATTAAATAATCGATTTTATTATAGCCCAGAGCTTTAATATAGCTTACAATTTGAGTCCCATTATCGGAATTTCCGGCGTCGATCAGCATCGTCTGCTTATTTGGAAGTTCGAGAAATTCCGAATCACCTTGACCTACATCCATGTAGTGGACTTTGAGCTTTGCACCGCTTGACGGTGCAGGGGAGGAAGAACGGTTTACTTGCGGTACGGCGGATGACGCTAAGGAAGTAGTCGTTGCATTAGAGGAAGATCCTGCTGTGGAAGGTGAATCGGAAGACGCTGTTATAGAAGAACTTGGGGTTGAAGAAACAGTTGCCGCCATACTAGAAGCAAACTGTGTAGATGATGTCGATTGAGGCGATGTTGCTGCAGACACCATTGTAGTAACCAATGGAAGCACTACAGCGGCAATCGCCATTGTTTTTGTTATTTCAAATTTCCTGTTGCTTAGGAAGTCTTGAAATTTTGGGTTAAAAAGCAGAGCGGGGATGATAAAAAACAAGAGCCCCCAGCTTGCCGGCAACGAGAATAACCCAATCAATGCCATAAATCCGCAAAGTACAGATATAATCCATAAACCTGCCTTTTTCACACTAATATACCTCCCTTGCCAATAGTAGAATTATGCCAGTATTTGCATGAAAAATGAGGGCGACGGTGTCGTTCTTCAGATAAATTAAACTTGTGCGTTGTCTTGGCAAAAAATAATCCCATCGGAAATCAATCCGATGGGATTTAAATTTATATATCAAGACGCGAGATAAAACCATTGATCGAAAATTCGATAAGCAATAAGCCTATAAACGATATAGCAACTTAGAAAGCCTTATTGTTGCAGTGTGTTTTCCAGCAGAGAAATTAATTCATTGGAAAATTCAGTCCCTGTTTTGATCATAGCTATCGCTTCCCCCATTTTATAAGCACGTTGGCCGTCGGGACGCTCAGATGTTATTACATCAATCGTATCGGCAATCATTACAATCTTGCTGCTCTGAGATATTTTATTTTCCTTGATTCCTTTTGGATATCCGCTTCCGTCAAGTCGCTCGTGATGCTGCAAAATGATGTCGGTGCATTCTTTTGGAAGGCCATATGATTTAACGGAACTTAGGCCCAATTCACAGTGTTGGTAGAACAAAAGCTGTTCTGTCTTGTTGAAGGGTTCCGTCCTTTCTATCATGGATTTTGGAAGCAGCAGCATGCCTACAGATAACGTATAATAAGTTTCGCAAAATTAATTGAAGCAAAAAAGTAGACATAGTCGATTGCCGTCGGTAAAATAAAGTTACCATACAAAATCTACCAAGGAGGCAATAAACTATGTCTGATAATATTATACAACTAAACGAAGACCTGATAAAGAATAATCTTAAAGATCTTGTCCGTAGTAGTGTGGAAGAAACACTGAATGCACTACTCGACCATGAAGCTGATGAGCTTGTTAATGCCGAGCGATATGAACGCTCTGGCGACCGAAAGGGGTATCGCTCCGGCCATTATGAGCGAAACTTTTCTACGACATCCGGAAATGTAAAACTCAGGGTTCCAAAGCTGAAGGGTATCCAGTTTGAGACAGCCATTATTGAACGCTACAAACGGCGGGAATGCTCTGTAGAAGAAGCGCTGATTGAGATGTATCTCGCAGGTGTTTCAGTACGCCGTGTGGAAGATATCACTGAGGCTCTCTGGGGTACAAAGGTGTCTCCGGGAACAATTAGTAATCTTAACAAAAAAGCCTATGGACATATTGAACAATGGCGTCAACGTCCTCTTTTAGAGGAGTATCCGTACGTTTATGTTGATGGTATTTATCTCAAGCGCAGTTGGGGTGGCGAAATACAGAATGTGTCTGTACTCGTTGCCATTGGCGTAAACCGTCATGGATATCGAGAAATCATTGGCGCTGCGGAAGGTATGAAGGAAGATAAAGAAAGTTGGAAAAACTTCTTTGTCGGCCTAAAAGAACGCGGATTAAAGGGCGTTCGCCTTATTATTGGAGATAAGTGTCTTGGAATGTTAGAAACCATTCCAGAAGTCTTCCCCGATGCCAAATATCAACGTTGTACCGTTCACTTTTATCGCAATATCTTTCGTGTTACACCGAAAAACAAAATGCGCTCAGTCACGTTAATGCTCAAAGCAATTCATGCCCAGGAAAGTAAAGAAGCTGCCCGCGAAAAAGCTGCTTCAGTTGCAGCTAAACTTCGTGAAATGAAATTGTCTGCGGCAGCTAAAAAGGTCGAAGAAAGTGTTGATGAAACTCTAACTTACATGGACTTTCCAACAGAGCACTGGACCAGAATTCGTACGAATAATGTAACCGAACGCATCAATCGAGAGATTAAACGCCGAACGAAAGCAATTGGTGCTTTCCCGGATGGCAATAGTGCTTTGATGCTGGTCTGTGCACGACTTCGTTATGTGGCAGCTTCTGCATGGGGAACGAAGCGTTATCTCAACATGGAGCACCTATTCCAGATGGAACTGATGCAACAACATTCTGCCAGCTAGCTACTGGCAAACTGACGGCATAGATGGATTTTGCGAAATTTTCTTGACACGGCCTGCCTACATCATGCAGTAATGAACCCAATCCGAGGTGGAACAGCTTTTTGTCGTTATATTCTAATTTATCAGCGATAATCAGCGACATCAAAGCAACATCAATGGAATGTGTATATAACCAGCCAAGATAGTTCGCCAAGGTATTGATGTATATCCACCAGGGTTCTTTTTTCGATTCAAATAATATCTTTGTTAATACCTTATTTGGTGTTTCAAGAATGTGTTTATTTGCAATATGTTTTCTTGCACCAAAGGAATTTAATATCTCTTTTGTGATAGAATCTTTTTGAGCGTTGTCAAAAATTTTGCCATTGTAAATTTCACCATTTTCATCTATTACTATTGAGTCGCTTAATCTTTTTAATTTTTTGATGATATCAACGTTTACTTTTTATTTTTCTTCAGTAGCAATACTCCGTTATCATCAATGATATCTTCTTTTGTAACGTATTCAGGCATGTAAATTCTCCTAACTATACAGATTTTTTGCTTTGACGATTCGTACGTTGAGCAGCCCTGGAGTATATTAGCAAAAAATAGCAAAATAAGAGCTATGGTACTTATTCCCAAAGTTTTTTATTAAAACATATTTTTGAATAGACCATCGCCCCGTGCCATGGCAATGTATATTATCGCTGCTAAATTAATTATAATAAATGCATAAATTTAGTCAAGATACTATAATTATTTAATTATTGTTGATAACTTTTATACAATATGCATATATATTTTCTATTTAGCGAGTTCTAATAGTGGAAATTCCATATAGAACACAGAACCTCCCAGCTGATGCCGGGGGGACCGTTTTCATTGAGAATCATTTTTTTTCGCGAAGTGAGGCAACGGCTTCTACGGCGGCGTCAATCCACGGAGCTGCAACGTCTTCCGCCTGTCCGTTATCGCACTTCTTAGCGATTTCGGGGTCAATTGGAATACGGCCAAGAACTTTCAAACCGAATTTCTGGGCGGTTTCGTTTAGGTGGCTTTTCCCAAAAACATTAATTTCTTTCCCGCAGTCAGGGCATTTTACATAGCTCATGTTTTCAATGAGGCCGATAATCGGAATATTCATCATCTTTGCCATGTTGACCGCTTTCGCCACAATCATAGAGACAAGCTCCTGAGGGGAAGTAACAATGACAATGCCATCTACCGGAATGGATTGAAATACGGTCAGCGGCACATCACCGGTGCCTGGTGGCATATCGACGAACAGATAATCTACATCCTTCCAGACAACATCTGTCCAGAACTGTTTCACGATGTTCGCAATGATCGGCCCGCGCCAGACGACAGGCGCATTCTCGTCGTTAAGAAGCAGGTTGACGGAAACGACGTCGATGCCGCCTTTTGTTGCAACAGGGTACATTCCGTTCTCGTTGCCCATTACTTTGCCATGCAGGCCAAACATTTTCGGAATGGACGGGCCGGTGATGTCAGCGTCCAGAATACCGGCATGAAAGCCGCGGCGGCTCATAGCCGCAGCAAGCATAGAGGTAACAAGGCTTTTGCCGACGCCTCCTTTGCCGCTTACAATGCCGATTACGTGCCCTATTTTGCTGAGTTTGTTCGGCTTTTCCAAAAAATCTGCGGGGTTACGTTTCCGCGAAGGGCAGTTCTTCCCGCACGAAGAACAGTCATGGGTACAGGTTTCTTCACTCATCGGAATTCTCCTTATAAAACGAATTTATCATATTTGCATTCTCGCGTTCATGCGTCACTCAAAACTCCATTTTCAGGCTGCGCAGAAAAAGGGCAGAAAGCACTTGTTCGGGGTCCTTTTTCTCGTTCACAACGGCATTGACCGCATTGGTGATAGGAAGCTCCACGTTGTATCGCTTGCCGAGCAGGAGCAAAGCGGACGTCGTAGCAACTCCTTCTGCTAATTCATCGTAAGGCTCGCCGCGTACCATCAATTCACCGAATTTTCGGTTGTGGCTGTAAGGGGAGAATACTGTTGCTTCATAATCTCCCAGATGCGCCAAACCGTAAGCAGAAATCTCATTTCCGCCCATTGCCTTAATGAGCCGTGCGATTTCACGCGTCCCGCGCGACATAAGCGCACCCTTGAGCGCTGCTTTATTAAGCCCGTCCAACATTCCTGCGGCAATGCCAATCACGTTTTTTGAAGCTGCTCCAATTTCGTTCCCGAGCAAATCATGGCCGTAATAAAAGCGGATTAGGTTACTGGAAAACGCGTTCACGAGCTCTGTTTTCAGTTCTTCGCTTTTGCTGTCGATTACCATGCAGTTCGGGATTCCTTTGGTAAAATCCTGCACATGGCCCGGGCCGACCCAAATAGCAACCGGTGTTTCCGGAGAATATTCTTCAAAAATCTCAGTCAAACGTTTTCCGGAACCGGATTCCAGTCCCTTCATGCAAAGAACAACCCGTTTGCCGGAAAGGTCATGTTTCGCAAGCTCACACATCAGCCCGCGGAAGTTTTGTACGCCAATCGAGATAACCAGAATTTCCGCGGTCTTAACAGCATTCCCCAAATCGGAAGTAAGCGAGACTTCGGGTTTCAGCGTTACAAGACCGTTTGTCCGTGTTTCGGCAAGCTGTGAAAATTTTTGGGAACCTTGACGCCCGTAAAGTGTAATCTCGTGGCCGATACGCGAGAGGTACCATGCGAGAAACGTACCCCAGCGGCCGCACCCGATAACACTGATTCGCACGTTGAATGTCTCCTTTCAGCTTCCTTTTATGCTGTCCTCATAGCAATACGGCAGGCTTCTTTGGCGTCCTCTAAGGTGTCTGCAGCGGCGAGGAATCTTCCGCGGTGGCAGAACCGCAGAGTTTTCAGCCCGGAAGATGCCTGAAGTTCCTCACTTTCTTTTCCGGCCCATTCTAAGGGGAACGGACATTTTACACCCTCACCGTCCAGCGTTTCCGGAATCGCTTGGGCATTGTATCCGCCGCGCTGTGACGGATAGACGACAAATTTCGCAGGGGATGGAACGAGAACTGTTTTCCACGGCGCAAAATGCGGCAGAACAACAATGCCATCTTCCGATTTTTCCAAAGCCTCTGTGACGAATGATTTGGCCCGCGATTCACTGAACATCCCTTCTAATTTTCTGTGAAGAATGGCGGAAGCGAATTCTACAGCTTGCGCGAAGCAGACGTCTGGATCCTCATCGGAGTCCCAGACTGGGTTGAACGATGCAATTGCCCCGGCGAGCTGGTTGCCGCAGCCGGTGTTGTCATCTTCGTCGAGCGGCTGAACGAATTTTTCGTCAAAATGAGCCGCAGCTTTTGCCGCATCTTCTGGGCTGCATCCTTTCAGAAGGAGCTGTTCGCCGAATTCGCGCCAGAGAAGGCCGAATGCTGCATAGGGAACACCGTTTTCGCGGATTTCCGCATCAGCCTGGTGGTGGTCGAACCGCCCATGACCGATGTCAAAAGCCATGCCAGTAAAGCCTTCCGGAACGGCTGCAACACGCTTGATGATAATGTCGGGTTTGACGATTTTCAGAAGCGCAGCCCCAAAAACATCATCGGCGTGGAATTTACCGTTGTGTGTAAAAGCAATATTGCCTAATTCCAATCTTGTGACCCTCTTTTTCTAAAATTGCCAAACCTTTATTCAATTATCATAGCACAATCGTTCTGGAAAGAAAAGTTTTGTTACATCTTCCTCTGGAAAATCCGGAATATTCGTGCGAAACTGAGAAAAGTGAAACAAAAGAGCAAATGACTTGATTCCGTTAAAAGCCTCCGGCACCGAGCAGAATAATTCCCGCGGTAGCGGCAAAGATGGCAAGGTACTGTTTCAGCGTAAGTTTTTCTTTGAGAAAAAGCCTTGCCCACAGAACGGAAAAGACGCAGTAAGAGGAAATCAGCGGAGCCGCAACAATGGCGTTGTCGCCCAGCGCATAAATGTATGCAAACTGGCCTGCGGTTTCGCAGATTCCGGCCACAAACTTCGGCTTTTCTTTGGATAAGACTATTTTCTGCTTTTTGATGACAAGCAGGTAGAACAGAGCAACAAAGGCAAGGAACAGGAAAGTAAACTCATAGGCAATGTTGGCCGAGTCTTCCTGAATATATTTGTCCAGCACAAGAGCATCGCTAAATGTTCCAAGTCCGTCAATGAAACAGTAGAAAATGGGGAAGAACAGCGCAATGAAGCTGGAGGTGTATTTTTTGTCCGGAACGATGCCTTGGAGCCGACGTTCTTCATCTGCCTGCTTCTTCTCAAGAACGGAGAGAGAGAAGATGCCGATGGAAATCAGCGCCACTGCAATAAACTGAAGCAGCTCCATGGTCTGATGCAGAAAGATGAAACAGAGCAGTGCGGCAACGGCGCCGGAAGAATTGCAGATCGGTGTAGACTCAGACAGAACCACATAGCGAAGGCCAACGTAACCGAGAATCATTGCGAGAATATAAAGCGCAGAGACCGGAAGATAAATAAAAATATCCTGGATTCCGAACGGTGTCCCCGTACATACCTGAACGATTGCATGGATTCCCATGATAAGGCCGACTGCAATAACCATTTTCCAATGGCTGTATTTATCGTCCGGTTTGGAACCGATTTTCGAGAAAAGATCCGAACCGCTCCAAAAGAGAATAGCAACAAGGGAAAGCCAAAACCACATACATTTTAACTCCTGTAAATTTTATTCACTGATTTTGTCCTGCGGCAGAAGCAGGGAAGGGCATAAAAACAGCCTCCGGGTAAACAGACTTGTCTGGTCCGCCGGAGGCCGGCAGCGCTGGCTTCAAGTATTACTTAATCAAGCTGTTCCGTAAAGAATCGAAAAGCGTTTTCCCAGAAGATTCGATCGGCGATTTCTTTGCCGAATTCTTTTTCCAAAAGGTGATACAAAATCCCCATTTCGTCGACAGCGTGAATTCCGCTTGCCATCACGCAGCCGTCAAGGTCGGAGCCAACAGCAAGCACAGATTCGCCGCCGAGGTTCAGAAAATGGTCTACATGACGAAGAACGTCTTCTGCTTTCGGGTCGCGCGGAGCAAGGAATTTTCCGCAGAGGTTAATGCCGACTAGTCCATTCCTCTCGATGATTACGCGAAACTGGTCATCTGTCAGGTTCCGCTGATGCGGGCAGACGGATTTCGCATCGGAGTGTGAAGCTACAAACGGCTTGCTGGTCCTGTGTGCGACGTCCCAGAAGCCTTTTTCCGAGAGATGGGAAACGTCTATGATGATGTTGAGTTTTTCCATTTCACGAATCAAGTCGAACCCGAACGGCGTCAGACCTCCGGCGTTCGGCACGCCGCAGCCGTCGCCGGCTTCACAGTGTCCGTTCCAAGTAAGTGTAATGAGGCAGACGCCGAGCTGTTTTGCATCGTAGAGATGTTCCAGATTGCCGGCAAGCGCACCGGCGCCTTCAATGGAAAGCAAGGTTGCACGCTTTCCCGCCGCAGCAGCTTCCTTGAGGTCTTTGCGTGTGCGGCAGAAAACTGTGGAGCTGCTGTTTTTCTGCACCTGTTCGTGAAAGAATTCCGCTACGTCGTGGAAACCGTTGTAAGCGGCTTCACCGCGTTGTTCATCCGGAGTCCAGACCGCAAACACCTGTGCCCAGCTTTGGTAGGCAGCCGTACGCTCAAGGTCCAGTGCCAGATTATTCTTTGCCAGTTCACGGTGGGCTTTGTAACATTCCGTAATCGTGTCGCAGTGCAGATCGAAATAATTCATGAAGATCCCTCAAGTATGTAAATTTTGCCGGGTTCTTGGTATTATTCTATTCTGCACGTAGCCGCGAAATGATACCCGGCAGGACTTTCAAAACTTCCGTTACGTCAGCTTCCGTGTTTTCTTCGCCCAGTGTCAGACGCAGGGAACTGCGCGCGGCTTCTTCGGAATATCCCATGGCAAGAAGCACATGAGAAGGCTCCAGTGCTCCTGCCGAGCAGGCCGAACCGGAGGAAGCGCAGATTCCGCTGCGGTCAAGCAGAAAAACAATTGCCTCGCCGGACGCGCCTTCAAACAGGAAAGAAGCATTCCCCGGCAAACGGTTCTTCGGGTCGCCCGTCAGTATGGCACCCGGAATTTGAAGAACGCCGCGAATTAAACGGTCGCGCAGGGCGGCAATGCGGGATGCGTTTTCCTCCATGCGCCGGCAGGATTCTTCGAGGGCGGCAGCCATTCCGACTGCGCCGGCCACGTTTTCGGTTCCGGCACGCAGGCCGCGTTCCTGTCCGCCGCCAAGCTGTCCCGGGCCAGCCCGAATCCCGCGCCGCAGATATAGTCCTCCGATGCCTTTCGGCCCGCCGAATTTGTGCGCGGAAAACGACATCATGTCGATTCCGAGTTTTTCAACATTGATGGGAATGTGTCCTGCCGCCTGCACAGCGTCGGTGTGAAACCATGCGCCTACTTCATGTGCTGTGGATGCCAGCTCCGCAATCGGCATGATGGTACCGACTTCATTGTTCGCCATCATGACGCTTACAAGCGCCGTTTTCTCGTCGGCTTCTTTGCGCAGTGTTTCAGGAAGTACACGGCAGGAGCGGTCAACGGGGAGGAGCGAAAGCTCAAATCCGCGGCGCTGCATTTCTTGCGCAGGCTTCAAAACGGCATGGTGCTCCACGGAAGAAACCACGAGTCTTTTGCGCTTATCACCGAATTCTTCCGCTGCGCGAATTACCCAGTTGTCAGATTCCGTCCCGCCTGAGGTGAAATAGATTTCATCGGGATGCGCACCGAACAAAGATGCTATTTTTTCCCGCGCATTGTCAAGGGCGGTGCGTGCTTTTCTTCCGGGCTGGTAAATGGAAGATGGATTCCCGAACTCCTCTGTCAGGTAGGGCATCATCGCCTCTAGCGCGCAGCGCGAAAGCGGCGTTGTTGCCGCATGGTCAAGGTAAATCAATTCTGGCATGGTTCCGTAAAACTTCTTTCTTCCAAGTCTTGCTTTGCAATCGTTCCGCCGCCGAGTACCATGTCTCCGCTGTAAAACACAGCGGCCTGACCCGGCGTTATAGCTCTCTGGGGTTCCTCAAACTGAACTCGGACGTTTCCTCCTTGGGCAGGATACAGCGTGGCGGGCGCTTCCGTCTGGCTGTAACGAATCTTCACGCCTGCCTTTATCGGCTGTGTCAGCTTTTCTGCGAAAAATAGATTAACATTTTCTACTAAGCAGCTGTCGCGAAACAGTTCTTGATTGCTGCCGAGAACGACGGTGTTGGTTTCGGCATCTTTGCGAAGGACGTATCTCGGAGAGTCAAAACTGAGACCCAATCCCTTTCGCTGGCCGATGGTGTAGCGGATTATGCCGCCGTGCTTGCCGAGCACATGGCCGGATGTATCCACAAAATCGCCCGGTTCCGGCTTTATGCCCATTACGTTCTCCAAAAAACCGATATAGTTTCCGTCCGGGACGAAGCAGATATCTTCACTGTCCGGCTTTGCCGCATTGACAAACCCGTGTTCTTCCGCAATTTTGCGAACCTCGCTTTTCTTCAACCCGCCAAGCGGGAAGAGAGTATGTGCAATTGCCTCTTGCGAGAGTGGAAACAGAACGTAGGTCTGATCTTTTGCGGTGTCTGCCGCTTTTTTCAAAAGCCATCTGCCGGTATCTTCATTGTATACAGTCTGCGCGTAATGTCCGGTTGCAATATAGTCGTAACCGAGCAGCTTTGCGCGCTCAAGCATCATCCCAAATTTGATGTAGCGGTTACATTCAATGCAGGGATTTGGCGTTTCGCCTTTTCGGTAGCCTTCCGCAAAACGGCCGATGACTTCCTTGCGGAATTCAGGCCCGAAATTGAAAACATAGTGTTCTATGCCAAGGTGCCTTGCCACACTGCGGGCGTCTTCGACATCGGCAAGAGAACAACAGGTTCGTGTATTTGAAAGGCCGGCGTCTTCATTGTCATATAGGTGCAGAGTGACGCCGGCAACGTCATAACCCTGCTCCAGTAAAAGGCAAGCCGCAACGGAGCTGTCTACTCCGCCGCTCATGCCAACGAGTACTTTCTTCTTCATCTATCTTCTCCACGATTCTTCCTATCATTTCAAGACTGTGTACCATGATAAAAGGTTATAGCGGGTTCTGTCAAGTTCCATATTGGAAAGCCCCGCACGGAATCCGTGTGGGGTAGCAGTCATTCTTGTTCAATCAGCGCATAGAGCTTCTGAATTTCCGATTCGTTTGAATATGTCCCGCTGGAAAGCGCATCGGAAAAAGACCTGCGAAGTTCGCTGTCAGTGAGAAGCTGTGTCAGCCCTTGCTCTATGCCTTCTGAAGTCATGGGAACAATCAGTCCGTTTACACCGGAGTCAATCTGGTCGGCAGCCGTCGAAAAATTCGTCAGCAGAATCGGCCGGCAAAGCGCCATCGCCTCATCCACCGCAATGGATTTTCCTTCAAATCGGCTGGGCTGTAGGTAAACATCGCATTGCTTCAGGTATGGGTAGGGGTTCGCACGTTCCCCGAGGAAGAATACCCTGTCGTCAAGGCCTAGCTCCTGAACCATAGCCTTCAGTTTTTCCTCTTCCGGCCCCACGCCGATGATGTACCACCGGAACCGGAAACCCTTTTGTTTCAAAGCGGCTATGGCCGGCATGGCAATGTCAAGTCCCTTTTGGTGAGAAAGGCGGGCAATCGAAAGAATCCGCAGCCCGTCGTATTCGTCATGGAATCCCTCGCCCTGTTCTGCAAGCTCGCGCAGAAAGCGGGCAGAGATGATGTTGTAAATGACGTGGCATTTGTCCGCAATTTCGGGAAATACCCGCCGCAAAGAGGCAAGGCAGGATTCGGAAACGGTGCAGAGGGCATCCAGCTTTGTGACATAACTGCGGTCGTAGCTTTGGTTCAGTCCCATTGCCTCATAATCGCCGTGGATAAACCCGATTTTCACCTTGCTGTGGACCTTCGTAACGCAGTAATAAATCGGCTGGCCTTCCATAAATGCAATAGCCGCATCGTACTCTTTCTCGGCCGGGCGAACGAACCTGCGTTCAATGTTCCACATTTTCCCTAGGCGTTCACCCATCGTTCCGCGGAGTCCGGCGAAGGAGACCATCAGTCTGCCGAACGCAAGGCCAGGTCGTCCGGCTTTCATAAGAGCCGGAAAAGCCTTACGGATATTCAGCCGATATTCCTTTGGAAAAAGCGGTTCCAAAAGGTTCACTTGTTTCGGAACACGTTCGAGAAAGAGGCCTTCATTAGCAAAAAGCTGAAGGTCTACGTCGTATTTGTCGTAATCCAGTAAAGACAGAATCGTAACCAGACTTTTTTCTATTCCGCCGCTGTGAAGGCTGTAATTGAGAAACAGAATCTTTTTCTTAGACATTCGTAACTCCTATGGATATGAATTGGAAAGGCTTTGAGCCTGCCCGTTTTTATTTTTTGTCGGTTTGCTTTCTGAGATGGGATACATAAAACTTATAAAATAGATATACCAAAGGAGTGAAACGCAGGCGAAGAATTCGGAGAATCGTTCTGTCAGCGCGACTTCCATGCAGCAGGTAATTCGATTTCGCAGCGCGGCGAAGAATTGGGTTCTGCAGGATACCACGCACTTCACGCCAACGGCCCGCAAAGTTGGCCGGGTTCTGTGGATTGAAGCAGTTCACAAGGGAAGAATGTGCCGCAAAACGCAGGAACCATGCCAAGTGTCGCTCCTCATACTGTTCATAGATATCGTATTCCTTCAGGATTTCTTTTACGGTTTCAAAGCACAATGTCAGCATTTCCATTTTTCTGGGGCGGTAGCGTGTGCTGAGTGAATTTGGATTATAGCGGTAGTGATAATAAGTTCCCCTCACGGCAAGTAGCCGTTTCGAGGCTGAATGTGCGTGAATTACGGCTGGAAGGTCTTCCAGCATGATTTTCTGTTCATCGCCGAACTGAATATTATTTTCTTCAAACCAGCTGCGAAGATACAAGCGGCGCCACGCACAACCGAGCATTTCGACGCTGCTCCACGGACTGTCCTCTTGGTCGGGGCCAATCAGTTCCGCAAGAAATTTTTCCCGAATTTCCATTCCACATTCGGGGTAATTTAACGGAAGAATACAATCTCTCTTGGTGGCTGTTTCTGTATCTTCACGGGTAAAGTTGAAAACGACCAAGTCGGCGGAATAAGCCTCTGCGAATGAGGACAAATCCCGCAGGGTGTCCTCCTCAATCCAGTCATCAGAATCCACAAAAAGGAGATATTTTCCCGTTGCATGCGCTGCACCGTAATTTCTGGTATGTCCCAGACCGCCATGGGACTTGTCTAGAACACGAACGCGCGAATCAAAGCAGAATTCCCGCGCGATATCCAGAGAATTGTCGGTTGAACCATCGTTCACAAGCAGAAGCTCAAAATCGCTGAAGCTCTGAGAAAGGATGCTTCTGACGCAGCGCTCCAGATATTTTTCAACATTGTAAACGGGAACGATTACGCTAATTAATGGCACAGTTAAGCCTCCAGTTTTCCTGTGGCGGTAAACAGAAGAATTCGTTTCATAAGAATCCGCCAGTCAAAGTGTTGTTCGGCATATCGCCGTTCCTGCTGAGCCAAGTCTGTAAAAAAGCGGCAGCGCCACACAAATTCCGAAACCAGCTCCATGTTGATGGGGGCATCGAGGTTGGGCAGCTTTAGTGCAAAGGGAACTTTCGAATCCAAACCGATGTCTTCTCCTGTGTAAAGGAAAGGAATCCCCGCTGCACAGAAAAATTTCGTGATCCACGGCGAATCATAGATTCGGTCCTCTAAGTAAAGGTCAAGGCTGCCGACAGCGATCGTATGTGTCGCACAAAGATCATTGATTTGAGCAAGACTTTTTTCACCGAGAAAATTCACATAGCCTTCTATTCCGATTTCAGCAGCCGCTTGGCGAAGCAATGCTGTGTTGGAATCGTTGCTCACAATATCAATCGTAACTGAATCGTGAAAATCCTTTTCATAGTAAATTTTCAAACCGCGAAACAACCGCTCAAAACCGCAGGTTCCCGGGCCGTCTGCAACCGCGAGAATGGTGACCGGCTGATCCAATGCTTCGCTCGAGAAGCTAGCATGAATTTTGTTGACCGCAACACCGTTGGGCATGGGAATTGCGGGCATCCCCCGCACAGTACGGGCAGGAAACCCGAAAACAACAGCAGCGTCGGCACACAGGGCAAAGTCGGAGCCGCGCCGTCGCTGTGAGAGCATTTCAAAGAACTTTTTCAAAAACAAGCCGTACTGCTTATTGCCGCGGTAAGTGTTCATTTCCTTATGAAAATAAAAATCTATCGGCCAATAAGTCGGTTCATAGATTACCTTTGTCCCGAATTTCTGTGCTTTAACGGTTTGCGCCATCAAGCACATTTCGGGGTAGATTAAGCGGCTGTTAAGGTACACAATGTCGTATTCATTGTCATTCAGAAAGGCAAGTATGTACCGAAAATATTCCTTGTCGCAGTCGCCTGCCTGAATAAGCGGAATAAAAATTTTCTTACCGCCTATTAGCTCGAAAATTTTACCCTCATCGCGACAGATGTAGTCGACTTCATTCCCTAGCTGACGCACGCCGTCGAATTTATCGACGACGTGCAGCTGAAAGTAATCCGGACGAAAGTCCATCGGGTCAATCCCAATATAAAGGAATTTCATATCAATGCTCCTCATATGGGCGTCCGAAAAATCTGCTTACTTTATACCCTTATTATATCTTTTTGCCCTACTCGGAACAAGCCTTCCGTGAAAAATTGATAGAAGTTCCCTCTACTTCCTATTTTGAAAAATTCAGCTGAATATCTTTGCCAAGACCGTAAAACTGCCTGATGTCATAGTCATAATCCCGCACGAAAGAACGGTAATAGCAGTATTGCGTGTTGAATTGATTGATATCCATGGTTATTTGACGGGTTTCACCGAGTTTTGCTTTTTCAATTTGTTTTTCAATGGCTTGATAAGAGGCAAAGTTTGAGGTTACCGACGGAAATGCTCCGGCGAGGATACAGAAAGAGCAGAGAGCGGCACAGAATTCCGTCCGTGTAATCATCGGATTTTCAGCTTCATCTGCGGTACAGAGGACAAGCAGCAGCGTCAGAATCAAAAAGGAGAAAAGCGGGCGCCCAACGCTTCCGATGGCAAGCGGAATTAGCTGTGAAGCAACAATTCCCCCATAGAGAGCCGGAAAATACAGCTTTTTGGGAGATTGTCGTGCCGGCAGGAGAAAGGCCGGAATCAGAGCCGCAAAAAAGAATACCCAGTAGGCAAGCAGCACTAATGTTCGAGGCCCGTGATAGGAACTGTTGGCCTGCAGTTTCAAAATGGGGAATACTTGAGACAGCGGAGCCACAACCAATCCGAGTGTGAGAAAAAGGCTCAAAAGGCGTGCAAACTTTCCCGGGCATTTGTGCAGCAGAAAAACAGCGCACAGCCCTAGCAGAGAAGCGAAAATCCAGAGCTCATTGGAGAACTGAGAAAAGTAATTGAGAAAACTGTAAAACAAGCGGTGAAGAAAATCTGTTTGCTTACCGGAATTCACTAAGCCGAGCCGGTAATAGGCACCGGGGCAGGTGAAGGTGAAGATTGTTGCGGCGCAAACCATGGCAAACTGAAAAACGAGATATTTGGAGCACCGCTTTTCCCTCCAAAAAATAAACACGCAAATGCCGCAGAACGCAAAAAGCGCAAGAACTGTCTGCTCATGCAGCAGGCAGGAAATGAGAAGCGACACAGGACAAATTATCTTTAAGATTTTCGGTAGCGGCCGATTACGAAGAGTGTTCCAAAAAGGCAGAAAACCAAGCAGAAGGAAAAACATAGGATACAAGTAATTACAAGAACCGTCGGCCCAAAGGAACGTGTCGGCAAATAATTGGTAGGCCAGCGGAACAAATCCTGGGAAAAATGCGCATGCTGCAGCAAGGGCCAAGTCCTGTTTCATGTGATTTTCCCGCGGCAATATATGACCGGTCACGCAGTAAAACAATAGAAGCCCCGTTCCCTCAATGACAAGCGGAGTCAGCACCTTCCACAAAGACAGCCCGCAAAGGAATAGAATTGAAGCGAGTACATTGGCCATTCTCGAACCGGCATAGGCGTAATAATTGAGGTAATAATCCCAGATACGCGGCAATGTCCCTCCGCGGGAAGCAAATATAAAGTCATCGCCTTGCGGAAAAGAATAGCTGTAAAGTAGGAAAAAAAGGACCAAAGCCACAGCATAAGGAATAAAAACATATAGTTTTTTCCGCTTTGTTTTCAGCATCTTTAAGACCTCTTAACAGAAATTGGGAATCAAGTAGAGAGATGTTAGAGATGTTATTAATATACCATGAAATTCTCGACAAGTAAAATATGCAGGCAGCAAGTGCTTTTTTCGGAATTCGCTTTCAAAGGCGGAAAATGTATGTTATAATTATCAACCTTATCTGGCTATGTTGAGTAACAAGGAGTGTTTGTATGAGAACATCAATCAGTAAAAGCACGATCCGGCTTGCTCAGTTTTCACTGCTGCTTGCGCTGGAAGCCGTGGTTTGTTTCACTCCGCTTGGCTCTCTTCCAGCAATCGGAATGATGGTAGCTACCCTCGGAATGATTCCGGTCATCATTACAGCTGTCGTTATGGGAACGGGCGCAGGTGCCCTGATGGGCTTTTTCGCTGGACTCTTCAGCTTCATTGTGTGGACTTTTATGCCGCCAAATCCCGTTCTTGCTTTTGTTTTTACGCCGCTGTATTCCGTCGGCACTTCCAAGGGCAACTTCTGGAGCCTTGTCATTTGTTTTGTACCTAGGATTTTGGTCGGCGTTGTGGCCGGTGCTTCTCTTAAGCTTTTTACAAAACTTCGCATGAAAAATGTTTTGGCCTATTCGCTCTGCGGCGTTTTGGGAAGCATGATGAATACTTTGCTTGTGCTGGGCGGAATCTATCTGTTTTTCGGGAGCAGCTACGCCGCCGCACTGGGGCAGAATCTCGGTGCGCTCCCCGCAATCCTTGGACTGGTGATTCTGACGAACGGCATTCCGGAAGCGCTTCTCGGCGGCGTTTGCGCCTATGCTATCGGTTATCCGATTCGCAAACATCTCGCACATAATTTTGAATAATCGAATTGCTTCGGCACACACTAAAACTGGTTTTCCAATCGGAAAGCCAGTTTTCAAGTGAGGTGTCAGCCGTATGACGGATCTTTACTGCGGAGTTTCCGCATGCGCCAATAACCGTAACAGGCTTTGCTGCCGCCCGGATATTATGGTAGGCGGACCGGACTCTGTCGACGCGAAGCAAACCTATTGCGCAAATTTTCTGGACCGTTCCGAAAAGCATCCAAAAAATTCAGTTGACAATAGGTCGCCGAATCCTTCCCTTATGGTACACTGCGAAGTAACGAACTGCACTTATAATGAAGACAGGGCTTGCAGTGCGGATCATATCGAAATCCGCACCACACAGGTCAATAACGGTCAAATCAAAACAGAGTGCGCAACATTTGAGACGGACGCTCGATGACGAAAAATTCAAAACGGGGATGCTGCAGGTGCAGCGTCCCCGTTTCATTCATGTAACATTTGCCTCAAAAGAACGTATGTTCAAGAAAGATTTTCAGCCCGATGCCAATTAGCACGATTCCTCCGATTATTTCGGCCTTGCCGGCACACAGAGTGCCGAATTTTTTTCCAATATACACACCGGCAAAGCAAATTATGAAGGTAATCAGACCGATTAGAAGAACCGAAATAGCCATCAGAGCCGCTGTGGAAGCGCCTACCGCGGAAGGAAGGATTACTCCTGTGGCAAGTGCGTCAATACTTGTTGCGACGGAAAGAGCCAACAGCGTTTTCAGCGGAATATCGTTCTGCCTCCTGCAAAATTCACCGACTTGTTTTTTCTTGCGGGCTTCCACAATCATGTTAATGCCAATATAGCTGAGAAGAATAAGAGCAATCCAGTGGTCTACGGCGCTGATGATGCTTTCTCCCGCCTTTCCAATCAGCCACCCGATCGTGGGCATGGCGGCTTGGAAGAAGCCGAAAAAGCAGGCAAGTTTCAAGGCAAAGCGCGGTGTAATGCGCTTTGTTACCGCTCCGTTCGTAATGCTTACGGCCAGCGCATCCATGGAAAGTCCCACCGCTATGCCGAAAATGGAAAAATAGTCCATGACAATCCTCCGAAAACATAATAGAACAATGATAACTTGAGACAAATGCAAAGTCAAGAATCCTAAGAAGAGAGATTTTCCGGATTGCAATGCGGGAAGTTCTATGTTATGCTATACTCTAGTAAATTACTAAAGTGCAGGAGGGCGTGCCGTGATAGCCATTCTTGATTACGGAGCCGGAAATCTCATGAGCGTTGTCAAAGCGTTTCGATTTCTCGGAAGCGAGCCGGTCGTTACATCAGACCCGGAAGTGCTTGCGCAGGCTTCCGCTGCCGTGCTGCCCGGCGTGGGCGCGTTTGGCAATGCGATGACCCGTTTGAAACAATCCGGACTGAAGCAACCCGTGCTGGACTATATCGATTCCGGCAGGCCTTTCCTCGGGATATGTGTCGGTCTCCAGCTTCTCTTCGAGGAAAGCGAGGAGGCGCCCGGCGTTCCGGGCCTTGGAGTTCTAAAAGGGCGCATTTGCCGCATTCCGGAGGCTCCGGGTTTGAAAATCCCTCATATCGGTTGGAATTCTTTGAATATTTCCGATAGAAGCGGGTTGTTTCAGGGATTGGAAGAACATCCGTATGTTTATTTCGTCCATTCGTATTATGTGAAAGCTGCAGACCGCAGCGACGTAACGGCTACCGCCGAATACGGCGTTACCATAGATGCGTCGGTCAGGCACGGCAACCTTTATGCTACGCAGTTTCACCCTGAAAAAAGCGGACGAGCCGGGCTGCAGATGCTCCGCAACTTTATAAATCTGATCGGGAAGGGGGAATCCTGATGTACGCGAAAAGGATTATCCCGTGTTTGGATGTCGACTGTGGGCGGGTCGTGAAGGGAACTTCCTTTGTGAACCTGCGTGACGCAGGCGACCCGGTAGAGGCAGCTATGGAGTATGACCGCCAAGGCGCCGATGAACTTGTGTTTCTCGATATTACCGCAACGGCGGAAGCGCGCGGAATCATGGAAGATATGGTGCGGCGCGTTGCGGAACGGATTTTCATTCCGTTTACCGTGGGCGGCGGCATCCGTTCGGTTGACGATTTTACACGGCTTCTCCGAGCGGGAGCCGATAAGGTTTCGGTCAATTCCGCTGCGCTTCTCCGACCGGAATTGATTTCGGAGGCGGCGGAAAAGTTCGGCAGCCAGTGCGTTGTCTGCGCCATCGATGCGAAGCGTCGTGCGCAGGGCGGATGGACGGTTTATCGGAGCGGCGGCCGTATCGATACGGGGCGTGACGCAGTGGAATGGGCGAAAAAAGCCGAACGTCTCGGAGCGGGAGAAATTCTGCTGACGAGCATGGATTGCGACGGCCAGAAAAACGGATACGACCTTGAACTGACAGCGGCAATTTCGCAAAGCGTGTCAATTCCCGTCATCGCTTCGGGAGGAGCCGGAAAACTGGAACATTTCCTTGAGGCGTTCCGCAAGGGAAAGGCAGACGCGGTGCTTGCGGCGTCTTTGTTCCACTTCGGCGAAATCACGATTCCGGAATTGAAACAATATCTCGCGAGCGAGGGAATCCCTGTCCGCGTGGCTTGAAAAGAAGAGGCAAAAGCCTCTTTCAGCCTGTCGAAAAAGTCCAGTGAAAGCTGGGCTTTTTCGTTGTAAAATGGTAAAATATAGACAGGTGATGAAAGATGCTGGAACGGGAAAAACTACGCAGAGATGCAGTGGAATTTGTGAATACAGACCTATTGGTGCCGGGAAATCATCTGCTGCGAAAGATTGACAGCGCGGTAGATTTTAGCCATATTTATGATTTTGTAGAAGATTTGTATTGTGAGGGCAACGGTCGTCCTAGTGTGGACCCGGTCGTCCTGTTTAAGATTGTTCTGATCCAGCATCTGTACGGAATTCCCTCTTTACGCCGGACGATGCAGGAAATCAATATGAATATCGCGTATCGGTGGTTTCTGGGATATACACTGAACGAGGAGCTGCCGCATTTCTCCACTGTGAGTTACAATTTTAAGCACCGGTTCACAGAGGAAACCGTGGAGCAGGTGTTTTCGTGGATTTTGCAGGAGGCAAATTACGCCGGATATTTGGAGCCGGAAGCAGTATTTGTGGATGGGACGCATATCAAAGCAAACGCCAACATCAACAAAAAGATCAAAAAGGCAGTTCCTCAGGCGGCAAAGCGATATGCCTCAGAATTAATGGAAGAGGTTAACGCTGACCGGGAAGATCATGGGAAGAAGCCATTCGACAGTACTCCGAAACCGCCGAAGGAAAAAGAAATCATGGTGTCCAAAACAGACCCGGAAAGCGGGTTGTTCCAAAAGGGAGAACACAAGAAGTGCTTTGCCTACGAAGCACATACGGCCTGCGACAAACACAATTTTGTCCTTGACGTTGAGGTGACTCCGGGAAACGTACATGACAGTGTAGCATTTGACGCGGTCTATGGCAAAGTGACTCAACGGTTTCCTGAAATTGAAACGGTGGTGGCGGACGCCGCATACAAAACGCCGCATATCTGTAAACGGGTGTTTGACGACGGGCGGGTACTTTCCACAGCATACAAGCGGCCAATGACCAAAGCAGGAAATCTGGAATGGTGGAAGTATGTATACGACGAATATTATGACTGTGTGATCTGCCCGGAATATCAGGTTCTGCATTATGCAACAACCAACCGTGAGGGATACCGGGAATACAAAAGCCGGAGTTACATCTGCGAAAAATGTCCATTCCGTTCTCGCTGCACCGAGAGTAAAAGCTGTACGAAAACCGTAACGCGGCATGTGTGGCAGGATTATGTGGAGCTTGCGGAAGATATCAGGCACACACCGAAATACAAAGAGCTTTACAAAAAACGAAAAGAAACCATTGAGCGTGTCTTCGCCGATGCAAAAGTGAAATATGGGATGCGGTACACGCTCTACCGGGGCTTAACTCAAGTGACGAATTGGGTTAAGCTTAAGTTTGCTGCCATGAATCTCAAAAAGCTGGCAATGTGGAAATGGAGGGATGGCCATCCCTCCGGGTTTTTATTGATTTTACTTTGCTTATTTTCCTATCCTGCATATTATCAAGAGAACCCATCCTTCGTTTAACCGCGTTGGATGGGTTCTTCGACAATCTGGAAGAGGCAAAAGCCTCTTTTTTTATGGATAGAACCTCCCTGTCCGGCATACTCATTATTATGAAACTGGAGGTGCCGGGTATGAGGTTCCAAAAACTTTCGGCCTGCCTTTTGTCAGCTGCGGTTGTGATTGCGGGGTTGCCGACGATAAGAGCATCAGCACTTTCCGCAGAAGAGGTAAAGGCCCCGTCTGCAATTCTGATGGAGGCACAGACAGGCAAGATATTGTTTGAAAAAAATTCTCACGAAAAGCGTGCCTGCGCGTCCATTACAAAAATAATGACGCTGATTCTTGTCATGGAAGCGGTCGATTCCGGAAAAATCGGACTGAATGACATGGTTTCGGTCAGCAAGCACGCTGCGTCAATGGGAGGCTCGCAAATTTGGCTCAAAGAAGGGGAAACAATGTCTGTCGACGACCTCCTCAAGGCGACGGTCATTGCAAGTGCAAACGACTGCTCGGTTGCATTGGGCGAATATGTGGCGGGAAGTGAAGAAGAATTCGTTGCCCAGATGAACCAAAAGGCGCAGCAGCTGGGAATGAAGGATACAACGTTCAAGAACTGCTACGGCCTAGATGAAGACGGTCATCTCACTTCAGCCAACGACATTGCAATCATGTCGCGCGAGCTGATTAAGCATAAAAAGATTTTTGACTACACAAAAACATGGATGGACACCCTGCGCGGTGGAAAGACCCAGCTTGTCAACACCAACAAACTGCTGAAGACATACAAAGGAATCACGGGCCTGAAAACAGGCACTACCGGCAAAGCGGGAAGCTGCATGGCGGCAACTGCGGAACGTGACGGCGTTCAGCTTATCGCCGTTGTGCTTGGCTGCTCCGATACGAAGACCCGTTTTTCGGCCTCTGCAGCGCTTTTGGACTATGGCTTTGCAAATTACTCCGTAACAAAGCCGTCGATTCCGCCGGAGGCGACCGCTCCGGTTCCGGTGCGCAACGGGATGCAGTCACAGGTGGAAACAACGGTCGATTCCAGCACGAGTATTCTTGTTCCGAAGGGCAAAGGCGGCAATGTGAAGTACAGTGTAACCATCAATCAAAATATTACCGCACCTGTCAAGAAAGGGCAGGCGCTCGGCAAAGTGAGCTGTTCGCTTGACGGTACTCCCTTGCAGGAGTTTACAATACGGGCAAAGACATCGGTAGAACCGATTACTTTTACTGCGGCTTTTCGTCTTCTCCTCAAAAAACTGCTGATGGTATAAGGCTGAAAAAACGGTAGGTAAAAATTTGAACGAATTATAAATAATCTGGTTCTTCCTTGCAAAGTATCAAGGTATAAGGTACAATAGAATTACCAAATAAGGCAGCCAGGAGGAAAAAATAAATGTCTGTTCAGCTTGATGACCAGCATCTGTCTAGTTTTATCAATGACAGTGAATTTGAGGCAATCGCCCCCCAGGTCCGTGCGGCTCATGATCTCCTTCATTCCGGCACAGGCCTCGGCAACGATTTTCTAGGCTGGGTGGATTTGCCTGAAAATTACGATAAACAGGAGTTTGCCCGTATTCAGGCAGCCGCAAAAAAGATTCGCTCCGACAGCCAGGTGTTCGTAGTAATCGGCATCGGTGGTTCCTACCTCGGAGCTCGTGCGGCAATCGAATTTTTGAAATCCAACAACTATAATTCGCTAAAAAAGGATACACCGGACATTTATTTTATCGGCAACAGCATCAGCTCCACAGCACTTGCTGAAGTGCTTGAGCTTTGCGAAGGCAAAGATGTTTCCATCAATGTTATTTCAAAATCCGGAACTACAACCGAGCCGGCAGTGGCATTCCGTGTGTTCCGCAGTTTCATGGAAAAGAAGTATGGCAAAGCAGAAGCCGCAAAACGCATTTACTGCACAACCGATAAGGCCAAAGGCACCCTGAAAGAACTGGCAGTGCGTGAAGGCTATGAAACCTTCGTTGTCCCCGATGACGTAGGCGGCCGCTATTCGGTTCTTACCGCCGTCGGCCTTTTGCCAATTGCAGTTGCCGGTGCTGATATTCAGGCACTGATGGATGGCGCTGCGGAAGCCAGAAAAGAATATGCGGATCCGGATCTTACGAAAAACGCGTGCTACCGCTATGCGGCAATTCGCAACATCCTCTCGAGAAAAGGCAAGGAAATTGAAATCCTTGTCAGCTATGAGCCTCGGTTCCAGATGATGTGCGAATGGTGGAAACAGCTGTACGGCGAAAGCGAAGGCAAGGATGGAAAGGGACTGTTCCCGGCATCCTGCATCTTCTCTACCGATCTGCACTCCATGGGTCAGTATATCCAGCAGGGGCGCCGTATTCTGACGGAGACAGTTGTCTTGTTTGACAAACCGGTGAAAGACCTGGTTATCGAGGAAGACCCCGATAATGCCGATGGACTTAACTTCCTTGCAGGCAAGACGATGTCCTACGTCAATGAAAAAGCCTTTGAAGGCACCGTACTCGCTCATACGGACGGCGGCGTTCCGAACACCGTTCTCCGTGTACCGGATTTTTCTGAGAAATCGCTTGGTGCTCTCATCTATTTCTTTGAAAAAGCGTGCGCAATTTCCGGGTATCTCCTGGGCGTGAATCCGTTCAACCAGCCGGGAGTGGAAAGCTACAAGAAAAATATGTTTGCTCTTCTCGGAAAACCTGGTTATGAAGGCGAAAAGGCTGCATTGGAAGCCCGCTTAAACAAATAAAACTTGACTTAAAAAACTGATTTTTTGAAAGCCGTTGATGACAAATAAAAATATAGGAGGAGCAACAATATGATCAATCTTATTATCGGCCCAAAGGGAACCGGCAAGACCAAAAGGCTTGTGGAACACGCGAATGAAGCAGCCCAGAAATCTGCTGGCAACGTTGTTGTCATCGTGAAGGGCAACCACCTCACCTATGATATCTCCCACGATGCCCGCCTTGTGAACATTGATTCCTACGGGATTCAGGGCGTTGAGGCACTCAGCGGGTTCCTCTGCGGAATCTGTGCCGGCAACTATGACGTAACAGACATCTTTGTCGATTCAACCCTCCGCATCATCGGGCAGGACATTGCGGCTCTTTCCACTTTCATTGAAAAGATGAATAAACTCTCTATTCTTGCGGATACTAAAATTACTCTTCTCGTATCGGCGGATCCGAAAGTTTTGCCGGACGAGATTAAAGCAATTTCCACAGAAGTCTGATTAGAACCGGGAACCGTGCCGGGAAGAAAACCGGCACGGTTTTCTTATTGGCATTTCGGTTTTTCTGGAACTTGTATTGACAAAAAGATACTCAACCGATATAATTAAAGACTGTAGCGCCGAGGTTATGGTATGATTCTTGATTTAAAGAAAATTTTCACGGAAAAAACAGGTACGGTTTCGTTTGATTACGACATGGATTTGTCTTCAACCGAGGTCGATAATGTTCATCCGTTTGTTACCCCGGTGAAGGTGCAGGGTTCTGTCACCGCAAAGGATGGCTTTGCGTTACTCACAGCCGAGACTTCTTTTGATTTTTCGGTGCCGTGTGATCGTTGCACAAAGCAGATAGACAGGCACTTGCATTATTCTTTTACGCATACTCTTGTCCGTTCTCTGGAAAACGAGGACGACGATCGTTTCATCGAAGTCCCGGATGGACAGCTGGATTTGGACGAACTTATGCGGGAAGATATTTTGCTTGAGCTTCCGTCAAAATTCCTTTGCAAAGAAGACTGCAAGGGCATTTGCCCCAAATGCGGTAAAAACCTGAATGATGGTCCATGCGGCTGTGAGCCGCAGAACACTGACAGCAGGTTTGAAGTTTTGAAAAATCTGATCCATTAAGATGATTCCATCTGTGAAATCAGGGTCTTTAAGGAGGTGCTGAACATGGCGGTACCGAAAAGAAAACAGTCAAGTGCAAGGCAGAACAAGCGGCGTTCTAGCGTTTGGAAGCTGAGTGCGCCGACTCTGGTAAATTGCCCAAAATGCGGCGAACTGATTGCTCCGCATAAGGTATGCGGCAATTGTGGCTATTACAATGGCAGGGAAGTTGTCAAAAAAGAAGCCTGATTCCGCAGTCGGCAGGTTGCAGAGAAGGATCTAGATCCTTCTCTTCTTTTTTTGCGCAAAAAAGATTCTACGTTTTCTGGCTTTGCTTGACGGATGCCGGAAATCATGCGATAATCGTTTTTACGCGGTAAAACTTTCCCATTTACCCATTGCCGCATATCGGTAAAAAGGTTGGGAAGAGCAAATATAAGGGAGTGGTGCGGATGGCAAAATCGGTTGTAGCAATCGTCGGAAGACCGAATGTGGGAAAATCCACACTTTTTAACAAGCTCATTGGGAGCCGCGTTTCTATTGTAGATGATACACCCGGTGTTACCCGGGATAGAGTTTATGGTACCTGTGAATGGAGCGGGCGTGAGTTTTCCATCGTTGACACGGGCGGCATCGAGATTGACCCTGACGACGAGATTTTGTCCCGTATTCGGGAACAGGCAGAATTGGCAATTGATGCGGCAGATGTTATTGTATTTGTAACGGATATTCGTGCCGGCGTAACCGCGTCGGATGCAGAGATCGCGTCAATGCTGCTCAAGAGCGGAAAGCCGGTGCTGCTTTGCGTCAATAAGTGCGACAGTATCGGTGAACCTCCTGCGGAATTTTATGAATTTTACAGTCTCGGCCTCGGCGACCCGATTTGCGTTTCGTCCGTTCACGGCCACGGAACCGGCGATCTGCTCGATGCAATCGTCAAGCATCTTCCTCCGGAAAATGAGGACAAGCAGAATGACGATGCTATTCGAGTAGCCGTCATCGGCAAGCCGAACGTGGGCAAATCGTCGCTTGTCAATTACATCAGCGGCGAAGAGCGCTGCATTGTTTCCAATCAGGCGGGAACGACGCGCGATGCCATTGATATTGAAATTGAGAATAAACACGGAAGGTTCGTTTTCGTTGATACCGCCGGCATGCGGAGAAAAAGCCGCGTCGAAAACGCAATAGAGCGTTACAGCATGTTACGCGCGCAAATGGCGATTGAGCGCAGTGATGTGTGCGTTATTATGATCGACGGCACCGTCGGCTTCACCGAACAGGATTCCAAAGTCGCGGGCTTGGCGCATGAAGCAGGAAAAGGCTGTGTTATTGCCGTCAACAAGTGGGATGCCGTTGAAAAGACGGAGAATACGCTGCCCCTTTATCGCAAGCGTCTGCAGCAGGATTTCTCGTTCATGTCCTATGCCGATATCATCTTTATTTCCGCAAAGACAGGCCAGAGAATCGACCGCTTGTTTGAAGCTATCAAGGAGGCTGCAAAGGCAAACGCAACGCGCATCACGACCGGTGCGCTCAATGAAATTCTAGCACAGGCGACTTTGCGCGTTCAGCCGCCTACCGACAAGGGCAAAAGGCTCAAGATTTATTACATGACGCAGGTTTCCACAAAACCGCCGACGTTTGTTTTCTTTGTGAATTCCAAAGATTTGTTTCACTTTTCTTATCAGCGGTATCTTGAAAACATAATTCGTGACACGTTTGGGTTGGTTGGAACACCGATTCACTTTATCGTGCGCGAACGGGGAGAAAAACAGGGAGGGTAATACTGTGGATTATCTGCAAATTTTTCTTCTGCCTACCATTGCAATTGTGGTAATCGGTTATCTTCTGGGCAGTATCAGTTCTTCCATCATTATTACAAAGAAATTCAGCAACACCGATATTCGCACCATGGGGAGCGGAAACGCAGGCATGACAAACGTTCTTCGTTCCGTCAGTGCGAAGGCGGCAATTTATACTTCCATTTTTGATTTTGCAAAATGTGCCGCGGCTTCGCTGATCGGCCGGCAGGTTTTTCAGTATGTTTGCAATGCAAATTCGGCGCCTTCCTACCTGATTCAGTACGGAATACTGATTGCCGGGTTTGCTTGTGTCCTTGGACATATTTATCCGCTGTATTTCGGTTTCCGCGGGGGCAAGGGAATTCTGTCAACCGGCGCTATGATGCTCGTTCTGGACTGGCGAATTTTCGCCTTTGCGGTATTTATTTTTGTCGTTACGCTGCTTGCTACAAAGATTATTTCGATTTCTTCCATCTTCGCTGCCGTGTCTTTCCCCATTTCTGCATTTCTCACGACATACTATGATTATTCCACGAAGTCTTCCGCCTTCGGGACGCTGCCGACCTCTTACATGATTGTTGTCACGGTATTCGCGTTTGTTTTTGCAGCGCTGCTAGTTTACAAGCATAAAGATAACATCATCCGCCTCAAAAACGGAACCGAGAAGAAAGTAAGTGTAAGACACAAGGATTCGTGAAATAAAAAAACAGAGCACCTGAATTTCAGGTGCTCTGTTTTTATCAGCGTTTCATCAGATGCCCTTGCAATCAGACTGCGCGGGTCACTTTACCGGAACGCAGGCAGCGGGTGCAGGCATAAATCCTTTTCGGAGAACCGTCAACGATTGCCCTAACACGTCTGACATTCGCTTTCCAGGTACGGCCGGAACGCCGGTGAGAGTGGGAAACCTGCATGCTGAAAGCGACTTGCTTACCACAAATATCACATTTTGCCATCTATCTGCACCTCCTTCAAAGGGCTTTTCTACAAAGCAACAGATATATCCTAACAGATTTATCACCCGAATGCAAGCTTTTTTCCTTTTCTTCGGCCGAAGGGACAGGATTTCTGAAAAATGGGCATGCTGTTAGATGTCCCGATTATTCCTTTGCTTGTAATTTTATCCGCCTCGTATTATAATCAATAGCATAGCGGGACAGATCTCGCGCTTTTCTTGTTCGGTCTGTCGCAAGCCAATGTAGGGGAGAATGTTTATGTTATTTTCGATTATCCAGAGCCTTGTTCAGGGGGAATCCGTTGGCATTGCCGACGTCATTGCCTCCATTTTAGCAATGCTCTTTATTATTTTCTGTATTCTGCCCGTTCACGAGTGGGCACACGCTTGGGCTGCTTACAAGCTGGGTGACAGCACTGCAAAAGCGCAGGGGCGCCTCAGCCTGAATCCTTTGGTAAGCTTCAGCCCTGTGGGTGCGTTGTTTCTGCTACTGTTCGGTTTCGGCTGGGCTAAGCCGGTGCCAATTGACAGCCGCTATTTCCGAAATCCGAAACGCGATACGGCTCTGGTAGCGCTCGCCGGACCTCTTTCCAATCTGATTGTCGCATGGCTGGGAGCAATTATTTTGAATGGCATCTATGTTGCGTCAAACCACAGCCTTCCGGCATTTGTTATGGCATTCTTTTCTGCTTATATCAACATCAACGTCGCACTTGCAGTGTTCAATTTGATTCCGCTTCCACCGCTCGACGGGTCAAAAATCCTCGGTGCTTTTCTTTCAAACCGTACTCTTTATAATTTTTACCGTTACCAGAACATTATCATTTTGATTGCGTTTATCGTGCTTTTCACCGGCGTTCTGGATCGGCCGCTCACTTGGCTGAATCAGATTTGCGCTATGGGTGTTTACTGGCTTGGAAGTCTTCCGTATGAATTATTTGGTATGCTGTAAATAAAAAGGTACAGAATGGAAAAACTTTGTTATAAGCTGGAAAGTTTTGAAGGACCTCTTGATCTGCTCCTCCTTCTAATCAAGAAGAATAAAATGAATATTTTCGACATCCGCATCACCGAGCTGGTTGACCAGTATATGGAGCAGATTGATGCAATGCAGGAGCGGAACATGGAAGTCTCGAGTGAATTTCTCGAGATGGCGGCGCACCTTGTCTACATGAAAACGGTGTTCCTCCTTCCGAAGAAGGAGGAAGCGGAGCAGCTCAGCCGCGAATTAAGCGGCCGTCTGCTGGAATATGAAGAATGTCGGAGAATTGCAAAGCTTCTTGGTGAAAAACTTTCGTTTGATACTTATACCAGAGAGCAGGAAAAAATCGAGTTCGATACGAGGTATAAAGGCACCATCGCTTTGCAAGACCTTTTCAATGCTTACCGCAGCGCGGTGGGTAGGGGGAAACGCCTGTTGCCGCCGAAGCCGGAGGCCTTCTCCGGAATTGTTTCCCACAAAATCGTCAGCGTTGCGTCGCGGATTATCCGTGTTCTTCGTGACCTCCGCAAAACGGGAAGGGCAAAATACACGGACCTTTACAAAAACTGCCATGGGAGGTCAGAACTCGTCGCAACCTTCCTCGCTGTGCTGGAGCTTGTGAAGGGAAAACGCATCCGCATTGAAGGAGAAGACAACAGCATCGTTACGCTTGTTAATCGGCCTGCCATGAAGAAACCTTTTAGGGAGTGATCCGCAGTGAAAACGGAAATCAGCAAGATGCAAGGCGCAGCGGAAGCAATTCTGTTTGCGAGCGGGGAGCCCGTCTCGCTGGAGCGCCTTGCGGAAGTGCTGGAGCTAAATAAGTCAACGGCCGAAAAGCTGATGAACAATCTTGCGGATAGGTTCAATTCCGAGAATACAGGCGTGCAGATGGTAAGGCTGGAAGACGGGTGGCAGATGTGTACGCGGCCGGAGTATGCCGAATATGTTCGCAAAGCACTCGATATGCGCCGGAATATGCCGCTTTCGCAGGCAGCGCTGGAAGTGCTGGCTGTTGTCGCTTACAACCAGCCGGTAACAAAAGCGTTTATCGAGCAAGTTCGCGGCGTGGATTGTTCCGCAGTTCTGGGAAGCCTTATTTCCAAAGGACTTCTGGAGGAGCGCGGCAGGCTTGACCTTCCGGGAAGGCCGCTCATTTATGGGACAACCCCCGATTTCCTGCGGTGCCTCGGCATTTCTTCCCTTGATGAACTGCCTCCGGTGGAGCACAGAGGAGAAACTCTGGAAGAAGAGTCCGAAGTAGTCACGGAGGACGCCGGATGAGAGCGTTGTATTTTCTGCTGGCTTTAACATGTTTTTTTGCTTTGCTTCTCCCGTTTCCGGTTACGGTGCAGGTGGAATACCGTGAGAAGGCTTCTGCGTGCATCCGATACCTTTTCTTGCGGTTCCATATTCCTCCGAAGAAGAAAAAAGAGAAGAAAGAGAAACCGGCGGAGGAAAAACCCCAAAAAAAAAGCTGGCTGAAAAAACTGTATGAGGCAAAGGGCCTCTCCGGTTTTCTCAGCTTGCTGAAAGAAGCAGCGAAAATTGCTTCCGAAGCCGCCTCGGAGGTTTTCCGGCACACGGTTTTTCACCGTTTTTGGCTGAATATCCGTGTCGGCGGGGAGGACGCTTCAGCCATCGCGGTGGATTACGGAAAAGTCTGCGGCGCGGTGAGCTCCGGCGTGGGAGTTTTGCTGGGCTGTGCCCGCTGCAAGGACTGTAAAGTTAACGTGCTGCCGGACTTTTGCTCGGAAAAGAGCACGGTGTCTTTCAGAGCAGATGCGAGCGTTCTTGCCTTCTTTTTGGTGAAGGCGGCTGTCCGCGCGATTTTCCGCTCCATTCGCCTGATAAAAGTCGGAAAAGCAGTTCATAATATTTGAAGATCTATTATAATAGAAGAAAGTGGTGTTGATTATGTCGGAACATCCCATTGAGGGAATGATGGACACAACCCTTGAAAAAATCAAGCAGATGGTGGATGTCAATTCGGTAATCGGCGACCCGATTACCGCGCCCGACGGAACGGTAATTATCCCGGTTTCCAAAGTCAACTACGGTTTTGCTTCCGGCGGTTCCGACCTTCCGGTGAAAACATCGGAGAAGCAGTTCTTCGGCGGCGGCACTGGCGCAGGTGTCACCATTACGCCCGTTGCGTTTCTTGTCGTTTCCAATGGAGATATCCGTCTGATGCGTGTTGAACTCGGCTCTACTCCGGTTGACCGCATCATAGACCAGGCTCCCGAACTCATCAACCGCATCAGCAGTATGGTCGGGAAGAAAAAGAAAGACAACACCACCGCTTCTGACGGAACTGAGAACAGTCCTGTTCAAGAATAAATCATGTCGTCGGTACCTGCCCGCATATATATAAGCCGGCAGGTGTTGGAAATGAAATGGAAAGGCGTTCTCTGTTTTGTTGTGCTTGCCGCAATGGCACTTTGGCCCGTAAAGACTTCCGCAGACACGGTGCCGTCTGTGTCGGCAAAAGCGGCAATCGTTGTCAGTGCTGATGACGGACGCGTGGTTTACGCAAAAAATGAACATGACCGGCTGCCGATCGCGAGCACAACGAAGATTATGACTTCTCTGCTTACACTGGAGGCTGCCGAAGTCAATAACCGTGTGATTACCGTAACGCCGGAAATGATCCGTGTGGAGGGCTCATCCATGGGGCTTCGTGCGGGCGACAAGCTGACTCTGTATGATCTTGCGGTTGGTATGCTGATGGTTTCGGGTAATGACGCGGCCAATACGGCCGCGCTTTCCATCGGCGGGACTATTGAAAATTTTGCGGCCATGATGAATGCAAAGGCTGCCTCGCTGGGCATGAAAGATACCCATTATGTTACCCCGTCCGGTCTGGATGATAAAGAACATTATTCGAGCGCATACGACTTGGCCCTCTTGACCCGTGCCGCACTGCAAAATACTCAGTTTGCCAACATCGTGCGGCAGAAATCCATACAGGTACATTTCCTCAACCCGAATATGACCCATTCCTACGGCAATCACAATAAACTCCTCAGCTTTTACCAGTACTGCACCGGAGTTAAAACAGGTTTTACCAAGAAGTCCGGCCGGTGCCTTGTTTCGTCTGCGGAGAAAGATGGGGTTCGGTTGATTGCCGTTACGCTGAACGACCCGAATGACTGGGAAGACCATGAGAAGCTTTTGGATTACGGTTTTTCTTGCCTTGTTTCCCGCTCCGTCAATGATTCCTCAACCAGTATCTCTCTGCCGATTGTGGGCGGAGTTCAGGAAACGGTTCAGGTTATCGGAACAGCCGGCGAGAACGTTGTCATAGGGGCCAATGACCAGCTCAAGCGCACGGTGGAGCTTCCGCAGTTCGTTTATGCACCCGCCAAAAAGGGGCAGGTGCTTGGAAGAGTGTGCTATACCTGCGGGGGAAAGATCGTCGCGCAGACAGAACTCGTCGCTGCGGAAGATGTCCCGCAGGCACCAAAACAGAAGATGTGGTTCCAAATCCTCTGGGAGGCGATTTTGGACCTTTTCTCCGGCGGATGACTGCCGGAATATAGAAAGGAATTATATTATATGTCCGAACCAATCAGACTGCAGAAACTGCTTTCCGAATGCGGCGTGGCTTCGCGCCGCGCTGCCGAAAAGCTGATTGAAGCGGGAAGAGTTCAGGTGAACGGCCAGACCGCAAAGGTCGGCGACAAAGCCGACGCGGAAAAGGATCGTGTCACACTGGACGGCAAGCCGATCCGTCGCCGCGCGGAGCCGATTTGCATTATGCTTCATAAACCTCGCGGATACATCACAACTATGCACGATGAAAAGAACCGCAAATGCGTTGCGGAGCTTGTGAAGGACCTTCCGATGCGGGTTTACCCAGTCGGCAGACTGGATCGCGAGTCCGAAGGCCTTCTTCTTATGACAAATGACGGCGAATTTGCCAACGCCATGATGCACCCGTCTCACCATGTACCGAAAACGTACCGTGTAACTGTCAAACCGGGCATCACGGAAGAACAGCTAAACCGCATGGCTGAAGGAATTGTGATTGACGGAAGAAAGACTGCCCCGGCGGAAGTCCGCGTTTTAGAGGAAGAGAAGGACCGCGCTGTGCTTCAGATTGTGCTGCATGAGGGCAGAAACCGTGAAATTCGCAAAATGTGTGAAGCACTGAATCTGGAAACCGCCCGCCTGAAACGAATCGCCTTCGGCCCGATTCGCCTTGGAATGCTCCCCCCCGGAAAGTGGAGAGAGTTGACCGGCGAAGAGGTTGCCGCACTTCGTGCATTAGCGGGTTTGAAAGCTCCTGCGGAAGGCGGAGGAAAACGCTCTGGTGGCAAATTTCGTCGAAATGGACAAGCTAAAAGTCGGCGATAAATGGAGGAATTGTCAATGAATCAATCCGGCTCAAAGGAACAGATGAGTCAAATGCGCGAAAGCGTCAAAAATACGGTCGGCTGGCAGAGAATCAGCGCGCTGCTGGATGAAGGGTCGTTTCAGGAAATCGACGCTTATGCGAAATCCGGCGAAGGCCCTGCCGAGGCGGTTGCCGGCTACGGCACCGTGGAAGGAAGACCTGTGTGCGTGTTCTCACAGAACGGCAGCATTGCAGGTGGGGCCATGTCAAAAGCTCAGGCTTCCAAAATCAAGAAAACTTTCCGCCTTGCTTTGAAAATAGGCTGCCCGGTTGTGGGAATCTACGATTCCATCGGGGCGCGCCTGAAGGAAGGAGCGGACATGCTTGCCGCCTGCGGCGAGATTCTGCTCGACGTGAATAACCTTTCCGGCGTTGTGCCGCAGATTTCCCTAGTGCTCGGCCCATGTGTGGGTACGGAAGCCATGGTGGCTGCCGGAGCCGACGTCGTTGTAATGTCTCCAAAGGGAGAACTGACGGTTTCCACCAGCGGGGAAGACGGTTCTCCGGCGACGGCGGAAAAGCAGGGAGTCTGCCACATTGCAGCGGAAAGTGAAGAAGAAGCGATTGGCACAGTGCGCCGGCTTCTTTCGATGCTTCCTTCCAACAACCTCGCGGCGTCGCCGCTTGAGGAGGAGCTTGCGCCCGGGGCAAACGAAAGCGACACCGGACTTTGCGGCGCGGTAAAATCCGTTTGTGACGGCGGCAGTTTCTTGGAACTCAGCCCGCACTTCGGCGCCGGAGCTGTTACCGGGTTTGCCCGCATCGGCGGAACGGCAACAGGCTTTATTGGTCTGAGCGGTGTGCTGGACGCGGATTCCTGTACGAAGGCCGCACGGTTCCTGCGCTTCTGCGATTCTTTCTCGGTTCCCGTGGTTACGTTTGTAGACGCGGAGAAATTCTCGGAGCTCAAAGATGCCAGCAAGCTTTCCAGCGCCTATTCCGAAGCTACAACAGCGAAAATCACCGTAATTACAGGTTCCGCATGTGGGCCTGTTTATATTGCGACCGCTGGACGCGGCGCAAATGCTGATTATACATTCGCTTGGCCTGACGCGGTGATTTCTGCGGTTGCTCCCGAAACTGCTGTGGCGCTTCTGTGGCATGACCGTTTGAAGGGTTCCGATGACCCTGTCAACGACCGCAAAAAGCTGATTGACGAGTATCGCAGAACGAAGGCAGACGCGTTTTCCGCCGCTGCCGACGGTATGATTGAGGATATTGTAGAACCCGAAAATACAAGAGATAAGCTGATTGCGTGCTTGGACATGCTAGCAAGCAAGCGCGTTTCCACTCTTCCGAAAAAACACGCAGACATTCAGCTGTAAAATAAACTGGGGGTAATTTAGAATGAGAAATCTGAGAGTTACGGTCAACGGAACCGTTTATGATGTTCAGGTCGAAGAAGTAGGCTCAACTGCTGTACCGGCAGCACCCGCCGCAGCATCAGCACCGGCTCCGGCCGCACAGGAAAAACCGGCTGCTGCAGCCGCTCCTGCACCCGCCGCACCGGCAGCGCCAAAGAAGGTTGAGATGGGTTCCGAAACCATCGAAAGCCCGATGCCGGGAACCATCGTTGGGGTAAACGTTACGGAAGGCCAGAGTGTTAAGAAGGGCGATACCCTTGTTGTTCTGGAAGCCATGAAGATGGAAAACGAGATTATGGCGCCGCATGACGCAGAAGTTGCCGCAGTCCTTGTCTCGAAGGGTGATAGCGTGCAGTCCGGAACTCCGCTTGTCTCACTTCGGTAAGGGGGTACGGCTATGGCAAAGAAAATCGGCATTACCGAAGTCGCTCTGCGTGACGCGCACCAGTCCCTTCTCGCAACGCGAATGCCCCTTTCCGACATGCTTCCGATTCTGGATAAGATGGACCGTGTCGGCTACCATTCGATTGAATGCTGGGGCGGCGCAACCTTTGATGCCTGCCTTCGCTTTCTAAAAGAAGACCCATGGGAGCGTCTGCGCGTCATCCGCAAAAACTGCCCGAACACGAAGCTTCAGATGCTGTTCCGCGGCCAGAATATCCTCGGCTATCGCCATTACTCCGACGATGTTGTGGAGTATTTCGTTCAGAAATCGGTTGCAAACGGAATTGACATCATCAGGATCTTCGACGCATTGAACGACATCAAGAACCTGAAGGTGGCAATCAACGCGGCAAAAAAAGAAAAAGCCCATGTTCAGGTCGCGATTTCCTACACAACAGGCCCTGTTTTTACCACAGAATATTATGTGAATTACGCAAAGCAGATTGAAGAGGCGGGAGCCGACTCCATCTGCCTCAAAGATATGGCGGCGCTTTTGACGCCGTACCGCGCGTATGAACTCGTCAAGGCAATCAAAGAAGCCGTCAGTATTCCGCTTCAGCTTCATACGCATTCCACTTCGGGCCTTGCTTCCATGTGCCAGCTGAAAGCGGTGGAAGCGGGGGTTGATTGGCTCGATACAGCCATTTCGCCGCTGGCGCTCGGTACATCCCATGCCCCGACGGAATCTATGGTTGCCGCCCTCCGCGATACACCCTACGATACCGGCCTTGACTTAGTTCTGCTCAATGAAATCCGCGAGTATTTCATGACACTGCGCGACAAATACATCAAGAGCGGCCTCCTTGACCCAAAAATGCTCGCCACCAACACAAAAGCCCTTGTGTACCAGGTGCCGGGCGGCATGCTTTCCAACCTTCTGTCCCAGTTGAAGCAGGCGGGACAGGAAGACAAGATGGAAGCAGTGCTTCAGGAAGTTCCGCGCGTCCGCAAAGACGCCGGATATCCGCCGCTCGTTACGCCGACTTCCCAGATTGTCGGCACACAGGCCGTACTTAACGTCATCACCGGTGAACGCTACAAAATGTGCACCAACGAGTTCAAAGACTTGGTCGCAGGAAAATACGGCACCACGCCGGTTCCGATCAGCGACGATTTCGCCAAGAAGATTATTGGCGATGCGGAGCGCATTACCTGCAGACCGGCTGACCTCTTGAAACCGGAACTTGAATCTCTGCGCAAAGAATGTGCGGAATGGATTGAGCAGGAGGAAGATGTCCTGTCATACGCCCAGTTCCCGAAAGTCGCGGTGGACTTCTTCAAAGAGCGCGCCGCAAAAAAGTATGGCGTTGACGGCAAACATGCCGATGCGGCCAATGCGATTCACCCGGTTTGATTACAAAATCAATTTTCATAATTTGTAAAAATCAGTTGCATCCTGATTTCTATTGTGTTAAACTATTAAGGTATCTTATTACAGCCGGAATTTCCGGTGGGGTCCGAGTCCGGTATTCCAGAACCCGGAGCTGACAGTCCTCTGCCGCAATAAATAATAATGGCATGAATGTCTGAAGAAATTGGAAGGAGATTTATCAATGGACGCACTCAAAACAATCGCGCAGGATTGCGCAAAAAAAGAACTGCCCTCTTTTTCCATCGGTGACACCGTTCGTGTCGATGTAAACATCCGTGAGGGTGACCATGAAAGAATTCAGGCTTTTGAAGGCACTGTAATTGCACGCAAAGGCAGCGGCATTGCGGAAACATTTACCGTCAGACGCGTTTCCTACGGCGTTGGCGTAGAAAGAGTTTTCCCGATTCATTCTCCCAATGTGAAGAATGTAAAGGTTATTCGCCGCGGTAATGTTCGCAGAGCAAAGCTTTATTACCTCCGCAACAGAGTCGGCAAAGCTGCAAAGGTCAAAGAGCAGATTCAGTAAGTTCGCATGGAATGCGATTGACGAAAAGGGACATGGACTGTCCCTTTTTTTCTATCCATGTTTCTAAAGTAAGATTTTGGGTAAGGTGGTTTTCACTGTGGTACGTCCGGAATCGGCAGGGAGAGACGAAATAAGTAAAACTGACGGTTTTGTCGAGGGATGCTACGAATGGACGGAGGCAGTCATCAGTGCGCTGATTGCTGTGATGGTTCTGTTTGTGTTTTGTTTCCGTGTCAATGTGGTTGTCGACGGTCCCTCCATGCAGCCGAATTTTTACGACGGATACCGTGTGTTCGTCAATTGCATCGATCGGAATTTTTCACGCGGTGATGTAGTCGTTATTGATGCAGAAGGAACAAACCTGAACCCGAAGGCAAGAATCATCAAGCGTGTCGTTGCAACATCGGGCGAAAAAGTTGATATTGATCCCGATTCCGGCTATGTTCTGATAAACGATAAACCGCTCGACGAATCCGGTTATATTCAAAACGGCATTACCCAAAAAGACGGAACAACGCAATTTCCGACGACCGTTCCGCCGGGCTGTGTTTTCGTTCTGGGTGATAACCGCACTGTGTCGGAAGACAGCCGCTTCCGCGAAGTGGGCATGATTGATGAAAAATATATTATCGGAAAAGTTGAGTCTATTCTCAGCCCGTTTAAGGGGTTTCAGCTGCAATGAAAAAAGCGGATTTGAAAATGACAGGAAATACACCAAGTGAAAATTCTCAAACCATCCAGTGGTTTCCGGGCCATATGGCCAAAACAGAAAAACAGATTGCAAAAGATATGAAGCTTGTGGATGCCGTGGTCGAAATCATTGATGCCCGCATCCCTTATAGCAGCCGCAATCCGGTTCTCAGCAGGCTCATCGGCGCGAAACCGCGTGTGGTTGTTATGAATAAAGCGGATTTAGCGGACCCGAATGAAACCGTTAAGTGGCTTGCTTATTTTCAGCAGCAGGGCTTCGGAGCGCTCGCGGTAGACAGCAAAAGCGGAAAAAATGTCAATCAGCTTCTGCCGCAGGTTGAGCATGTCCTAAAAGATAAAATCGCTCAGTGGCGAGAAAAAGGAATGGCAGGGCGGAAAATCCGCATTATGATTGTGGGAATTCCGAATGTTGGTAAGAGTTCGCTCATTAACCGCCTTGCCCGCGGCAGCAAAGCGGCTGTCGAGAACCGTCCGGGCGTAACACGTTCAAACCAGTGGTTCCCTGTTGGGAAGAACATTGAGCTGCTCGATACCCCGGGCGTCCTTTGGCCGAAGTTCGACGACCCGCAGGTCGGCGAACACCTTGCGTTTACCGGCGCCGTAAAAGACGATGTACTGGATACGGAACTTTTGGCCTGTCGTCTTCTGGAAACATTGTGCGAGATTTCTCCGGCAATTTTAGAAAAGCGCTACCGCATCGCAGCAGAGGAGACCGAGGGCCTGAACGGTGCGGCACTCCTTGAGCTTGTGGGGAAGAAGCGAGGAATGCTTGCCGGCGGAGGAATGGTCGACACCGAACGCGCGGCACGTATGCTGCTGGAGGAATTCCGCAGTGCTAAAATCGGCAGAATTACCTTGGAACAGGCGGGAATGTAAGTATGGACTGGTATTTGTACGAGAAAGCAGCGCGTGAAGAAGGCTTTCAGGCAGTCTGTGGTATCGACGAAGCGGGCAGAGGTCCTTTGGCGGGTCCAGTGTTTGCCGCCGCGGTGATTCTGCCTGATAATTGCATCATCGAAGGCATCAACGATTCCAAGAAGCTCACTCCCAAGAAGAGGGAAAAGCTGTTTGATGAAATCTGTGCGAATGCTGTCTCCTACGGAATCGGCTTCGCTACGGAAGGAGAAATCGACAGCATCAACATCCTGCAAGCGACTTTCCTTGCGATGAAGCGCGCAGTCGATGCAATGACAATAAAACCTGACCTTGCGCTTGTGGACGGAAACCGCATGCCAGACCTTGGCGTGGAAACGCGTACCATTATTAAAGGGGATGCACTTTGCGCAAGCATCGCGGCCGCGTCAATCCTTGCTAAGGTAAGCAGGGACAGGCTTCTGTGTCAAATCGATGAAATTTACCCGGAATACGGTTTTGCGCAGCATAAGGGCTACGGAACCGCGTATCATTTAGAGATGCTGAAAAAATGCGGCCCTTGCCCAGTCCATCGCAAGACATTTCTAAAGAAAATCCTTGGGAGTGCGGCAAATGGATAATTCCTCCGGAACCGCCGGAGAAGACTTCGCAGCGGATTACCTTCGCAGCCACGGCTGTGAAATCCTCCGGCGCAACTTTCATTCCAGATTCGGTGAAATTGATATCATAGCGCGCGATGGGGAATACCTTGCTTTTGTGGAGGTAAAAACGCGGGAAGAATCCTCCATGGTTGGTCCGCTGGAAGCTGTAACCGCGGCAAAACAGCGCAAAATCATCCGCACGGCACTCAGTTACCTGCAAAAATACCCGCAGAATCTTCAGCCGCGGTTCGATATTGCTGCCGTTTCAACCAAACACGGCATACCTATATCTGTCTACTATCTGAAAAATGCTTTTTCCGGAACCGGGTTTATTTGACATTTGAACCCGGTTTCCTGTATGATATAAGGAACTAACGGCGTTCTCACGGTGCCGCTGCTTGGTGCCGGAACGACAGGGAAAGGGGAAAACGCCTTGAAGTATCAGTCAACACGGGACAGCCGAGTCTCCGTTTCTGCAGCTCAGACAATCGCACAGGGCATCTGCAGCAACGGCGGCCTGTTTGTTCCGGAAGATTTCCCTCGGATTTCCGAGGCGGAGCTTTCGGGTTTGGTGAAGATGGATTACCGTGCCCGGGCTGCTCTGATTATGAGAAAATATCTTACTGATTTCACCTCGGAGGAGATTGCAGAATGTACCTCCCGCGCATACGATAGCCGGAAATTCTCAGGCGGAGTCCCCGCGCCGGTCTCTGTTCTGAAGTCGGGAATTTCGTTTCTTGAACTTTGGCACGGCCCGACTTGCGCATTTAAGGATATGGCGCTGCAAATTCTCCCTCATTTTTTGACCCGTTCTTTGAAAAAAATTCGTGCTGACAAAGATGCTTTAATTCTTGTTGCAACCTCCGGCGATACAGGCAAGGCGGCTCTGGAAGGCTTCCGCGATGTGGAAGGCACAAAAATACTTGTCTTTTACCCGCAGGACGGCGTCAGCGCCATGCAGGAGAGGCAGATGCGCACGCAGGAGGGCTCCAATGTTTCCGTCGTTGCCGTTCAGGGTAATTTTGACGACGCACAGACCGGCGTAAAGAGAATTTTCACTGACGAAGACGTGCAGAAGCAGCTTGCCGCCAACGGCATGATGTTCTCGAGCGCGAATTCCATCAACTGGGGAAGGCTTTTGCCGCAAATCGTGTATTATTTTTCAGCGTATTGCGACCTTGTGACGTCCGGAACCATTCCGCTTGGGCAGGAAATTGATTTCTGCGTTCCAACCGGCAACTTCGGCGATATTCTCGCCGGTTACTATGCAAAGAAGATGGGCCTTCCGGTTCATCGCCTGATTTGCGCATCCAATGCCAACAACGTCCTGACGGAGTTCCTGACGACGGGCGTTTATGATAGGAACCGCAAATTCTACACAACCATCTCACCGTCCATGGATATCCTCGTTTCAAGCAATCTCGAACGCCTGCTTTACGACGTTACAGACCGTGACGACGCGAAGATTTCCGGCTGGATGAAACAGCTTTCGGAAACAGGCCGCTACGAGGTCGACAGCGCAACCCTCGCAAAAATTAAGGAGGTTTTTGCTGCCGGATTCTGTGATGACAGCGAAACGAAAGAAGAAATCAAGCGCGTTTACGAAGCAGACCATTACCTCTGCGATCCACATACTGCCGTTGCCGCGCGTGTTGCCCGCGAATACCGGGAAAAGAACGGCAGTTCTGTGCCCATTGTGGTCGTTTCCACGGCAAGCCCCTACAAGTTCGCACCGGATGTTCTCAGCGCTGTTTCTCCGGAATCCGATGCGGCGGGCGATGTTTTCCGCGCGGTTGAGATGCTTTCCGAACGGACGGGAACCGAGGTTCCGAAATCCATTGCCGCACTTCGGACAAAGCCGCTGCGCTTTTCTGAAGTTTGCTCCAAAGACGGCATGCGGGATGCCGTGCTGCGGATTGCTGGGAAAAGGTCGTAATGCCATGTCCCTTTTTGCAATTGCGGATCTTCATCTTTCCCTTGGCTCCGACAAACCCATGGATGTCTTCGAGGGATGGGAAGACTATGTTTCCCGGTTAGAAAAGAATTGGCGTAATGTCGTCGGAGCTGAAGATACAGTTGTCGTTGCCGGCGATATTTCTTGGGCGATGAAGCTCGAAGAAGCAACTGAGGATTTTCGCTTTCTCAACAGCCTGCCGGGCCGTAAGCTGGTTCTCAAAGGAAACCACGACTATTGGTGGTCGACAAGGAGAAAAATCGAGGCCTTTCTGGAACAAAACGGTTTTTTCAGCATCAGCATCGTCCACAATAGCGCTGAAGCGGTTGGAAGCCTTGCTGTCTGCGGAACGCGAGGCTGGCTTTATGACGCGGAAAGTGCGGAAGACAAAAAAATTGTGAACCGTGAGGTCGGGCGTCTGAACGCTTCCATTGATGCGGCAGAGAAGACCGGAAAAAAGCCGGTTGTCTTTCTCCATTATCCGCCCGCTTACGGAGGGATGGAGTGCCGTGAGATTATGGATACCCTCGTGAAACGTGGGATAACCGATTGCTATTATGGCCATATCCACGGGAGCACCGCAGCAAAACGCTCTCCCATGGGGGAGTACAAAGGCGTTCGGATGCACCTTATCTCATGTGACTACCTCGGTTTTATGCCCCTTCGTGTAAATGAATAAATTAAAAACATTTCGGAAGGCAGTGGAAACTTTTTTTGGCGTGTGGTATAATGTCTTCCGTTAATATGTAAACATTCAGGAGGAAATAACAAATGAGTTTGAAATCATCCAATAAAGTCGATACAAACCGCTATCAATTGGAAATCACAGTGGACGCAGAAACTTTTGAAGCCGCTGTTGAAAAGGCCTATAAAAGACAGAATAAAAACATCACAATTCCGGGTTTCCGCAAAGGCAAAGCTCCTCGCAAATTTGTTGAGAAATATTATGGCGAACAGATCTTCTACGAAGAAGCCATCAATTCGCTTTATCCGCAGGAAATGGAAAACGCTATCCGTGAAGCCGGCCTTGTTATGATTGACGATAAAGTTGATTTTGAACTTGTTTCCGCTGGCAAAGACGGCTTGGATTTCAAAGCTACCATCACCACAAAGCCGGAAGTTTCCATTGAGGGCTACAAAGGCCTGACGGCTTGGAAAAAGAAAGTGGAAGTTACCGATAAAGACGTTGAGGATGAACTCGCCCGCGTACAGGAGCGCAACTCCAGAATGGTGACGGTCGAAGACCGCGAAGCGCAGAACGGCGATATTGTTGAAATTGATTTTGACGGATATGTCGATGGTAAGCGCTTTGAAGGCGGCAAAGCCGAAAACTACAACCTCACACTTGGCTCCGGCCAGTTCATTCCGGGCTTTGAAGATCAGATCGTCGGCCACAAGACCGGCGATGAGTTTGACGTGAATGTGAAATTCCCGGAGGATTATCAGGCGAAAAATCTTGCCGGCAAAGATGCTGTTTTCAAAGTCAAACTCCATGAGATTAAGAAGAAAGAACTGCCGGAAATTGATGACGATTTCGTCAAGGACGTAAGTGAATTCAATACGGTTGACGAATATAAGTCCGATATTCGCAAGAGAATTACCGATGCACGCGAGGCTGCCGCAGATGACGCCGTTGACAATCAGTTGATTGATAAGCTGGTTGGCCTGGTGCAGGCTGAAATTCCGCAGGCTATGTATGAGAACCGTATTGATGAGGACCTTCGCGACTTCAGCTACCGCCTCCAGGCGCAGGGCATGAACATCGAAACCTACATGAAATATACTGGGCTCGATAAAGATTCTATCCGCGAACAATTCCGTCCGCAGGCAGAACGTCAGGTGAAGCTCCGTCTCGCTCTTGAAAAGATTGCTGAACTGGAAGAGATTAAACCTTCCGAAGAAGATATTGAGAACGAGTACAAGAAGCTCGCAGACGGCTACCATGTGGAAGTCGATAAGGTGAAGAAGCTCATTCCGGCTGAAGATCTTTCCAAGGACATCGCTGTCGAAAAAGCATTCAACCTTGTAAAGGATAAGGCTGTCATCGCAGAGGGCGAGCCGCCGAAGACGGAAGATTCTGCAGACGAGAAAAAAGAGGCAGAAAGTGCGGAATAAATCGGCATTGATTTGCCAATCCTTGTTAAAGCATGTAGTGTGAGGGTGGTAAGGCAAAATGAGCAGTCTAGTTCCTTACGTAATTGAACAGACGAACCGCGGCGAGCGTTCGTATGATATTTTCTCAAGGCTTTTGAATGACCGCATTATTATGCTCAACGACGAGATAAATGACACAACGGCCAGCCTTGTTGTGGCTCAGCTCCTCTATCTGGAGGGGCAGGATCCGACAAAGGACATCAGCCTTTACATTAACAGTCCGGGTGGGTCGGTGACAGCCGGCATCGCAATTTACGACACTATGAAATATATCAAGTGCGATGTCTGCACTATCTGCATGGGCCTTGCCGCCAGTATGGGAGCCTTCCTCCTTGCTGCGGGTACAAAGGGCAAGCGCTATTCGCTCCCGCACTCGGATATTCTCATCCATCAGCCGAGCGGTGGTGTACCACAGTCGCAGGTTTCGGATATCATGATTCATGCGAACTATCTTTCCGACAAAAAGAAGCTGCTAAACCAGCTCCTTGCGGAAAACACCGGTCAGCCGATTGAAGTCATTGAACGCGACACAGATCGCGACAATTTCATGACTCCGGAAGAAGCCGTGAAATATGGCTTGATTGATAAGGTCATTGCCAGCCGATGAAATAAGGTGATACAGTGGCAAACAGTGAAGACAACAGGGGAAGGGAAATCTGCTGTTCGTTCTGTGGAAAAGCACAGAGTGAAGTGCGCCGCCTGATTGCAGGGCCGGGCGTCTTCATCTGTGACGAATGTGTAGAACTCTGCATGTCCATTTTGAACGACGAGAAGAACCTCTCGCAACGGAAGGAAAGCTACAGCGGAGTATCTGAACTGCCCAAACCGCATGAGATCAAGAAAAAGCTTGACGAATATGTCATTGGGCAAGACAGAGCCAAAATTGCTCTTTCTGTTGCAGTTTATAATCATTACAAAAGAATTTATTATGGCAAGGGAAACGACGATGTTGAGTTGACCAAGAGCAACATCCTGCTTCTCGGGCCTACCGGTGTTGGCAAAACGTATCTGGCACAAACACTGGCAAAGATTTTGGATGTTCCGTTTGCTATTGCGGATGCAACAACGTTAACGGAAGCCGGTTATGTGGGCGAAGATGTCGAAAACATATTGCTGCGATTGATTCAGGCAGCAGATTTTGATATCGAGCGAGCAGAACGCGGCATAATCTATATTGATGAAATTGATAAAATTGCACGGAAGTCTGAAAACCCCTCCATTACCCGTGATGTCAGCGGCGAAGGTGTTCAGCAGGCTCTCCTCAAGATTCTTGAGGGCACAATTTCAAATGTTCCTCCGCAGGGCGGTCGCAAACATCCTCAGCAGGAATTTCTGCAAATCAATACAACCAATATTCTTTTTATCTGCGGCGGCGCGTTTGATGGTCTGGAAAAGATTATAGAACGTCGCAGTGCAAAAACGGGCATCGGGTTTGGGGCAGAGGTTCACAGCAAGGAAGAGCTCGATTCCATGTCCTGGATGAAAGATGTTGAACCGCACGACCTCGTAAAGTTCGGCATGATTCCGGAACTCGTTGGCCGTCTTCCGGTGATTGCATCTCTCGATGCTCTCGACGAAGATGCCTTAGTCCGCATCCTTACGGAACCGAAGAACAGTCTCATCAGCCAGTACAAAAAGCTGTTCCAGCTCGATAAGGTTGAACTTGAATTTGAACCGGATGCGTTGAAAGCAATTGCCAAAAAGACAATGGAACGCCATACCGGTGCACGCGGCCTCAGGTCCGTGGTGGAAGGTTTCCTTACCGACTTGATGTACAATGTTCCGTCTGATTACAAGATTGAGAAAGTAACAATAACTGCGGACACTGTCTTAAACGGTGCTAAACCAAAGATTGTCTATAATTCGGATCGGAAACCTGTTAACCTGAAGATTACTACTCCGGGCAAAAGAGGTCGAAAAGAAACAGCTTCTTAATGACAAGCAGGGACTGTTGTAGTGTGGTATCTTGGCCGGCCACTCTGCAGCAGCCTTTTTTCGAGGAGATATTATGAGCAGAAATACTGAGTTGCAGAACACATTTACACTGCCGGCTCTCGCACTGCGTGGGCTTGTCATGTTTCCAGGAATGCTTCTTCAGTTTGATGTCGGCCGCAAGAAGTCGGTCGAAGCACTGGAAAGTGCAATGCAGAGCGATCAACTGATCTTTCTTGTGGCGCAGAAGAATCTTGGAGACAATGATCCGGACGGTAGTCAAATATACAAAACTGGCGTAGTTGCCAAGATTAGGCAGATTATCCGCCGCAGCGATGAAGGCATCCGCCTGTTTGCGGAGGGCCTGTATCGTGCGGAGGTAATTTCCGTTGCAAAGACGGAACCGTATCTGCTCACAGAACTATGCAGAGTAGAAACTGCGCCATATCGCAAAACGACCCGTTCGGAAGCATTGATTCGTTACACGCAGAGCCTCTTTGAAGAGTATATTCAGAATTACAGCCATATTCCGCCGGATATCGTTATCGGCGTCATTCAAAAGAAAGATTGCGGGGAACTTGCCGACTATATTGCGGCAAACCTTTCGCTTGACTATACGGAAAAACAGAAAATCCTTGAGGAACTGAATCCGGTACGCCGCCTGCAAAAACTTTCGATGGTGCTCAAGAAAGAAATCCAGATTCTTGCCCTCGAAGCGAAAATCAGTCAGAGGGCAAAAGAACAAATCGACGAGAACCAGAAGGAATATTTTCTTCGGGAACAGATGCGCGCAATTTCCGAGGAACTCGGGGAAAACGATAGTCCTCAGCAGGATGCCGACGATTTGAAGGCGCGGATCAAAAAGGCAAAGCTGCCTCCACTTCAGGAGGAGAAACTCCTGAAGGAATGTGACCGCCTGATGAAGATGCCGGAAGGTTCCCATGAAGCAAGCGTCATCGAAAGCTATATTGATACCTGCCTTGAACTGCCTTGGAACAAGTCAACGAAGGATCGCATCAATCTGAAAAGAGCAAAACGTATTCTTGACCGTGACCATTACGGCCTTACAAAGGTTAAGGAAAGGATTTTGGAGGTTCTGGCAGTCCGGAAACTTTCACCGGACATCAGCGGTCAGATTATTTGCTTAGTAGGCCCTCCGGGTGTCGGTAAAACCTCCATTGCTCATTCGATTGCCGAAGCACTCGGAAGAAAATATGTCCGTGTTTCCCTCGGCGGCGTTCGGGACGAATCCGATATTGTCGGTCACCGCCGCACTTATATCGGTTCCATGCCGGGCCGAATTATCGCCGCGCTCAAGCAGGCGGGGACGAACAACCCTCTGATTCTGCTTGACGAAATCGATAAGATGGGCAGCAATTTCCGCGGTGATCCGTCGTCGGCACTTCTTGAAGTGCTTGACCCGGATCAGAACAAATCTTTCTATGACCATTATATTGACATGCCCTTCGACCTGAGCAATGTCATGTTCCTGACAACCGCAAATGATGCAAGCGAAATTCCCGAGCCGCTTTACGACAGAATGGATGTCATTACCCTCGGGAGCTATACGCACGAAGAGAAATATCATATTGCTGCCGAACATCTGATTCCGAAGCAACTGAAGAAACACGGAATCACACCCAAAATGCTGAAAATCACGCCTGCGGCAATTCACAAACTGATTGACGCCTACACGCGTGAGGCCGGTGTTCGGAATCTTGAGCGTCAGATTGCAGCAATTTGCCGCAAGTGCGCGAAAGTCTTCGTGGAAGATAAGAACGCAAAAATAACGGTTACCCCCGAAAAGCTTCGGGAGCTGCTTGGCCCTGAGAAATATAAGGACGAAACAGCTAATAAGCACGACATGGTCGGCCTTGTAAACGGCCTCGCATGGACGAGTGTCGGAGGCATGATGCTCCCGATTGAAGTAGCGGTTATGGACGGCACCGGAAAAATTGAACTGACAGGTTCCTTGGGAGACGTCATGAAGGAGTCGGCGAAAACAGCAATCAGCTGTATTCGTACCCGCGCTTCCGCTTTGGGCATCAGCCATGACTTCTACACCAAGTACGACATTCATATCCACGCACCGGAAGGTGCCGTGCCGAAGGATGGCCCGTCTGCGGGTACCGCCATGGCTACGGCGATTACGTCGGCATTGTGCAATATTCCAATCCGGCATGATGTCGCCATGACGGGAGAAATTACGCTCCTTGGTCGTGTCCTGCCGATTGGCGGATTAAAAGAAAAGTCGATGGCAGCTTACCGCAACGGTATCAAGACGGTAATCATACCTGCCGACAACGAACCGGATCTTGAAGAGATTGACTCCGTTGTCAAAGACCACGTCCATTTTGAACCGGTTGAAAGGATTGACCAGGTACTGAAAATTGCGCTCACAAGGGTTCCTACACCAATGTGCAGCGAGAAAGAAGCGGAACCGAGAACGGTGCCAACCGTGCCGAAGGTTCCGGTGCAAACACCGGAGCATAAGCCGACTGAGCAGTCGTCCGTGATTCCGCAGTAACGAGGAGCTCTATGAATTTTCAAAACGCTTTTTTCGAGACAGCGGCCGGAACATCGGCCGGGCTTCCCCAAAGTACCCTGCCGGAAATTGTTTTTTCCGGCAGGTCAAATGTTGGGAAGTCCTCCATGATTAATAAGCTGCTCAATCGCAAAAGCCTTGCACATGTCAGTTCTTCACCCGGAAAAACGTCTACGATAAACTTTTATAATGTAGGTTTCTGCCGTTTTGCCGACTTGCCCGGTTATGGGTATGCAAAAGTAACCCCGGCCGAGAAACAGCGCTGGGCGGAGCTTATTGAAGGCTATTTTGCACAGGAACGCGATTTCCGCTTGGTGGTGCAAATCATCGACATGCGCCGCGACCCGACGGATGACGATATGGCGATGCTTGCCTTTCTGCGCAGCAGGGAGATCCCATTCCTGATTGCAGCATCAAAAAGCGATAAGCTAAATGCAACACAGCGGGCAAAAATGACGTCTGTGTTTCAGAAGATTGCGTCGCAGTGCGGGACCGAGTTCGTACCTTTTTCAGCAATTTCCGGTGAAGGAGTAGAACAAATCCAAAAGAAAATTCTTTCCGTTTGTGAGAAATAAAAGACACCGCAAGCGAGTTCCGCTTGCGGTGTCTTCCTGCGAATGGAAGTATTATAGGAAAAATGCGGAAATTGTTTAAATAGCTAAAACCCATCTCTAACAAAATCAGAAATTATAGGTATTATAGTGCAAAGTAGGGCCACAGTGCCTTTACTTTTTCACTTTTTCATGCTAAAATAGCACAGGCTAGAAAGGAGTGTTGATGATTTGAATTCCAAGATAAAAGAACCTAGCGTTGACTTTTTGTTCGATGCAATTCTGCAGCTGAAGAACAGGGAAGAATGCTACGCTTTCTTTGAAGACCTATGCACAGTCCCCGAAATTAAGGCTATGTCACAAAGACTTTTGGTCGCACATATGCTGAGTAACAAAAAAGTTTACAGTGATATTGTTTCAGAAACCGGTGCATCCACCGCTACCATTAGTCGTGTAAACCGTTCCCTCCATTATGGTTGTGACGGCTATCAACTTGTTTTTGATCGCCTCGCCAAAAAGGAAGAGGAGGAAAAAAAGGGAGAGGAGAAATGAGTTATTCTTCTCTTGCCAAGTACTATGATACCCTCACACGAAATGTAAATTATTCCGCCCGTGCGGATTATTTGATTCAACTGCTGAAGAAAATGAATCATGAACCAGGGCTGACCCTTGACCTTGCATGCGGCACAGGAAGCTTGACCTTGGAATTGGCTGAGCGTGGCTTCGATGTATATGGTCTTGATGCATCCCCGGAAATGCTTTCTGTGGCCCAGCAAAAGGCTGCGAAGGCAGGGCACAATATTTTGTTCATCTGCCAGAAGATGCAGCAGATGGACCTCTACGGCGGCGTTGATACAGCTGTTTGCATGCTGGACAGCGTAAACCACATTACAATGGAAGCAGATCTTCAGGAATCCTTTCGCCGCATGGCAATGTTTCTAAACCCCGGTGGACTATTTGTTTTCGATGCAAACACAGAATATAAGCATCGCAATGTGCTAGCCAATAACGTCTTTATCTATGACATGGAAAACGTTTATTGCGTGTGGCAGAACCGCTGTGAACCGAAAAGCGCCGTTGTAAACGTTTCGTTGGATTTGTTTGAACGCCTCGATGATGGTACGTACCACCGAAGCTGTGAACATTTTCAGGAGCGGGCCTATAGCGAGCAGCAGCTGCGTGCCATGCTGGAAAGAGCAGGGCTTAAAGTAGAGGGTGTGTGGGCAGATCTTTCCTTTGAAGCTCCAAAACCGGAAACGGAACGCTTGATTGTGGCAGCCTCTAAGCCCAGATAAAAAACTGGGAAAAAGTGCGGAAAATCTGATATTTTGGGTTGACAAACGGACTCGATTGTAGTATTATATTAAACGTCGCTGATGCAAAACTCACGACCGACAGTAAGACGGGAGCATAGCTCAGCTGGTTAGAGCACCTGCCTTACAAGCAGGGGGTCATAGGTTCGAGTCCTATTGTTCCCACCACCTGGCTCGGTAGTTCAGCTGGTTAGAACGCTAGCCTGTCACGCTAGAGGTCGTCGGTTCGATCCCGATCCGAGTCGCCATAATATGCCTCTGTAGCTCAGTTGGTAGAGCAGGGGACTGAAAATCCCCGTGTCGGTGGTTCGATTCCGCCCGGAGGCACCACCGCTTGCGAACGTAGCTCATCTGGTAGAGCGCCACCTTGCCAAGGTGGAGGTAGCGGGTTCGAGCCCCGTCGTTCGCTCCAACTTGTCTGGCGTCATAGCCAAGTGGTAAGGCAAGGGTCTGCAAAACCCTGATCCCCAGTCCGAATCTGGGTGACGCCTCCAAAATGATAATGGGAAAAGGCTCTTAGATGGGCCTTTTCCTGCTATCGTAAGTAAGTGTTTAATTGTTGTATTAAATACTTACTTACGATAGCAGAAAGTGTGCTAGGCTTACTGGTATCGTAAGGCGGGTTCAAACAAGCCGCTTCCTGTGGATACGCCGAGAAAGCGCAGCGAATGCCAGCGTCATTCCCAGTGTATTTTTCCACGTATTTCCTATTGCGCGCCGCAGAATGCGAAGCTCCGTAATAGGTATTCCTCTTGTTTTACTTCCTTTTCTATTGTCAAGGTTCGCCAACCCTTTATTGCCGTGCCGTAGCATTCATTCAGTCTTATTCTGATTCTGAAAGTTTTCCCTGTTTCCCAACAGTGAATTGGCTCAGAGTTCCCGGGCATCGAGGTTGTCAATGTCCCGGCTGTTCCAGAGAGACTGAATTCGGTTAAATAAAGGATACACAATGGTGCTGACATTGTGGAAAGGTGAACTAGACGTCCACGATCTTGCTTTTTGTGTGGTAACAAAAAGCAAGAGCCTGAACGCAGCCTGGTAAGCGATACGTTCAAGCTCTTGACAAGTGTATGTTCACTGTGATACCCTAAAGGTACCACAGAAAACCAACCCTGTTAATGACCTATTGGCCTTCTGAACGTATCTTAGCTACGTTTGGATTAGTGTAAGAAGTCGGCGAAACTTCTTGCAGCTAATGGTGTTGTTAATAGGGTTATTTGTTTATCTACTATATTTTACCACATATTGTCTGATTTTGCAATACCTTAGTTGATACTGATATCGTCTATAAATTAAATGACTCGGACAAAATGTCCGAGTCATTTTTGACCTGGAGATTATTGAATATTTAGGCTCTATGTCAATAGTTGGGGTAACCCAAAATGGAAACACGGGATGGAGCGGCACTAAGCTGCTCCATTTTTCGTTGAAACATGGAACATGTGAAGAATGCGATTACGAAAGCGGGTAAAATTATGATAACCGTAGGCATTGCGTTTGAGTACCTTAATCTTGTTGTTAACCCCTTCGGTAAAACCATTGGTGTAAGGGCAATCAAACGAATTTAGAATACCTTTTGACCAGCGCACCATGGTATTTCCACAAGCAACAAATCTTGAAAGGCCACTGTTTTGTGCGGTCATAATCCAATGGGATAGCGCTGTCCGTGCGGACTGACTGTCGGAGGAATCAAGAACTTTGAAAAACTGTTCTTTAAGAGAGTAGGCTGTCAGCAAACGGCTGCTTGCATAAAGCATGATATTAACCTGTTGTTTTTGCTCCGGAGTGAGAAATTCATATCGTTTGTTCAGCAAGGTTCGAGAGCGCTTAAAGTAAATTCTTCGGGTCTTGCTAAACCTTTTCTGTTCTTCCTTGCGAATAGCTTCAAAAGCCCAAAATACCTGACGAATGTAATGATATTTGTCAATGACATAAATGGAATTTTTAAAATATGTCTGAGCAATACTAGCATATGTACTCCACATATCGCTGACAAAATACTTGGTTTGAGAACGGTCGATCCGGCTAAAATATTCTGTCAGCTTGTGGTTGTAACGAGCAGGAAGAATATCAAGGATTCGGTGCCGGACCGGATCGGTCAGAATGCATTGATATTTCTCATTGTTTGTATTGCCTTTAAACTCATCAATTGATACAACTTCGGGTAATTGCTGCGGCTTTCCATAGTTGATACAATCAAAAATCCGGATTATGGTTGAAACCGAAAGATTTACTTCTCGTGCTACACTGGTAAAGGAACGTACGTCGGAAAGCTTTGAAATGATATACGCGGCTAATCGATTTGTCATGCGGTGATATCTTGGCAGAAACGAGTTATGTTCAAAGAAACGCTTTCCGCAGGAAGAGCAGCGATACCGGCGCTTGCGGAGAATTAAACTGGTGTGTTTACCAAAAGCGGGAATGTCCTTTACCGTTTGACAACGGTAATCATGGACATAGCTGGTTTGATGTTCACAGCAAGGGCAAATATGCGGCTTTCTCGGCAACTCAATGAAAATTTCCGTTTTATCGGGTAATTGCCTCACATTTTTTACGATTACCCCTTTTAATCCAAGCAGTTTTTCGGTAGAATGAGTACAGAGCATATCGATGACCTCCAACATGGGATAGTGGTAATTTCCATTTTAAAGGTTTTTCATCGAATATGCTCTACTTTTTTTACTCTTTTTCTTAGGCTCTATTCGTTACACCCCAACATTTATTATAGAGCCAATATTTATTGGTTCAATATTGTAATTTGTACTACCATAAAAGTCCTCCGCTGCCTCTTGTGCTTCCTCAAGAGAATTGTAATTACCATAATTATTTTCATTATTCTCTGTACTGATTAATTTACCATCTTTTATTATTACATCACAAATATTGACAAGTATATAGGCCGTGCCAACAGTTTTCCCATTTGCAATAATATCTACGCTTGATAAGGTAATAACTTCATTATGCATAGGCCCACCAGCTGTTGGATTATCTTTCACAGTATATAAGTACGCTTTTTGCAGCTTGATGTTCTTGTGAGAATAAGTGTCTCCAAGAGTAAACACGGGATCACAGTTTAAATCAGAAAGGTGGTTGACAAAATAGGGTATTGAAATATCGAGATTTTCCTCAATGACTTTATCACTCATGGATTTGATATCGGACAGCCTTTTTGAATCTATTTGATTTGCTTTTGAAACGTATTCCGGAAGGCCAGAAACAATATAACTTTTTTCAGATTCTTTTACTATTGCTTTATGTGATATAGCCTCTTGCTCTGGATATATAGCCTTTACTACAATTTTATCACCATTTGCAACTATATCTTGAGAAGATTCAAATGTGACTAAAGAGATAAACGGATCATTGGAATTATTGATTAGAGATACCTTCCCGTCTGGTGAAGTACCTGTGTAGGAGACTTCTAAATCTCTAAAAACGTCAACTTCTTTACCTTTTTCCAGACCAGATATTTCTATTTCTTTTTGTGTGTTTTTAAAAGACAAGTTTAGTTGCTCAGCCAGTGTATTATCGTATGTAATTGTTAAGAGTATTTTATCGCCATTTTTAAGGTTCTCTGTTTTGCTGAGACTACATTTCATACTATCAAGGAAAAGGTTACCTCTGTATGCGTCAATATTCTTATCGATTAAGATAGTTTTAAGGCTTTCCTTGTTTAATTCGCATTTTGCTTTTCCTTGAGTATCTAATCCTTCTACTCTTATCGCATAAACATCTGCCAAATCAATCTTATTATGATGAGAATTGGTAATTGAACAAATGGCAATAATCAGGATAATCGCTGCACAAATAGAAGCAAAGACAATTTTCTGCATCTTAGAGAGTTTTTTAATTCTTTCCACCACAATAACAGCTCCTTAGACAGTATTTTTATTTATATTATATCATTATAAGAATTACAGGGCTATGTCAAGAGAAGTTCGCAATTTGGGGACTCCACGAAATGAATTAAGCTGCGCTTAGCAGAAGTGTCTGAATCGATTTGGGATTCAAATATGCTCTGGAAACGGACCAGTCTTCAGCGTATTCCATGAGATATGTTGTAACCAACCGCAGATAGGAATCTTTGTTTGGGAATATCCCGACGACGTTGGTTCTGCGCCGGATTTCCTTGTTCAGCCGTTCCAGCATATTGGTCGATGAGATTTTACGGGCATCAAGCTCGGGGAATGCATAGAAAGCCAGTGAGTCCTCCAGCCCGTCTTCCAGAAGCTCGATTGCTTTGGGAAACCGCTTCCCATATTGCTCCGACAACTGTTTTGCGCGCTGTCGCGCTAATTGGACGGAAGGCGCCAGCCAGATTTCTTTCAGTTGGACCGCAAAGGATTCTTTTTCTTTCTGCGGTATATGGGCCAGAATATTTCGCATGAAATGCACTTTGCAGCGTTGCCAGGATGCGCCGGGAAAACTTTCTCGGATGGCGGCAATCAGCCCTTTGTTCGCATCGGAAACCACCAGCAGCGGTGTTTTCAAGCCGCGATCCAAAAGACTTTGAAACAACTGGGAATAGCTCTCTTTGGATTCGTCCAGCATCGGCTCCACGGCGAGAATGTCCCTGTGCCCTTGCTCGTTGACGCCGCAGACAACCATCACCGCCATGCTGACGACACGGCCATCCATACGGACTTTTTCGTACAGGGCATCCGTCCAAATGACAGGATAACGAGTATCCGTCAGAGAACGGTTGCGAAATTCCTGTACCTGTTCATTGAGCCCTTTTGTCATCTCACTGACCTGACTGCGGGAGAGGTTCTCTATCCCCAGACTGTGAGCCAACTTTTCCATCTTCCGTGTGGACACGCCCTGCACGAATGCCTCCTGAATAACCTGTACCAGCGCCGCCTCGCTGCGTTTGCGTTCAGTGACAAAGAACGGGATATATCCATGGCTGCGCAGCTTTGGCACCATGAGATACATCGTCCCTACGCGAGTATCCAGCCTCCGGGGACGATATCCGCAGCGGTAGTCACTTCGAGACGGATTGTGCGCATTCTTTTCCGCCCCCACAAGGCCGGAAACCTCCGCCTCCATCAGTTGAGCGCAGAGCCATTCCAGCATACTGAGCATCGGGTCGGGCTCCGCCATACATTTCAGTAGCAATTCCGTAAGATCTGTGTTATTCTTTCCTTGAGTCATTGGGACCAACTCCTTTTTGAATGTCTTGACACCATTCATTTTAAAGGAGTCCCAATGGCTTTTCTATACCTTCTCGAAATTGCGAACTTTATTGTACTCTATCGATTTTCTTGCGCGCCAACAGAATGACAAAATGGCTTGCTCCGTTTAAGCTATTCTGTGCACCCCAAGCGATGGGATAAAGTTTCTTTTTCAGCTCCGGGTCTTGTACAACAACAATTTTCCATGGCTCAAAACCGAAGGAACTTGGTGAAAGATGTGCCGCTTCCAGTATTGTGTCAAAGTCTTCTTTGGAAACTGCTTTCGATGGGTCAAATTTTTTACAGGCATAACGGAAGCGAAAAGCCTCCAAAATTTTTTGGTTCATGGTATTCATATTTTTTAAACCACCTTTCTTTGCATTCATGTTAGCATATAATAAACAAATATTGAAGTACGCAAAATAATGATATATAATATAAACAAAGTATTATTACTATATTTAGTATACTGTAGGAGGGCATTACATGGAAAATCATTCTTTGGCGCAGGAATGCGCGGGTCAGCCCTGTCCTGTGGAAACAACACTTAATATTATCAGCGGCAAATGGAAGGGAATCATTCTCTATCGTTTGCTTGGAGGGAAAAAGCGGTTCGGTGAATTGAAAAAAATGATGCCGAAAATCACTTGCCGCACCTTAACTATGCAGCTGCGGCAGTTGGAACAGGACGGAATTGTCAAACGCACGGTATATGCAGAGGTTCCGCCTCGTGTGGACTATGAGCTGACAGCGCTGGGGGAATCCATGCGGCCAATCATTCAGGCAATTTATGATTGGGGAATCGCTTACCAGAAAAAGATGCAGAACGTGTAATGTCTGCCAATAATTGATATTGTTGCCCGATTTGTAAGTGTTTATCTTTCATAGGCTTTTCCTAATCGGCAGGAGTTATGCATTATGAAGAAGAACGTGGAGTCTATTTTTTTGTGTCGAATTTTCTGAGATGACATTTTAGGCGTTTTGGTTGGAAAAAGTCGAGTAAAGACAGTGGAGAAATTCATTCCGTATTTGTAAGTGGCAAAAATGTAAATTTTCGCTTGACAAAGTGTTTGATTCATGATATAAACTTAGATAAACAAACTAATTATATGGGGAGAGGGAAAACGTTCGTGCTGGATTCGTTTGAAAAAGAACTCAACGATATTCTGGTGGATACGTTCCGTTCCATTCTCAAAGTTGAAGAAGATACGCTGAAAAGAACGTTGATTGATCTTTCAATCAGCGAGCTGCATCTTTTGGAGGCCGTGGGAAAAAAAACGGGAGCAGGGCAGAACCATCAGCGAACTTGCACAGGAACTGGATATTACGCTGCCTTCTGTTACTGTCGCTATCAATAAGCTGTTGAAAAAGGGATATGTGAAAAAGGTAAAAAGCGGGGAGGACGGCCGAATGGTGTATGTCGTCCTGACAAAACAAGGGCGCAAGGTGGATAATGCGCACCGCTATTTTCACCGGCAGATGGTGCGTCAAGTCAGTTCAGAATTCTCCGAGGAAGAAAAACAGATTCTTGCGCGGGGAATTGCCAAACTGGATGAATTCTTCAAAAAGAAGATTTCGGAAATGGAGAGGTAAATGAGTTTTACAATCACTGGAACGGGCAGTTGCCTTCCTGCCTTCACTGTGCAAAACGATGATTTTACCAAGTTTGTGGACACAAGCGACGAATGGATTACAACGCGTACAGGTATTCGAAGAAGGCACTTTATCAAGGACGAAACTTTAAGCCAAATTGCGGTAGAAGCATCGCAAAAAGCCCTTGAGAACGCCGGTCTTGCCGCCGCGGATATGGATTTGATTCTGTGTGCGACTTTACAGGGAGAGGATGTCTCACCATCTCTTGCTTGTTTGGTGCAGGCAGAGTTGGGGGCTAATTGTCCGGCGTTTGACTTAAATGCGGGCTGCAGCGGTTTCCTTTACGCACTCCACAGCGCCGCTGCCTACTTTCGTGCCGGTATGGCAAATCACATCTTAATTGTATGTGCGGAGCAGCTTTCCCGCTTTCTGGACTGGAAAGACAGAAGTACGTGTGTGCTGTTTGGCGATGGTGCGGGAGCTGTGGTACTGTCGCGGGGAGATTCTCTGCTGACTGTGCGGACAGGTGCTCGGGGGCAGCGTGAGAATTTGCAGGTTCCCGGCAGAAACGTTTCCGGCCCTTTTTGGCACGATACGGAAAAGAGTCGATCTCTGCTCAGCATGAACGGACGCGAGATTTTTAAATTTGCGGTTACAACCGTGCAAAATGAGATTGAGTCGGCCGTAAAAGATGCCGGATTGACTGCGGACGATGTGGATTATTTTCTGCTGCATCAGGCAAATGGCCGCATTATCGATTCTGCCCGAACTCGTTTACATCAGCCGGAAGAGAAATTTCCGGGCAATTACGAGGAATGTGGGAACACATCCGCCGCCAGTATTCCGCTGCTGCTGGACGAACTGAACCGAAATCATCGCCTGAAAAAAGGCGATATTCTGCTCCTGTGCGCTTTCGGTGCGGGGCTGACATGGGGCTCCTGCATCATCCGCTGGGAGAAAAATTAAAATGATATTGGAGGAAATCAGCATGGTATTTGAAAAAGTTGCAAAGATTCTGGCAGAATACAAGGAAATTGATGTTTCCGAAATCCGCCCGGAAAGCACACTGGAAGAGTTGGAGCTTGATTCATTGGACACAGTTGACCTTATCATGCAGTTTGAAGATGAATTTCAGGTTTCTCTGGAACTGAACGACAACATTAAGACCGTTGCGGATATTGTAAAACTGATTCAAGAAAGTGTGGGAAAAAAATGATACACACACCGCTTTGCGATCTTTTGGGAATTCAATACCCAATTCTTCAGGGAGGAATGGCGTGGATTGCGGATGCCTCATTGGCTGCCGCGGTGTCAAATGCCGGAGGTCTTGGAATTATCTCTGCCATGAATGCCGATGAGGAATGGCTCAGAACAGAAATCAGAAAAGCGAAAGCCATGACGGACCGGCCTTTCGGAGTGAATATCATGCTGAAAAGTCCATTTGCGGAAAAGGTTGCTCATGTTGTGGCAGAGGAGAAAATCCCTGTTGTGACAACCGGCGCGGGCGACCCTTCCCGCTATATGGAACTGTGGAATAAGGCCGGCATCCGTGTTCTGCCGGTGGTAGCATCCACCGCTGTTGCGCGGCATGTGGAACGGTCGGGCGCCGCTGCAGTGATTGCCGAGGGCGGAGAGTCCGGTGGACACGTGGGGGATTTGACCACCATGGTGCTGGTTCCTCAGATTTGCGACTGCGTCAGCATTCCGGTGATTGCGGCAGGCGGAATTGCGGACGGCCGCGGGGCAGCGGCTGCGTTTATGCTTGGTGCGGTCGGTGTGCAGGTGGGGACTCGTTTTTTGTCGGCGTATGAATGTACCGTACACCAGAATTACAAGAAGCGAATCCTCAAGGCAAAAGACATCAGCACCGTCATAACAGGAAAGCGATTGGGTCACCCGGTGCGCTGCCTGAAAAATGCCTTTTCTCGCGAATTTCTGGCAAAAGAATACGACCCCGCCGTTTCTAATGAGGAATTAGAGCAAATGGGTGTCGGCGCACTGCGGCTGGCTGCCCGTGAGGGCGACGAGAAAATGGGCTGTTTCATGGCAGGGCAGGCAGCGGCTCTAGTGAAAAAGGAACAGTCTGCGCAGGAAATTATTTCAGAAATATTCGAGGAAGCGGAGCAGATTCTGCGGGAAGGAACAAAATGGGTCAGATAGCATTTGTTTTTTCAGGTCAGGGTGCCCAGTACCCGGGAATGGGGAAAAAACTGTATGAAACTTTTCCGTCGGCAAGAAAAGTTTTCGAAATGGCGGACCAAATTCGCCCCGGAACGATTCGACAGTGCTTCGAAGGAACGAAACAGGAACTTTCCCAAACGCTGAATACGCAGCCGTGCGTTTTAGCGGTGGAGTTGGCATGCGCCGCTGCACTGCGGGAATCCGGCGTCACTGCGCAGGGTGCTGCGGGGTTTTCTCTGGGAGAAATCGCAGCGCTTGCTTATACCGGTGTTCTTTCTCAGGAGGACACGTTCCGTCTTGTCTTAAAAAGGGCAGAACTCATGGAACAATGTTCTCAGCGCACAGAAGGCACAATGGCCGCAATCTTAGGGTTAGAAACAGGGCAGGCGGAGCAGCTTTGCAAAGAGGCCGGAGCATGGCCCGTAAACTACAATTGCCCGGGTCAGCTGGTGGCGGCAGGTACAAAAGAAGCTGTTTCCGCCCTGCGCAAATTGGTCGCCGAAGCGGGCGGAAAAACAGTCCGCCTTGCTGTATCAGGGGCGTTTCATTCCCCGCTTATGGCAGAGGCATCGAAAGGGCTTGCGGAGGAACTGAAGCATTATACGCTCAAAGCTCCCGCTGTTGAGCTGTATTCCAATGTGACGGCGCAACCGTACGGTAAGAATGCGGCTTCTTTAGTGGCACGTCAGGCGTCAAGCCCCGTGCTTTGGCAGAAAACCATAGAGAATATGACGGCGGATGGATTTGATACATTTGTGGAGGTTGGCCCGGGGCATACGCTGTGCGGGCTCATCCACAGAATTTCTCCGAACGTGAAAACGGTCGGAGTTCAGGACCCGGAGAGCCTTACACAGGCAATTCGGCTTGTAATGGAGGAAGAACATGCTCAAAGGTAAAACAGCGGTAATTACGGGCGCATCCCGAGGAATCGGCAGGGAAATTGCGCTCCGATTTGCAGCTCACGGTGCGGATATCGCAGCAATTTACTGCGGAAGCCGTCAAGCGGCGGAAGAACTTTGTGAACAAATCCGCGCGCTTGGCAGAAAGGTGCTGCCGTATCAATGCGATGTTTCCGATTGGGAGAATGTTAAGGAAACGGTCGGAAAAATTCAATCCGATTTCGACGGAATCGATATTCTGGTGAACAATGCCGGCATTACAATCGACCGATTGGTTCCGCAGATGAAGGAAGAGGATTTTGAACGCGTATTAAATGTAAATTTAAAAGGCGCATTTCACATGATTCGCCAAACTTATATGCTTTTTGCAAGGAAACGCGCGGGAAGAATTATCAACATTTCATCGGCTTCGGGGCTGGTCGGCAGTGCAGGGCAGGCAAATTATTCTTCCGCCAAGGCCGGACTGATTGGATTGACCAAATCCGTTGCGCGGGAACTAGCGGGCCGGAATGTGACCTGCAACGCAATTGCCCCGGGCCTGATTGACACGGCGATGACGCGTGAGATGAATGGGCAGGCTCGGGAGCGGATGGAGAACGCTATTCCGATGAAGCGGATGGGAAAACCGGAAGATGTTGCAAATCTTGCAGTTTTCCTAGCTTCGGACCTCTCCGGTTATATTACCGGTGAGGTTATTCGGGTTGACGGCGGCCTTTGCATGTAGTGGCAATGCTGCCGGGAAAGGAGCTTTTATGGCAGACTGGTCCGGAACCGATTTCCATATCGGTGAACTAAAAATACAGGCGCCCGTGGTGCAGGGCGGCATGGGAATCGGAATTTCCATGAGCGGTCTTGCCTCGGCGGTAGCAAATGAAGGCGGAGTCGGCGTTATTTCCGCAGCGGGTGTTGGGGTGCTTGGCGGCGGCACAGGCAAACTGCAGGAGGATCGTGCGGGGCTGAAAGCAGAAATTGCAAAGGCACGCGCCAAAACAAATGGGGTTCTGGGTGTCAACATTATGGTGGCACTGACCAATTTTGAAGAAATGGCGCGTACGGCAATGGAAGAAAACATAGACCTGATTTTTGCCGGTGCCGGGCTGCCCCTGCGCCTTCCGGAATTTTGCCCTGTGGGGTGCAAAACCAAGCTGGTTCCCATTGTATCCTCAGCCAGAGCGGCGGATAGGATTGCTAAATGGTGGCTGCGGCAATACCACCGCATTCCGGACGCTTTTGTGCTGGAGGGTCCTAAAGCGGGCGGACACCTCGGCTTTCATCCTGAGCAGATAAACGACCCCGATTATCAATTGGAAAAACTGGTTCCGCAGGTTGTTGCTGCCGTTACTCCCTATGAAAAAGCCGCGGGAAGAAAAATTCCGGTTATTGCCGCAGGGGGAGTTTTTACCGGCGATGATATCCATCGCCTGCTGCGGTTGGGCGCGTCCGCTGTTCAAATGGCAACGCGCTTTGTGGCGACAGAGGAATGTGATGCCGATATTCGCTTTAAACAGGCTTTTGTCAATTGCCGCGAGCAGGATATCGGGATTATCAAAAGTCCGGTTGGTATGCCCGGCAGAGCGATTATAAACAATTTTTTAAAGAGCGCGGCGGCCGGCGGGCAGAAGCCGGAAAACTGTCCGTACCACTGCATTACAACATGTCGGCAGGAAAAAGGACCTTACTGCATTACAGCGGCACTGGTGAATGCTTGCAGGGGAAATTTAGAAAATGGTTTTGTGTTTGTTGGCGCAAACGGAGGAAGGGTTCATGAAATTACAACCGTGCACCGGTTGATGGAAGAACTCGCTGCCCAATATCGGGCGGCGGTGCAAAGAGAACAACAGAACGCATGAAAACTGCTGATATTCCGCATGCCGGAAAAGGAGTCTGAACAATGAGAAGAGTAGCCGTAACGGGACTTGGTGTAGTTTCTCCGGTGGGAAACTGCGTGCAGGATTTCTGGAACAGCCTGACCGCCGGAAAGTGCGGTATCGGGTTTATCACTAAATTTGACGCCACCGATTTTAAGGTGCAAATCGCGGGAGAGGTAAAAAACTTTGACCCTGCCTGCTGTATGGAAAAAAGCATGATTCGAAAAACGGATTTGTTTTCACAGTTTGCATTGGCAGCTGCCGATCAGGCAATGCGCGACAGCGGCCTTTCCGATATTGATCCGCGCCGACTGGGGGTTTATGTCGGTTCCGGCATCGGTGGCATCCATACGATTGTGGAAGAGACGCAGAAACTTCTAACCCGGGGTCCGTCCCGCATTTCTCCGCATTTTATTCCCAAGATGATTAGCAATATGGCCGCCGGCAACATCGCAATTCGATACAATGCGCAGGGGCCTTGCCTGCCGGTTGTAACTGCATGCGCCACATCATCCCATACAATCGGGGAGGCGTTTCGTGCGATTCAATACGGTTATGCAGATGCAATTTTGGCGGGCGGAACGGAGGCTTCCGTTGTGCCTCTTACCGTGGCGGGGTTTGTCAACTGTATGGCCCTTTCCACAAAGAATGATCCACTCAATAGTTCCCTTCCGTTTGACAAAAGACGGGATGGATTTGTCATTGGGGAAGGTGCCGGAATCCTAGTGCTGGAAGAATATGAACATGCGGTTTCACGCGGTGCGAAAATCTATGCGGAAATCACCGGATACGGCAATACCTGCGACGCGTATCACCCGACCGCACCGCATCCTCAGGCGCGCGGCGGTGCAGAAGCTATTCGGCTGGCGGCGCAGGAGGCTGGAATCGGGGCGGAGGATGTCCTGTATATTAATGCACATGGGACCGGAACACCGCTTAACGACAAAACCGAGACGCTTGCCATTAAAAAAGCACTGCCGGACCTTGCACAAAAAGCCTACATTAGTTCCACAAAATCCATGACGGGGCATATGCTGGGTGCTGCCGGTGCAGTGGAAGCGGTTGCTTCCGTCCTTGCACTTGATACGGGAATCATTCCGCCCACGATCGGATACAAAGAGCCGGACCCGGACTGCGATTTAAACTATGTACCTAACCGCGCGGTGCACGCGGCCCCGACTTCCGCACTTTCCATCTCCCTCGGGTTCGGTGGGCATAACGCCTGTTTGGCTTTTCGAAAAGGAATGGAGGAACGTTCGGCGTGATGAATCTAAAGCAGGTTCGCGCATTAGCGCAGATTTTAAAAGACAATGGCCTAACGGCTTTGGAATTGAGCTCGGGTGAGGATAAAATCAGACTGGAACGTCAGGAGAATACCGCCGTAGTTCCGGCAGTTCCCGCGGCGGGCACAGCGCCAAACATTCCGTCGGCACAGCCCGCACCGGTGCAAGAAGAACAAAACTATCGGGAAATCAAATCTCCCATGGTCGGTGTGTTCTATGCGGCACCGTCTCCGGACGGGGAACCGTTTGTTAAAGAAGGCAGTCATGTAAAAAAAGGTGATGTTCTTTGCATTATTGAGGCAATGAAACTGATGAACGAGGTCAATGCGGAAGAGGACTGCAAGATTATTGAAGTCTGCGTGGAAAACGAACAGGTGGTTGAATACGGACAAACGCTGTTTAAAATTGTGTAGACCGGCGGCAGCTGACTGAAAGCTTTGCCGGGATTTTACAGCCTCAAAGGCGGAACGGAGGAGCCCATGAATCGTGAAGAATTGATGAAAATATTGCCCCATAGGCCGCCCATGCTCTTAATTGACGAAGCGGAAAAAGGCGAGGATGGAAAGGCGCACGGGGTTTATACGGTGCGGGGCGACGAATGGTTCCTGCAGGGACATTTCCCGGGAATGCCGATTGTTCCCGGCGTAATACAATGTGAAATGATGGCGCAGACCTGTTGTGTCTTGCTGGATGCGGAACATGCAGGCGGCACACCGATGTTTGCAGGCCTTGACAAAGTTCGGTTTCGCAGGAATATTGTACCCGGAGACCGAATAGAAATGGTCTGTGAACTTGTCAAAAAGAAAGGACCATTCTTTTTTGCCAAAGGCTCCGGGTTTGTAAACGGGAAACTCTGTGTCAGCGGGGAGTTTTCGTTTGCCTTGGTTCAGACGGGGGGCGAGTTATCTTGTTCTCCAAAATCCTGATAGCCAATCGCGGCGAAATTGCCGTGCGGATTATCCGAGCCTGCCGGGAGATGGGTATCTCCACTGTTGCTGTTTATTCACAGGCGGATCGGGATGCGCTGCATGTCAGCCTTGCCGATGAATGTTACTGCATTGGTCCCGCACATGCAAAAGACAGCTATTTAAATATGAATGCCATTTTATCTGCAGCAATTGTAAGCGGCGCGCAGGCTATTCATCCGGGGTATGGGCTGCTTTCGGAAAATGCCGAGTTTGCTAAACTGTGTGCAGAGTACGGTATTACATTTATCGGGCCTTCCCCCGAAGTGCTTTCAAAGATGGGGGATAAGGACGAGGCCAAACGGACCATGCGTGCCGCTTCGGTACCTGTGATACCGGGTTCGGGATTGGTGCAAGAACCACAGGAAGCCAAGAAAGCGGCGGCTGAAATTGGATACCCCCTGCTGATAAAAGCCCGTGCGGGGGGCGGAGGACGTGGTATCCGCTTGATCCGGGAGGAAAGTGAATTTGACAAAGTCTTCTCTCAGGCTTCCGAAGAAGCAAAAAATGCGTTCGGCGACGGCGGCATGTATCTGGAAAAGTATATGACTAACGTTAAACATATCGAAATGCAGGTGTTGTGTGATACATTCGGCCATATCGTCTGTCTTGGGGAAAGAGACTGCTCCATGCAGCGGAAAAACCAGAAGGTAATGGAAGAAAGTCCTTCCCCGGCGGTAACGGCTATTCAAAGGTCAGAACTTTCCAGATTGTGCGAAAAGGCGATGCGCTCAGTTGGATATACGGGTGCCGGTACGGTTGAATTTTTGATGGACCGCGACGGTTTCTTTTATTTTATGGAGATGAATACCCGTCTTCAGGTAGAGCATCCGGTAACGGAAATGGTCACGGGGATTGACTTGGTAAAGTGGCAGATTAGAATCGCGGCCGGAATGCCGCTGGATTTTACCTCTGAGGATGTTTCTTTGCGGGGACATGCAATTGAATGCCGCATTAACGCTGAAAATCCGAAAGAAAATTTCCGGCCGGGATGCGGAAAAATTTCACTGATGCATATTCCGGGCGGGCCGTTTGTTCGGTTTGATACCGCACTGTACCCGGATTATGTGGTTCCGCCGTTTTACGATTCCATGATTGGCAAACTGATTGTTCATGCGAGAACAAGGGAAGAGGCAATCCGCAAAATGCAGGCCGCTTTGTGCGAACTTGTGATTGAAGGAGTGGATCATAACGGGGACTTTCTTCTGGAATTGCTGCAGGAGGACGCATTTCAGACCGGACGCTATACAACATCTTTTCTTGAACAGCGAGGGCGCGTATGATTCGCAGAGGTATTTTTAAACATCCAAAGAACGATTTGGAAGGCGAATATAAACGGGATCGCACACCCGGCCCCGCCGTTCCCGATGAAATGTGTGTCACCTGCTCTGCTTGCGGAAAGATGCTGTTTCGGGATGCGGTGATGGAAAACAGCTATGTTTGCCCGCGCTGCGGGGGGCATTTTCGCATTGGAGCAAGGTGCCGGATTGCGCTCATTGCCGATAAAGGCACGTTTCGAGAACAAAATGCGGATATTGTGTCTTCCAATATTCTAAATTTCCCGGGATATGACCAAAAGCTGAACCAAGCACGCAAAAAGGCAGGCGGGAACGATGAAGTTGTCTGCGGCGTCTGCCGAATCGGAGGTTTTCCCTGCTGTATCTTTGCCATGGAGCCTGCCTTTATGATGGGCAGTATGGGAACAGCAGTGGGTGAAAAAATCACTCGGCTTTTTGAATACGCAACAGAGCAGAGGCTGCCTGTCATCGGGTTCGCCGCTTCAGGCGGAGCCCGTATGCAGGAGGGAATTCTGTCACTCATGCAGATGGCCAAAACCAGCGGAGCCGTCCGCAGGCACAGTGATGCCGGACTGCTTTACATCGTAGTTTTAACCAACCCCACAACCGGCGGCGTCACAGCCAGTTTTGCCATGGAAGCCGATATCATTTTGGCGGAGCCCGGTGCGTTAATCGGTTTTGCGGGACCGAGGGTCATTGAGCAGACCATTCGGCGTAAATTGCCCCCGGGATTTCAACGGGCGGAGTTTCTGCTTGAAAAAGGTTTCGTTGATAAGATAACCAATCGGAAAACACAAAAACAATTGCTCGCCAGATTACTGGAGCTCCATGCGGGAGGTGCGTCAGTTTGAATGCCTATGAAAAGCTGCTTGCGGCAAGGGCGGATAACCGCGCAACCGCAAAGGATTACATCAGCAGGTTGTTTTTGGACTTTGTTGAACTGCACGGAGACCGGCGCTTTGGTGACGATAAAGCGATTATTGCGGGAATTGGACGCCTTGGCAGAATTCCCGTAACAGTCATCGGAATTGAAAAAGGGCACGGAACAAAAGAAAGAATTGCGCGGAATTTCGGGTCCGCTCATCCGGAAGGGTATCGAAAGGCTCTTCGGCAAATGAAACTTGCCGAAAAATTTGGCCGCCCCGTTATCTGCTTTGTGGATACATCCGGTGCATACTGCGGCATGGGCGCGGAGGAACGCGGGCAGGGTCAGGCTATTGCTGAAAATTTGATGGAGATGATGGGCCTTAAAGTTCCCATTATTTCAATATTGATAGGGGAAGGCGGAAGCGGCGGCGCACTAGCGCTGGCGGTTGCAGACGAGGTGTGGATGCTGGAAAACGCCGTGTATTCCGTCATTTCTCCGGAAGGATGCGCCAGTATCTTGTGGAAAGACCCCACACGAGTGGGGGATGCAGCAAAACATCTGAAGATTACGGCACAGGATTTACTTTCTATGCATGTGATTGACAGAATTGTACCGGAAGGCATAGGATTTGCCAAAATCTGTGCGTTTTTAAAAATCCAGCTTATCAACACTTTAAATAAAAACCGCGCACTTAGCACGGAAGAACTTTTAAATCGCAGATATGAAAGATTTCGCAGAATTGGATGCAACCGAAGCTGAAGGCGAGGGCATCCTTTTTTGTTTGGCATGCGTGAGGAGACGCTTTTTCAAACAGCGAATCAAAGCTGCCGAAAGCTATGAATTTCATAATGGATCCGGACAAATTTTTAGTCCGGGTCCAATTTTTTTGTTTTTATGAGCCTTCATAGGGCAAATTGAGCGCTGATGGAGCGGTTGTTTGAAAAGGAGGTGTGGTTATCTCAGTATGATTGTGGTACGCACGTTGAGTTGGCAACATATTGGTATATAGAGGGCTGTAAAGAAAGGAGAAATGAATTGTGACAGGCAAAAAATACGATAAATTTGCTGTGTTTCTTACCCCGGATATTGCTTTCAAACGGCAGGTGCGGGCGGAAAAAGTGACTCCTTTTGAAACTGCCCGGTTTCTCCTTGAAACAGGATTCTCAGCGAAAGGCGGGTGTCCGCATTGAGTGAAAAATGGATTGATGTTTCTGTCCACAACGGGGCAATTGATTGGGAGAAAGTGGCCGGTTCCGGTATCAAGGGCGCGATTGTGCGGGCCGGTTACGGAAAAAGCCTTTCGCAGATGGATGCACGATTTCGGGAGAACATCACCGGTGCCGCACGGGCGGGCCTTAAAACGGCCGTCTACTGGTTTTCCTATGCGGATTCCGAGGGGAATGCCCTGAAAGAATGGACGATCTGCAGGCAGGTGATTGAACCATACCGCCACATGATATCGTTTGTGGCGTATGACTATGAATATGATTCCGTTGACTACTATAAAAAGGTTCACGGCGATTCTCCGTCTAAAACGCTGATTAACAGCATGGCTAATACGTTTCTCAGCGCGGCAAAAGCGGACGGATTCAATGCCGTTTTGTATATGAACAATGACTACCGGAGGAATGTTTATACCGCAGAAACGGTTGCCTCTTGGTATATGTGGCTTGCGGACTATGCCGGTGAGCCGGACACAGATTGTGCCTTACAGCAAACTACAAGTTCGGGAAAAGTGCCCGGAATCTCCGGAAACGTGGACCTTAATACTGTGTTCCACGATTTTTCAACTGTTGACACAGCGGTGCAAATCGACACAACCATGGATGTTTCCCGATCACACGGCGGGTATTACACAATTAAGACCATCTGTCCGCAGCAAGTGTTCGTTACAGCCGGGACAGGCGGCGTTGTCACCGTTGTTCCGTTCCCTAAGCAGGGGAACGAACAACTGTTTGCATTGGTGGCTATCGGAACATCCGGAATGGAAACCGGAATTTACACTGCGGCGCCGGGTGAAAAACCTTTGAAGCGATTTGTTTACCATATAACGTAAGGTGGGATGACTTGAGGTGGGATGACTTTGTCAATACAAAATTGGATCGCTCTCATCAGCACGCTGGTGGCACTTCTCTCGCTGCTGGTTACACTGCTGCGCTCCATGAGATCCGAGGCGCGGCAGGACGGAAAAACCACAGAGGTCCTTCGTCAGGTTAATGATAAGCTGGAAAATATAGCGAAACAGGAGGCGGCCAACAGTGCCCGAATAGAGGCCATTGTAGAACGGGTTGTTGTTGTGGAGCAGTCTGCCAAACAAGCACATTTCCGCATTGATGAACTGCGGGATGAACTGCATAAATGAACAGCGGGGTTCTCCCGGCGGAAAGGAGGGGTTCTTATGGATTGGAAAACAAAACTGTCCTCGCGCAAATTCTGGGTTGCTCTTTCGGGCTTGGTAGTGGGTGTTATCGCACTGTTTAGTCCCGGCACGGACACTTCGCAGATTACCGGTGTGATTATGGCGCTCGGCTCAGTTGTGGCCTACATTGTGGGCGAAGGCATGGTTGATGCAGCCGCTACCGGTACAGCGAAAAATCCATCCCAAAAGGGTGAAGAAGAGTCCGGCAGCTCTAAACCGGCAGAGTAGCGAACAGGATATGTGTTTTACGCGGGTATTATAAAAAAGCCCTCCGGCATATGCGGGAGGGCTTTTTCTATAATAAAACGAGAGCGAAGAGATTATGAAATTGCAGAGCGATTCTGTCGGGGCATGTTTTGTTTTACTCTGTTGAGAAATTCTTCATAGGATTTGCTGCCGTTTAAAAGCCGCAGCTGGTCATCGTCCGGCAAAGACAAAAAATAGGCTTTCAGTTTTTCTTCTTCTTTACTTAACTTGGAGGGGAAAGGAAATTCATAGTATCGGGAGTAATCCATTGTGCATCACCTCAAGTTTATTTTGATAACAGCTAAAAAACATATGCATGATGCAGCAAGGAAAGAATTGACATCGCATAGCCCGAATGCTATGATACTTTCAGAAGTAAACAATCTGATTTTGCGGCGAAAACAGCTTGGTAGGAAACGTTGTGCCGCACAGATGCTGTATAACGAAAGAACCGCAGAGCAATGCGATCCTGAATACACAAATTTGAAAGGAGAGCCTGCAATGAAAATCAGTCTGCTGGAGCCTCTCGGTGTGCCGGAGAATGTGATTCGCGATTTGGCCGCTCCGCTGACCAAGGCGGGACATGAGTTTGTCTATTATGACACAAAAACCACCGATAAAAAGGAATTGGCCGAGCGTTCCAAAGATTCTGACATAGTCATGATTGCCAATAACCCTTATCCGGATGAAGTGGTGGAAGCGGCGGAGAAATTGAAAATGCTCGCGGTCGCATTTACGGGGATTGACCATGTGGGGCTTACCGCTTGTAAAAAGAAAGGCGTCACCGTCTGCAACTGCGCCGGCTATTCCAATGAAACCGTTGCGGAACTGGCGGTCGGGTTGGCAATTGGAGTTCTGCGCCACATTCGCAAAGCAGATGAAGCCGCTAGGACGGGCGGAACTTCCGCGGGCCTTACAGGGCGCGAAATCTGCGGACGCACGGTTGGTATTGTCGGTACAGGCCGCATTGGAATCCGTACGGCTCAGCTGTTTGGTGCGTTCGGTGCAAAGCTGCTAGGTTTTGCACGGCATGAATCACAGGAGGCAAAAGCCGCCGGAATCCGCTTTGTGGGCCTTGAGGAACTGCTGCGCAGCAGTGATATCGTATCGCTGCACCTTCCGCTGACGGATGAAACAAGAAAAATGTTCGGGGCAGAGCAGTTTGCACAGATGAAACCGGGAGCAATATTCCTCAACTGCGCACGCGGCGCGATTGTGGATAATCAAGCACTGGCAGAAGCCTTAAACAGCGGCAAAATTGCGGGTGCGGGCGTCGATGTGTTCGACATGGAACCGCCCATTCCGGAGGATTATCCGCTGCTGCACGCGAAGAACATTCTCCTTACGCCTCATGTGGCATTTGCTTCGGAGGAATCAATGCTGCGCCGAGCTGAAATTGAGTTTGACAATGTGGCAGCCTACCTTGCCGGTACCCCGAAAAATGTTTGTAAAATCTAAAATGTGATTTGCCACTGTTCGCCGTTCTAAGAGCAGCAAACTGACACAAAAATGACCGCCTGCTTTTTACAGCGGGCGGTTTCTGTTTATCAAATCTGTGATGATTGCTTATTCCGCATCAAACTTGCGGGTGTTCGGTATGTTAGGCATATCAGGCGGAGATGTTTTCCGCGGGATACAAAAATTCCGTGATAGCGCCGGCGTCCTCATATCCTTTGCGGTAGAGCTTGTCAATACACGTTTTTTTCTTTGTCAGCGTGTTCATACCGCAGCAGTCATCCGGTGCTATGATGAGGAGTTTTCCCTGTTTTTCGTATTTTTTCGCCAGAGCAACCCCGTCGTTGTAAGTTTGGTAACGCAGCATCAGACGTTCAGCGGCTTTTGGGTATCGATGCCGAAGCAGCCGCGCAAAAGGAGCATCTCTTTTTGCACTCCGAATAAAATCTTTCGGTTTAGTCAGAATCAGGACAACTTTGTCGCATCCGTCGTCAAACGCCTTTTGCACGGGAACAGGGTCGGCGATTCCGCCGTCGTAATACGGCACGCCGTCTACAAAATACGGTTTGCAGATGACGGGAATACTGGATGAGGCTTTCAGAATATGGTAGTTGTCTTGGGACATATCGCTTTTGTCAAAATAGGTGGTTTCTCCTGTCAGAGCGTTTAACGCAACAACTTTCATCGCACTGTGGGATTGCTGAATTGTTTTAAAGTCCAGCGGATTTTCTCCGTTCATACAGGAGAGAACGCCGTAGACATAATCCATATCGATATAGGAACCTGTGCGAATCAAATTGTGCAGGCTCATGTACTGCCTGCGGAAAGCGTACTCCGTATAGAATTTGTAGTTTCTGCCCTTTTGTTTTGATAAAAAGGACGCAATGTTGGCACTGCCTGCGGAAACGCCAATGCAGTAGTCAAATTCAATACCGCTGCCAAGGCATCGGTCAAAAACGCCGGCGCCGTAAATGCCGCGGAGCCCTCCGCCAACATCAACAACCCCAATCATGAAACGACACTTCCTTTGATTCATTCCGCCATTTTCCATTTCAGTATAGCACATTTAGAGAAATATACCAGTACTCTCCAATATGCGGAAAAGATTTTCCTAGGTTGATTTTTGTAAGTGGGAGGATTACTATTAGTTGAGGAGAAGCTGAAATTACCGGCTGCATGCGCCGTTTTATTTGACAGACAGGAGGAAAGCATGAAAATTCTTGTTGCATATTTCAGCGGTACCGGCAATACAGCATATTGTGCGAAATATATCAAAAATCATTTGCAGCAGGATGGAATACAAGTTAGGACTGCGTCCATTGAGCGTTTGCTCAACGATGATATCGCCCAATATGATACTGTGATTTTTGGGTTTCCTGTCTATGCCTGTGATGTTCCGGATATCATGAAACATTATCTCAGGCAGATACCTCCGGACAGCATGAGCACGGCATATTTATTTTGCACGGCGGGGGCGTATTCCGGCAATGCCCTGCATCGAGCGGCCGGACTTTTGAAAGCGGTGGGCTGCCGAGTAGCCGGGTGGGCGGATGTCACCATGCCCGGTTCGGATGCTTTGGCCTTTTTGCAGAAAGATTCTCCTGCGGCGAAAAAGCTGTGCAGCCGCGACTTTAGCCGGATAGAACCTCTTGACCGTCTGGTTGAAAAGATTCGGTCGGATATTGCCGATGGCGAGAAACATGCGCGGGAGATTCGGAATGCACGGATTCCCGTGAAATTGATCGGAACACTGGCGGACGGGGTAGTTCATCTTTGCTACGCCCCGCTTCGCAGGAGGATTATGGATAAATTCTACGCGGATGGCAACTGCATTCGCTGCGGATATTGCGAAAAGATATGTCCCGCAGACAATATAAAAGTAACGACCGAAGGCGTTCGATTTGGCGATACTTGCTTTCTGTGCATGAGGTGTGTTCATCAGTGCCCGAAAGAGGCCATTCAGATTGGACGCAAGACGATTGGAAAACTGCGTTGGAAAGGACCGGATGGCCGCTTCCGCCCACTCGGCACAGAGGAAGAACAGTAGCTTTTTGCACAGAACGGCCGGAAAGGCAATGATTAGAAATGGTTATAAAATCGACGAAGGAGAAAGAATATGGAATATATTTTGGAGCAACTAAAAAAATTGATGTCCATTGACAGTCCCAGTGGGTTTACCGGTGAAGTGACGCGGTACACCATGGAGCAATTTCAAAAATTGGGGTTTCAGCCGTACCTGACCAACAAGGGGTGTGTTGTGTGTGATTTGGGAGGAGAAGGAAATCCGCTGATTCTTTCTGCACACATTGACACGCTCGGCGGCATGGTGGCAGAAATTAAGAAAAACGGAAGACTCCGCATTACAAACATCGGCGGGCTCAATGCGAACAACTGCGAAACGGAAAATTGCAGAATCTATACCCGCTCCGGACAGGTGTTTGAAGGAACGCTCCAGATGAACGACCCATCGATACATGTTAATAAAAAATTTTCTGAGCAAAGCAGAACCTTTGAAGATATGGAAATTGTGTTGGATGAGGATGTGAAGTCCAAGCAGGATACGGAAGCACTTGGTATCCGCACGGGAGATTTTGTCTGCTTTGAACCGCGCACGGTTATCACCAAAAGCGGATATATCAAAAGCCGTTTTCTGGATGATAAGCTGTCCGTTGCAATTTTACTGGGGCTTGCGAAACGCATCTCCGAAAAAAAGATATCACTCAAGCGTAAGGTCTATGTGTTTATCACCGTGTATGAAGAGGTCGGCCACGGTGCTTGCGGTGCTCTGCCCGTGGATGCGAAGGAGATTATCAGCGTAGATATGGGCTGTGTGGGTGAGGGACTTGCCTGCACCGAGCGCATGGTGAGTATCTGCGTTAAAGATTCTCAAGGCCCGTATGATTACGATGTTACCACGGAGCTGATTCGCTGCGCAGAAAGCGCAAAACTCGATTTTGCAGTGGATGTTTACCCGCATTATGGCTCCGATGCCGATGCCGCACTGGCTGCGGGTTATGATTTGAAACACGGGCTGATTGGAGCCGGGGTATATGCCTCCCATGGATATGAGCGTTCCCATATCGACGGTGTGAACAACACGCTTAAATTACTTCAGCAGTATATCCGAAAAGACTGAATTAGTCGTCAACCGCAACTGTGCGCGGCTAGATGAGAAATACAACAGACATGGTGTAAGTGTATGCAGGATTATAACATAATGATTCGAAGAATCAGCCCTGATGACCGCGCGGAGTACATAAAAATGGCGAAGGACTTTTATTCGTCCGATGCTGTCTGCCACAGTGTTCCTCCGTGTCATTTTGAAGGCACGTTTACGGAATTGATGCGGTCACAGGAATATGCCGAAGCCTATGTGATGGAATACCGCAAAAGAATTGCCGGCTATGCGCTTTTGGCAAAGACTTTTTCACAGGAAGCCGGCGGAATGGTGGTTTGGATTGAGGAACTGTATGTGAAGCCGGAATATAGAGAGCATGGATTAGGACATGCGTTTTTCAAGTTTTTAAAAGAACATTTGCCGCAGAACACCAAACGTCTTCGGTTGGAAGTGGAAAGCAGCAATCAAAGGGCGGTTTCGCTGTACCGTCAGCTTGGGTTTCAGGATTTGGAATACCTCCAAATGTTTCGGGATATATGAAACTATCTTCCTATGAAGCAGCTGGATGATTTTATGCCCGGATGGAAACAGCTCCTATGGTCAGCTGATATTGTGTTGTAAAAAATAAATAAAAATTAGTTTTATATTTTCGCTTTAGTCGATAAAATTTCCGCCATATGCTATAATATAACGAGATTGCAGCAATACAATACGGAGGCTAGTATGGACGAGGAGCTTTTTGAGATTATTCTGCAGCACAGCAGGACATATCCCGAGATGGAGCCGGTCGATTATGTAAAGCTCCTGTATCAAAATGAGTTTGGATGCGCTCATTTTATCAATGACCCCGTTGATAGGATGGAGACCCTCTGGAACGAATACTATTCTCTGCCTGCTTGCAAACAGGAAACGGGGAGCGAGTTGTACATGGAGCCGATTGGAAACGGCCTATGCCGGATTTTTCTTACACCCGGACAAGAGATGAAAAGTTTTCTTCCGCTATTGAATCTGCTGTGTTCAGCCACAGCAAACTCGCATCTTGGCAGTCAAATTCGTTTTCGGCAGAAACTGGAACTTTTGCAAAACATGGCACAAAACGGACTGCTTTGTGCAGGTCAAGATGAAATAAAATCCTTTCTGGATGAATACATTCGTTTTGGCGGTGGGCCTGTTCATCACAGCCGCAAATATAAGGAAACATATAATCCCCACTATCGGGTTGTGAAGGCATCCTATTATGCCTATCTTCCTGTTTTCAAGGCAGTGATGAAGCTGTTGGAAACCCATAAGGGGAAAGAACCGGTGATTCTTGCCTTGGATGGCAGATGCGGCAGCGGAAAATCTTTTTTGGCAAATCTTTTGGCAGAGGTGTTCGGCTGCAGTGTCTTTCATATGGATGATTTTTATTTGCCGCTTCAGGACAGAAACGCCGACTGGATGTCACAGCCAGCGGGAAATATCGACCGAGCGCGCTTTTTAAAGGAAGTGCTTGTTCCGCTGAACAAAGGGGAAACGATTCAATATCGCCCTTATTCTTGCCGGAGCGGGGAAATGCTTCCGCCGCGGGCAGTGCAGCCCGGAAGATTTGCTGTTGTGGAGGGCAGTTATTCACTGCATCCGGATTTTAGAGTATTTTATGATTATCGTGTATTTCTGACTTGTTCGCCCAATGTGCAGCAGAGGAGAATTTTCCTGCGCGGCAACGGACAATCTCTGCACAATTTTTTGGAAACATGGATTCCGCTGGAAGAGCAGTATATTACGGCGATGAATGTGGTTGACATTTGTGACCTTACCTTGGATACGTCCGGATTTGCGGATTTTGTGTAATGGTATGGTTGCATTTTCCAATCTATAACTATTTTATCCCGATTCTTATGTTTTCTACATATTGTATGACGGTGTTTCGGGAGTTGTGCCGCATGTCCATAATTGACAGGATAGGTATTCTGTGATACAATGCAAACAGTTTCGAAAATTTCGTAAATATTTTTCAAATGGATGTGAAACGCGGTGGCCACTATAAAAGATATTGCTAATGAATTGCATTTGTCTATTAGCACGGTTTCTAAAGGACTCAGCGGTGCCAGCGACGTTAGCGACAAAACCCGCCAGCTGATTTTGGATACTGCGATGAAAATGGGCTATGTTCCAAAACAAAACCGTGCAGGCGCAGGTTTGAAGAAAATTTGCGTATTTATAGAAAATATGGGCTATGAACGGATTGAGCAGTTCGGTTACGATATCATTGTGGGTTTTAAATTGGAAGCGACCGCTAAAAAGTGGGACGTGTCCATTGTGCCGCTTGCCATGAATCAAGAATCCGAATACAATTATGATAATTATATGAAGGCAAATCATTACGCGGCCGGATTCTTGCTGGGCTTCACGCTGCATAATGATTTTATTGCCCAGATGCGCAAAACAGAAATCCCAACGGTTCTATTGGATAATGTTGTATATAATAAAAACGTTGCATGTGTTGGCGTTGATAACCAGCAGGGGATCTATTACGCTGTGGAGCATTTGGCTCGGTTAGGGCACAAGAATATCGCAATGCTTATAACGGGGAAATTATTAGCCGTGTTTCACAGGAGAGACTGGCTGGTTTTCGGCTTGGAATGGAAAAATGCGGCCTGCACGTGCGGGAGGAACTGGTGGCACACGGGGATTATATGGCTGACTGCGCGGGCAAGTTTGTCGGCCATTTTATTAAGGAAGGCGCTACGGCAATCGTTTGTGCAAGTGATTTGCTGGCGCACGGTGTCCTTCGTGAATTGTATCGAATGGGTTTGCGCGTTCCGGAAGATGTTAGTGTTACAGGATTTGATGATCTTCCGCTTGCTTCTTACACAACACCGACGCTAACTACGATTCGGCAGGATCGTCTGGCGATAGGTAAAAACGTCTGCATGGTGATGGAACAAATTATGAACGGCAATTATGTCAACAGGCTTCTGTTGATGCCGGAACTTGTGGTAAGAGAATCCACCGGCAAGCCAAAATTTTAACAGGTGGTTCTTTGTTATTTTGCTTCCCGAAACGGTTTTCCGTTTCGGCTTTTTTTTATGCAGAAAACTAACTTTTTTCCTTAGCAGAAAAGTATGAAGGCTCTATGTCAATAGTTGGGGTAACCCAAAATGGAAACACGGGATGGAGCGGCACTAAGCTGCTCCATTTTTCGTTGAAACATGGAACATGTGAAGAATGCGATTACGAAAGCGGGTAAAATTATGATAACCGTAGGCATTGCGTTTGAGTACCTTAATCTTGTTGTTAACCCCTTCGGTAAAACCATTGGTGTAAGGGCAATCAAACGAATTTAGAATACCTTTTGACCAGCGCACCATGGTATTTCCACAAGCAACAAATCTTGAAAGGCCACTGTTTTGTGCGGTCATAATCCAATGGGATAGCGCTGTCCGTGCGGACTGACTGTCGGAGGAATCAAGAACTTTGAAAAACTGTTCTTTAAGAGAGTAGGCTGTCAGCAAACGGCTGCTTGCATAAAGCATGATATTAACCTGTTGTTTTTGCTCCGGAGTGAGAAATTCATATCGTTTGTTCAGCAAGGTTCGAGAGCGCTTAAAGTAAATTCTTCGGGTCTTGCTAAACCTTTTCTGTTCTTCCTTGCGAATAGCTTCAAAAGCCCAAAATACCTGACGAATGTAATGATATTTGTCAATGACATAAATGGAATTTTTAAAATATGTCTGAGCAATACTAGCATATGTACTCCACATATCGCTGACAAAATACTTGGTTTGAGAACGGTCGATCCGGCTAAAATATTCTGTCAGCTTGTGGTTGTAACGAGCAGGAAGAATATCAAGGATTCGGTGCCGGACCGGATCGGTCAGAATGCATTGATATTTCTCATTGTTTGTATTGCCTTTAAACTCATCAATTGATACAACTTCGGGTAATTGCTGCGGCTTTCCATAGTTGATACAATCAAAAATCCGGATTATGGTTGAAACCGAAAGATTTACTTCTCGTGCTACACTGGTAAAGGAACGTACGTCGGAAAGCTTTGAAATGATATACGCGGCTAATCGATTTGTCATGCGGTGATATCTTGGCAGAAACGAGTTATGTTCAAAGAAACGCTTTCCGCAGGAAGAGCAGCGATACCGGCGCTTGCGGAGAATTAAACTGGTGTGTTTACCAAAAGCGGGAATGTCCTTTACCGTTTGACAACGGTAATCATGGACATAGCTGGTTTGATGTTCACAGCAAGGGCAAATATGCGGCTTTCTCGGCAACTCAATGAAAATTTCCGTTTTATCGGGTAATTGCCTCACATTTTTTACGATTACCCCTTTTAATCCAAGCAGTTTTTCGGTAGAATGAGTACAGAGCATATCGATGACCTCCAACATGGGATAGTGGTAATTTCCATTTTAAAGGTTTTTCATCGAATATGCTCTACTTTTTTTACTCTTTTTCTTAGGCTCTATTCGTTACACCCCAACATTTATTATAGAGCCTTTAAACCCTCATAACAAGAAAGCTCTTTGCCGAATAACGACAAAGGGCTTTCCTATGATGTAATGATTCAAACCGGCAATTTGTCACGCCGCTCGGTAGGCGTATTTTTCCTCGGTGCTTAACACGGTATTTATTATTTTATACGCTTAAGCTGTTATATGTCAAAAGTATTTTAAGAACAATATCAGCTACGAGGATGAATTACTGCAATGGGTACTAGAATACTAAGTCGGACAAAATGTCCGAGTTAAGCTCGTTCTCTCAGCGTTCCAGTTCATTGTCTTTCTCAGTGGCCTTGTCCTTTATGTCTTGTGTAAGTCGGACAAGAAAATCATTAAATGGTGTTTTTTCTGACAAACAATCCTGCTTTTTATGGCTTCTTTGTTTCTCATTAGGTTCGGGTCTGGAAAGTCTTTGTAAAAAGAATCTGCCACAAAGTAAAAATGACGTTCTTTCATTTCACACATCTTCTTAAAAAGCGAGGCCCTATCAAAAGATAGGGCCTCAAAATCTGAGCCTGGCAATTTATTTGAGCTCCGCATGCCAGTAAGCGGAGAAACATCTGAGCCTGGCGATTTATTTTGACTCCGCATGCCAGTAAGCGGAGAAACATTTGTCGAATCGGATATTTATTTGCCGTAGCTGGTAAGCTACAGTAGATAGCTTTTACTATCCACTGATATTATTATAGCATTGACCTCAATTATGTCAACAATTTTTTTGCAAAAATTGCTATTGTAGTGCAAATAAGAGAAATTTTTCTCTTGCTCATTAGCTCGTGACTTATTTCCTTTACTTCACCGTAATTCCTAGATATGCTGCTGGATCAACTCTATCCCCAGCGACCCGAACCTCAAAATGACAGTGATTTCCGGTGCTATCGCCAGTGCTGCCTACCAGGGCAATAACTTGTCCACGTTTTACGGTTTGTCCGGCGCTGACCAACAGCTTCGAGCAGTGGCCATACAGCGTAGTATATGTATCATCATGCTTTATGACGACCACATTTCCATAACCACCGTATGGAGCAGAACCATACTGAGCGTATGTTACTGTACCGGATTCAGCAGCGTATATTTTTGTGCCGTACTGAGCCGCAAAGTCGATTCCCTTGTGAAATTCATCACCGTCCCGACCCCATCCACGGGAGATAGTCCCAGCTTGAAGCGGCAGCCCAAATAGAGCGCCTGTGGGTATAACAGTATAGTAACGTAATACATGGCTTACATACTCAGGATCGCCGTAACCGCTCCATGCCATTGCCGCAGCCTTTATGGAAGAAAACTCAGCGGCGTTATCAGGTGAATATCCGCCGCGTTCTTGCGCCCATGCAATATAGCCGCCGCCAAAGTTGTATCCTTGAAGAGCGAGGCTGATTCCTGGAATATCGGATGGGGAAGTACACCCAGCGCTTTTTAGGCAACTTGCCAGGTATGCAATCCCGATATCGATGGAATACTCCGCATCCGTAATGCCTCCAGGCGTTTGTGGATACCGTGTATTCAGCGGACACTCACTGCACTGCATAGGATCACTTCCAACACCACCGCTTTCCTGCTGCATAACTGCCATCGCCAGAGCAACATAATCGGATATTCCATACTTAGCACAGGCCGTACTTATCTCGTCTTGATAAGCTAGAACATTTTCCGACAACCCACCGGATCCTATGCTATCAGAATTATAATTTGTAGCTGCTGTCGCACTGTCTGATAATGCGCTGGCGAAGGTAACAGAAATAATAATTGCAATTAGCAATACGAATATTATTGGCAAGAGGCATACTACTATTTTTGCAATAACCTTTTTACGCACGGTCTACCGTCTCCTGTTCGTGTTCAATCTCGCGCTGCAACTCCAGGTATGCAACCTGATTTTTAATGTGGCCATATTCTTTTTTCAGCGCTTTTTTGAGATTGTATATTACGCTGGAGCTTCTGCTCGGTATCACTTTTTCTTTATCCGTGTTTTTCTCTTTCGGTTGGATGGTTTTATCAAATTCCCGTAATTCCCGAAGCAGAGCGTTACCCATACGGGTATAGAGATCATCGATTTTTGTTTTGGCGTAGTTCTTATACAGCTCTTGTTTTCCTGTGCCGTAGACGCTTTTCAGAAATTCCTCCTGATTTGCAAGCTCCTTCTTCAATTCTTCAAAGTCACTTCGGTGGTACATGGCTATGTATGTCCGGGTAAAGTTATCAATTTCAGGCCGGATATAGCTGAGGGCATTCATCTTGTATTTCCAGAGTTGTTTATCTTCAGGAACAGGAAGCCGCCGGTAAATATTCAAGAATAGACCGCGCAGCTGTTCGTCACGGTAAGAATTACGGTTACGCTTTTCCGCAACAATTCTGTTCCGAATGATGTCATTGATTTTTGTCAGTTCCGGGGAACGATCGACAATGTTGTTGACGATTTTAGACTTTGCTTTAGCGAATGTTTGTGGCTTCATATTGCCTTTGAACTGTTCCATTTTTATTTTGTTTCCGTGTTCATCCGTCATAGTAAATTCTTTGCGCTTGCGCGTCGGAACCGGTTCGACAATTGCAATATGAACATGAATGTTATCTGTGTTGTAGTGGATTGCCGCGCTCCAGATGGCGGAGCCATCCATGTTCTCACTTTTCAAGACTTCCTGCATTGCACGGCGAGTTACTTCGCGTATCTTATCTTCGTCAAGTGTTTCTGTTTCACGGTCAAATAACCCGTTTTTTTCTAGAAATTCATCTGTGAAACTGATTACTTGCTGCCACATGGGGCTGTCATTTCTCTGTGCTTTTTGGAACTGTTGTTTCAGCTCTTTTTTTTCTTCAATTGTTAGTTGGTCTTTTGTTGCCGTAAATAAGGATGAAGTGTGATCCGACCATGAGTCGAATTGATGCTGCTTTTTCGGGTCGTCCATATAGTCGGCATACACGGAGTACAGGGGATAGGCATCGTTCCGGACAGCTTCCGACCGGTCAATGTAATTGATATATTCCGCATACTTTTTCTCAGAGAATACATACTTTGATGTAAACACAACTCCGGGAGTTACTTTGTCCGGCAAGGCTGCTCACCTCACTCCATAATCAATTCATCTGGAATAATTTCCGGTGTCTTGTTCGCTTTTTTTGCTTCCCGGTCGAGCTTTTTTTCCCGGAAGTTTTGGATGCGTTCTTTTTCGATTTCTCTTGCTCTTTGGAGCTGCGGAGTATCCTCCGTAATGAGTGATGTCAGCTCCTGATATCCGAGTAGAGTATTCAGGAGCATGATAATGATGTCGCTGTTCCGGTCAGCATTGTTGACGCCGAGACGGATTCGAGTCAGCTTATCGTCCAACAGTTCGGCTACCCTTCTTGCAATATGTTGAATGACAACTTCTGTTGTATCAATATCATTCCGGTGGCGATGCTCGTCAACGATAGAAGCGATTGCGGCTGTCAAGGTTGGCAGATGATGTTCATCTTTGTACTTCTGAATATAGTCGAGTGTAGATTCATCATAATACAGATTTTTGCGTGTCTTCATTGTCCTCACTCTCCAAATATCTTAATAACCTTTCCTCGATATGACTGTTTTGCTGAATCACTTGCAGGCATTGTTTGATTACGGTTTCATACTGACTCTGATAACTTTTGAACTCCTCCAGTGCAGCATAGTTGTTTATCAACGATGCGAGAAATTGATTACGAGAGATATTCTGTTTCTTTGCAAGCTCGTCAATTTTCTTGACTGCCGCCGGGTCAATACCGCGAACCATTATGTTCATGTTTTCACCCTGTTTCGTTCTTTTTTCATTAGGTGGCCCCACACGGGGATTGACGGTTTTACCCCGAAAGGGGGCGGCGCTGCGGCGCGCCCTCTTAGGGGTAAAGAGCATAAGGGGATTCTGCTATCACTTGCGTGATAGGTCAGGCAAAGCCTGACGAATCGGTGATATCATAGACTGAGGGAAATGTGCATATTTTGGTGCATAGAATGTGCATGATTGGTGCATAGTTTTTGTCCCTCTTTTTAATCGACTATCACTTTCTCCGATGAACTAACAGCCGATTTTGGTGATGCAGAAGATGTTGAATCTAATGTAGATTTTGCAACACCTGTGCCTGCGTCTTGATACTTGCCATTCTTTGTGTCGTTCCATTTTTGTTTGAGTTTTTGAATCTTCAGCTCATAATTTTTTATATCTGACTGGAATTGAGCAATGTTATTTTTAAGATTATTTATCTGTGTCTTTTTGGATTGAATGGTATCATTCGATTGCTTCACCTCATCCGCAGTTTGGTATTTCTGATTTTCAGTTAGTACAGAAATATCAGACGTCAACTGCTGAATGGATAGATTGGCCGAAGCAATTTTTTTGTTCGTCTGAGAGATATTCGCTTGCACTGCTGCAATCTCATTATCAATAGATTCCAACGAGTAGTACAATGTCGATTGCGATTTCAGGGAAGTGTTACGGACAACTTTTCGAGCATCACAAAGGAAGTTTGCACCCTGTTGATTGAATTCTTCCGTTGGACTGTTGTTGTCGATAATGAGGTCTGAATCTGTCTGAATTACATCGACGGTCTGTTCTTGCTGACTGTCAATCCACAATGATACAACATTCCAATTCTGCGGGAGATTTTGGATTTGAATCACAAGATAACCATTGTGCTCATAGGCGACCGTGACATTCAAAGCTTTTGATTTGTTTATATCGGTATGAGCTGTCGGTAAGAATTTTACGTTCTGGTAATCGTCTGAATTCGGATAAGTGAATGCAGCCTCCATGAAATGTGTGGAAGGGTTATACTGCCAGCTTTGCAGACACAAGCCAATACCTTCGGTTGTGCTGATAGTTGTTCCAATAGGAGTGTTTTGGATTGGAACATCACTCGGCAACCACATTTTACTTGTTAAACACACTGCCAGCAGGATGGTAGTAGTCGATAGAAAAATCCGATAAGTGAAATTGATATTTTCAATCATCCGCTTCTTCAGCCATTTAATTTTAGCGGTCACATCAGGCACCACCTTTGAACAGAGCTTTTTCGCTTTCCGTAATCTGAATATAAGTGTGGAGAATATCTTCGCCGGTCGAAAGGAAACATTCGCCCTGCCCGAATTTCGGTATTTGCTTCAGCTGAGATTCTGTTAACTGGTCGCCAAAGATGGAGCGCAACAACTCCTTACAGTTTGCCTCCTGCTGCATGATGAATTTGTACTGTGTAAGCTCAAACAGCGTTTTCAAACGCTCCACAGCTTCACTGTCCGCATTCTCCGGAGCAAAGTCACGGATGGACTGGCTTGCCAGAGTGAGGCCCGTAAAATATTTTCTGCCTTCACGGACAATACCAATCATGTAATCTAGGGCAAGTGGATTCTTTGTGTTGATGAACTTATGCGCTTCATCCACCAGCAGTAGCAGTTTCGGAATCTGAAACACCGGTGTACCAGATTCAAACATCTGCTTACTCGGAACGCCGATTCGAATCATATCGTCAAACATTAATGACATGACATTGAACAGCAGCGCATTGAATATTTCCGCTTTAAAAGTGCTGATATTTTGCACATTGTAAACGATAATTTGTTTTCCGGACAGGTCGGGGATAGATGTTTTTCCGTTAAACATTTTTCCGTAACTGTGTACCAGATTGGTTAACACAAGTTCAATATTTTCGAGGCGCCGCCATTTGGTAGGGGAGAGGTTTCGATTGACCTTGCCCTGCTCATAATCTTCATACAGATCGCTCCGGATCAACTGCAAAAGATCATCAAACGTTGGATATACTTCAGGAGGCAACCCAGTAATCTTTTGGTGCTCAGTTGAATTGCTGAGCCAGAGCCCTTTGACTTCATACAGTTTCCGGACGTATTCCTCAAACTCATTTCGTTCTGCTTCATCCGCAGATGGACATAAATATTTATACAGTGAATTCATTTTTGACAGATGATTTGCAAAGCTGATTGCTTCATCCTCCGCCGTGCGGAAAACTTCCAAATAATTGATAATACCGGAGCTGCCATCCAGCGTAATAATTGTCCCGCCCAGACTTTGAGCGAGAGACGTGAATTCGCCTGTGACATCAAGAAGCCGAATGTGGTTGCCGATGATACCGTTGTTTTTGAACATGAGTTTCATCAGCGTCGATTTGCCGCTTCCTTTTTTACCGATAATCAGTGCATCATAGGAAAGGCGAACATTGGTCTTTTTAAATTGGTCGAAGATAATATTTCCGTGTGTAGAAGATACTCCAATAGGAAAGCCGAAGGCATCGTCCAACTGTTCAAAGTTGAACGGATAGCCTCCGGCCAGAGATACGGCGGGAAGCGGATTCCCAACTCGTTTGTTGCGTTCCATAATCTGTTTGTGATAAGGCTGGAAAAGCGATTTATACATACAATCAGTCTCATTTAGGAACACGGCACATCTGAAATCCTCGCTTTCCAGGACATCAATTATTTCTCCGACGCGGGCATCGACTTCCTGCTTTGTCCTTCCCGCAACAAAGAGTCGACACTGAATCAGCTTAATTACTTCACCCTGGGTTTTGACAGCCGTGAGCATATCTTTCAGCAGCTTGTAATTCTGTTCTGCTTCTATCCGTGTGCCGTCATCCTTTGCGCTTTCGTAGCGTACCTCCAGTTCGTTTAGGGAATGAATGATGTCGTCCTGTGCGTCAATGGTGTTTTCCGTGGCGATATCAAGGACGGAGTAAACTCCATCGATGTTCATCAGCCTTGACAGCCAGAAATCACCCGCCTGTCCCGGATAGGAATATACCATAATGCAGGATACATATCCGTCACCGGTTTTGATATAACGCTCATCGTTAAGCTTCAAATTTCCCTGTGGCTGAATCTTGGAAATCAGTACAGGGTTGAAAAGCTCTTTTTCGGTTTTTTCCTTCCTTTTAGTCAGTCCCATTACAATCCTGCCTTTCACACTTTCACACGCTTATTCATGTTATTTAGTTGGAAAATAATGTTTTCTTTTTTTTCACGACTGATTGTCCGCACATTGAAATAGGGATCGCCTGATAGTATCCGTTTGATTTCCTCGTAGCGGCCCTTGTTTTCCGCAAAAACCATCAGAAAAGCCTGACGGTCTGTTGTATCCCTCTCCAGCGCTTGCAGCGTTTCAAGCTTCTCCAGCAACATTTCTGAGTAACGCTCAAGATCAGGTCTTTTCAGCATATAGCTGATATACTCTTGTTGCTGCTTCGTGTTGGTCGGGTAATTCATACTGATGATTTTAATATCATCCGAAAGGCGTTGGAGCAATCGAGCGTTACTGAGCACCATATTCTCGATTTCTTCATCCGTGGCGTCATAATATGACCTTCCCTGTATTTGAAACAGATCGATAATCTTTTTTTCATCGGTTAGGAAATATCCTTCTGTCTCTAAATAATCACGGATAGGGAACACGGAGAGTATCTTGTTCGTACTTGCTGGCTTTGCAGCGGCCTTCTTTTTTTCTGCTTTACGCGCAATCTTTGAATTCTTTCGTTGCTCCTTCTTTGCTTTCTTTTGCTCGGCCTTCAGTTTTTTTAGTTCTTCCCGGTTTTTTCGAGCTTTTTCCTCAAATTCCCGTTCCTGTTGCTTTAATTTCAAGCGTTCTTCTTTATCAAGCATCTTTTTTCACCTTCATATCTGGAACATGATTGATGGAATAATGCGTATATTGATCCTTGCTTATATACAAGATAATTGCTTCCCAATTTCGTTTTTTGGGATTGCCTGGTGCGGGCTGGATTAGAAAAAGACTACTGACTGATGCGATAATCCAATAGGGAACAATCAGCCAGGAATGTACTAGTGTTTTGAACATTAGGAATGTTCCAAGTAATACGCACAGCGCCAAGAAGTCTTTCCACCATAGACGTATAGGTCGGTCAATCAGCTTCATTTCTTCCTTCAGCTGCTTTGGTATTATATATGTCATTTTTGGACTCCTTTCCTATTCATTCGATTGATATCCTTTATTTCCGCCTTCGCGTCTCGTATAGCTTGTCTATGGCTTAACTGTGGATTTTCCTGCATTTTGTGATGCGCGAGCTGTTCGCGTAGAATTTTCTTATCGCCGTGAGCTAAACTGCTACCGTATGTCAAGTTATACATACGCCTTGCTGCACGTACAGCACTTGTATTCTGAACACCTCTTGTATATCGACTTTTTAGCGCGCTTCCGAGCGTTTCACGGTTCCAAGTATCCTGTTGACTTGTGTTTCCTTCCTGCTTTTCCTCTGTGGCAGCAGGAATAACGGGTGAATTATCTGGGATTGCGGTGCTGCCTGGTTGAGTCTGCTCAGCATTATCCATATCGTGCATAACGGGTACACCACCCCCGGTGCCAGAGCTGTCAGTCAGCTTGGTGCCTTGTGAAATATTTGTAGCTGCTCCAGATCCGCCTGTGGCCGCAGTCATGGCGGCTGTTAGGCGAGAACGGTTATCAAAAGCTCCTTGCCCAAGTCCGGCGACAATACCACTAGCTCCACCGACCGCACCACCAATTTTTCCTACTGCTGTTTTTGCTGTGCCGATGATTCCTTTTGTTTTTAATGAATCCATCATACTCTTACCGCCCGCAAGTGCGATACCCCCGGCAAGCATACTGCCAGCTGCTTTCATTCCTATTAGTGTGCGGGTGGCGTTTTGCACACCGGCGTCAATACCGAAAATTTGTTCAAATAGATTCGGCCCGTCGATAACCGACCAAGACAGCGCAATCATTAAAATCAACCGAAGAACAAAGTTGTTCGTATTTGCGTTAATATAGGCTGTACCTATGATGTATACCTGGAGCATGAAGAATACAGCAAACAAAGTAATGAATGAGGCCATTAACATTTGCAGACATTTTTTTACGCGCTGTGCGCTGTAAATATCAAGCAGTGCGAGTGCCTGCGTCATAGTCTGTTGAATGACAAGCTCATAGAGAATACGAGCAATTTTTACGCTGCTGAAAATCAGTGCAAAAGCTGTAATGAACAGTGTACTTATAATAGCAAACCAATCAATTGACCACCGGTAATAATATTCAGACAACGCAGGAATCCCAACAAACCCAACCTTGCCATCCCATAGGGCCGTTAATGTTTGATTACCATTTTGATCAGTAGTCAATTTATTCTTCCATACATCCGGATGCTGCATTTTATCCGGATCATTAATTGTTTCAGTAGGATTAATCTTCGTAATCTGCGATATATCATGTTTAGGTTGAGCATACACATTTTTGTATTTCAGTGCCTTGAATCCTGAATTGTCGTACAGTGTGTTATCTGTGATATTATCAACGAGAATTCGGTCAGAAATAGAAGTTTTAATTCCGTTTGTGCTGCCGAGAAAATTAATTGCATCATTTGTTAAACTGTATGCGGTGGAAAGAAGCGTTGGCACACTGACCATAATCACCATGCCAATGATCAGATTTCCAACGATAGTCGATAGGTCGCGGGGCTTGATAATATACATGATGCCGATAGCCATAATCACAATGGCCAACAGTGCTATAATAAGAGGTCTGATTTTTTCATTTTGAAGGCTCGTGATGTCTGCTGACTGAAAGAAGCCTCCAAGTGTGGAATTAACATTGCTGATAACATCTTCTAGGCTATTTACCAGCCAATGAAGAAATGTCACAATGCCCCAACCGATTTGTCGGCCAACATCTCCTCCAACGCTGTGTGATTCGAATTGATATTGATTTAGAACTTTCTTTGCGTCCACGGTATCTGCAAAAACAGATATCGGAGAGCATAATAAGATTGCTAATAATGAAACAAACGACAGGGCCGATTTCCTTATCTTCATAAAGATGTTCCCTCTTTCATTTCGCCTCTTTGAGTACCGTATAAATATCGTCAAAGGTGTTCTGAGAAATCTGCTGTTGGTCGAAAAGATCCTGAAGGAAACTATCAAACTGAGTCAATGTCATTGAGAAGTCGATTGTATTTTCATCGAAGTTTTCTGCTTTGAAGAAGCGTAAAATCAGATTTTGCTGTCCGTCCGTTAATCTCTTATTTAGCGGAAGATCGTCCGGAAAAGAGGTTTCCACAAGCAGCTCTTCTGATTTCGTGATGGGGGAGTACAGGATATCTTGTATTTCTATTCCTTTGTGCTTACAGGTGTAGGAGAGATTGAGTTTCTGAAATGATGCGTTTGGGAAATCATTGTTCAGATATTGATAGCTATATTTCAGAGCAGTTTCTCCATGATTGAAGATTGGATTTGGTGTTATGCTGCGTCCTTTTAGATCCGTCCGCTTTGTAACACGCACGACAACGCTTTCACCGGGCTTTAATTCCATTAATTCGTTGTGATCCAGAAGGGGTTTTGTATCGGAATGTTCAGAAATGTTTTTCTTAAGTGACAGGTTGTTTTTCGCATTCCTAGAATATGCAGTTATTGTTTTGTTTCCAATTAAGGAAGAATACTGTTTTGCGGTATCGTCTTCGATTGTCAGCAGATATATCTGATTGCCGCAGGCACCGATAATTGATTTTCCGTCTTCTGAACCATATAGATGATATATCTGTGAATATGCCTGGATAATCAAATCGAAGCGTATATTGCGGCCAAGGCATACGTTCAGAATATGAGCCATCTCCGGAATCGGTGTGATGTTGCCGAATTCATCCAGAAGAAATACGACTTCACGATAGCACTTGCCGCCAATCATGGCACATTTTTTGGAAAGGACATAATAGAGTTGACTGATGAAAATCGTCGCTAAAAAATGATTGGACTTGTCGTAATCCGGAAGCACTAGAAAAACTGCGGTAGGTCTTTCCGTATCGAACCCGATATTTTCAAGATTTATCGTGTTCATGGATATCATTCTTGCGACTTTCTCCATCGTAAACTTTATTAACTGCGCGAGAGTATTTGCAAAAATGTTGCCTTTTGTTTTCCCTGTTGCAAATGCAACAGAGGAATATTGTATTCGAGCTATATCATTAGAACCGCGACTGAGAAAGAAATTATCAAGGGAGCTACGCCCTTCCTTATCAGTTTCACCAAGATCGACCAAAAGCCGGGCAACAGAATACATGTTGACTTTACTGTACCATTTCTTCTTTTCTTCTATGTCATCGGTTTCATCTGCCTTTTTGCAGCAGTCAACCGTAACAGCAAGAATCAGTGCATTTGTCAGTGCAATGCTCCAGTTCTCCCAAGTCTTATCTTTGGCGTTGGGATCATGGAACAGAATATAGGATAACGTATTTGCAAGTAACTGTGCTTCCGCGGTGTCCCCTTGTAAATAAGTGTGAAGGACGAGCTGAAGGGGATTATATGACAGGCCCATGAAGTTCATTAGATCGAACACCTGCACGTTGTATCCGCGCTTTTGCAATGTTGCAATTGAGGCAGCAGTAAGTTCTCCTTTTGGGTCTGCTATAATCATGCTGGCCTGCTTTTCTGCCCGACTGTAAATATCAATGGCCGGAATTACCTCTGCCTGAGTTTTGCCGCTTCGTGTCGTGCCTATGATTAGGTTATTGACGGGGCTGTCGTCGATAAAGATTCTATCGTTATACCTAGATACCGGAAATCCACCTGTGCCGTCATACCTTTGTGCTTTTTCGGGAACGCTCCGAAATTCGCTTTTCAATTCCCGTAACGTCGCAAATCTACGACTTCCCTTTGTCTGATTGGCCGAAAGGGGAGTATAATTGGCCTTAATTCGATAAGCCAAACGAGCAGAATATGCGGCGGCAAATACAGCGCAGATTAGATACCACCACTTGAAACGCGGCCAATTGAAATGAAACGGATTTGGCATCGTAGTTATCATTTCCGGAGTGCCCCCGTGCTGTATGCTGCTGCGAAGACTGGTAAATAACTGACAGAACATTGTTCCAGCAAAGTTAAAGAAAAGCATCCATAATACAAAAACAGTCACAGCAAGTGCAATGACCACCGGAGTTCGGGATAATAATTTCTGCATTTTAATTCTGAAATCCATACGTTTTCTGCCTTTCATAAAAAGGGGCCGGATTTAATCCGGCCCCAGATTGTCGAAGAACCCATCCAACGCGGTTAAACGAAGGATGGGTTCTCTTGATAATATGCAGGATAGGAAAATAAGCAAAGTAAAATCAATAAAAACCCGGAGGGATGGCCATCCCTCCATTTCCACATTGCCAGCTTTTTGAGATTCATGGCAGCAAACTTAAGCTTAACCCAATTCGTCACTTGAGTTAAGCCCCGGTAGAGCGTGTACCGCATCCCATATTTCACTTTTGCATCGGCGAAGACACGCTCAATGGTTTCTTTTCGTTTTTTGTAAAGCTCTTTGTATTTCGGTGTGTGCCTGATATCTTCCGCAAGCTCCACATAATCCTGCCACACATGCCGCGTTACGGTTTTCGTACAGCTTTTACTCTCGGTGCAGCGAGAACGGAATGGACATTTTTCGCAGATGTAACTCCGGCTTTTGTATTCCCGGTATCCCTCACGGTTGGTTGTTGCATAATGCAGAACCTGATATTCCGGGCAGATCACACAGTCATAATATTCGTCGTATACATACTTCCACCATTCCAGATTTCCTGCTTTGGTCATTGGCCGCTTGTATGCTGTGGAAAGTACCCGCCCGTCGTCAAACACCCGTTTACAGATATGCGGCGTTTTGTATGCGGCGTCCGCCACCACCGTTTCAATTTCAGGAAACCGTTGAGTCACTTTGCCATAGACCGCGTCAAATGCTACACTGTCATGTACGTTTCCCGGAGTCACCTCAACGTCAAGGACAAAATTGTGTTTGTCGCAGGCCGTATGTGCTTCGTAGGCAAAGCACTTCTTGTGTTCTCCCTTTTGGAACAACCCGCTTTCCGGGTCTGTTTTGGACACCATGATTTCTTTTTCCTTCGGCGGTTTCGGAGTACTGTCGAATGGCTTCTTCCCATGATCTTCCCGGTCAGCGTTAACCTCTTCCATTAATTCTGAGGCATATCGCTTTGCCGCCTGAGGAACTGCCTTTTTGATCTTTTTGTTGATGTTGGCGTTTGCTTTGATATGCGTCCCATCCACAAATACTGCTTCCGGCTCCAAATATCCGGCGTAATTTGCCTCCTGCAAAATCCACGAAAACACCTGCTCCACGGTTTCCTCTGTGAACCGGTGCTTAAAATTGTAACTCACAGTGGAGAAATGCGGCAGCTCCTCGTTCAGTGTATATCCCAGAAACCACCGATACGCGATATTCATATTGATTTCCTGCATCGTCCGGCGTAAAGAGGGAATTCCGTACAGATGCTGGATCAGAACAATCTTAAACAGGACGACCGGGTCCACACTAGGACGACCGTTGCCCTCACAATACAAATCTTCTACAAAATCATAAATATGGCTAAAATCTACCGCGCTGTCAATCTTTCGCAGCAGATGATTTCCCGGCACCAATAGGTCTGTATTCACAAATTCCACTGCATCTCTGCGTAGTTTTTCCCGTTCCAGCATCTTTCATCACCTGTCTATATTTTACCATTTTACAACGAAAAAGCCCAGCTTTCACTGGACTTTTTCGACAGGCTGGGGCCGGATTTAATCCGGCCCCTTATATTAAAATGCCATCAGACTAGAAATCCACCCCTTGATAACCGTGCATCCAGCACACAAAGCAATACCGACAATGATCGCCACAATTTTCTTTTTGCTTTTCTGAATTGATTCTTCGCTCCCTTGCATGTGCTGAACTGCGGCAACAACAAGGAATATTGATGCCAGCGCACCACCGGCTATCTGACCAGCTACTGTAATGTTGTTGATGGTTTGCTGAATCTGAGTCGGCATAGAAACTGCCATTTTAATCGGATTAACCGCCAAAAGAAGAGAAGAAATTCCAGTTTTCATAATACATTACTCCTTTTTTAAGGCTGACAGCAACGTGTCAGCGTTTTCCATAATGTAATCGATATGTTTCTCTTCAAGCCACTCGTCGTAGCTTTTTCCCTTTTGCTTCAGAAGAGCTTCAACTAGGACTTTGTTTTTGCTTTCTCGCACTTTAGACATTTACCGTTCCACCTCCTGTTCGTACTTAATTCCTTTTTTTGGCTTTTTACAGAGGCATTCATTGATGTCCTTGCCGGGATTGGGCGTAATCTGCTTCACCCGGATTCCGGGAAAATCTTTTTGCAACGTCTTGAATATCTTCTCGTTGGCTTTTCGCCCAGCTTCGTCATTGTCGTTGGCCAAAACCACTTCCTTTATCTGTGGATTGGCGCGTAGACGGGAATACAGAGCAGCATCTTTGCAAGTGCCGCCGGTAGCAAGGAATGATGCTTTTTCCAATGGACGCCCTTGCATCTTTAACAGGGTCATAATTGACAGTGCATCAATGGGAGCCTCACAAACGTACAATTTTTCAGCATTCTTGGACTTTACCATCCATCCGATATCCTGACGACTCCCGGCAATGTCCCTCTTAAAATTTGAATCAGTGAGAGTAGTATGGCGAGTGGCATATACTGCTTTTCCTGATTCATCCAAGCCGACAAATACCACGTTGTGCTTGTTGTCCTCGTAAATCAAGCCGTCGCTTATGCACTGCTTTACAATTTCAGGGTCAAGACAGCGAGTTTTCGTCAGATAGGCAATTACGCGAGTGTATTTGCCATTGACTTTTTCCGGAAGGATAAATTCCTTCTTTTCCGGAGCCGGGGCGGTATGCTCCCGCGGGGCAGTATGAATATCGTCAAATCTGCCGTTTGTATACTCGTTTTTCAGTTTTTCAATTGCTTCTTTCTTTGAATACTCACCAAACTCCATAAGAAAATCAATGGGTGAGCCGCCTCGCCCATTGGAGAATCGATAGAAGCTGTTCGTTTCCGGATATATCATCACGCTGTCGTGCTCTTTTAGCGTATAATACCGACCTACGTGAACTGGTGTAAAACCCATTGCCTGTGCGACAGTAATGATTGAAACATTTTGCTTGATGTAATCCAGTACATCTTTTTTACGATCTGCATAAGCAAATCGGGTGCTGTGATCTGGTACTTCCGATTTTGCTTTTTGATACGCAGCTTCCGTTTCTTTTTGCTGTACTTTCGTATAGGAATGAGATTTTGGAATCATGGGTTCCAGTTCCTTACGCAGCTCTTGATATGTTGTATTGACAATTTTCAAGGCGTCTTCCAATTTGAAGTCTTTGAGAACCGTACAGGCTTTATAGCTCTCGGAAAAATGGCGTTTACGGGAGTCAGTGAGGGGAATGCCGAAATACTGTTGAAGCATGATGGATATTGAATCAGCTTCCAACTCTCTGACTGACTCAGGCAGCTGACGCGCTTCTCGATTATTGTGCATCAGAGCGTGGCCAAGCTCGTGAGTGAGTGTTGAAAGTCGTTCCGTATCATCGAGCTTATCATTGATTTGAATCACATTTTCCGTTGGATAAAAAGCACCCCGCAAAGAAATTGACTTTAAGTCCTCTTCCTTTACGGGGATTCCTTTTTGTTCGGCGAAATTTTTTACCGCAATGTATAATGTTTTATGTTCCTTTGAGGAATAACCCATATCGTAAAACTTTGGGTAATCCTCTGCGGGACAATCGGTTTGGGAAATGTCAAATACGGTGCCGATACCGTACCTGGTATATGTCACGGTTTTCAGTTCGCCGTTCGTGATCTTTTCCATTTCTTCGGGAGTGGCGTCAGCGACACGCCGGTATCGCTGTTTACCATCTATTTCACCAAGAGGGATAAGTTCTGTTTTGATAGGGAAGAGTACCTTGATTCCATGTTCGCCTTTCTTAATTCGATATCCCTTTTGATTCCAGTCATGCAGGCTGGCAACAAAGGTTGCAAAGGGATTCTGTCTCTTTATCAGAATGGTATTGTTCAGAGAGTAATTCCAAAACCGGCTTTTGAAGGCAAGCAGTTCAGCGATTTTTTCCGGGTCTTCTTGAAAACTGTCGAGAACACTTTGCAATGTCCGCTTCATTTCCTCCAGTTTGGTTGACTGGGACTGATAAGCTCGCTTTGCCATACTATATCCGTCCTTCCTCTACCGCCGTAAGTATCTTTTCACTTAACGGTGGATTGGCCTGTTCGATTGGAACTAAATTATCTTTTCTTTCAACGGTTCCAATCTCCAACGTCTGAGGTTCATCGAGAGGGAGGAAGAACATCTGGCCAGCATCATCCTCAAAAATAACTGCGTCGTCAGTGTATCCGATAACAGTCGCAATGTCCTTTTCATCGACGGCTACTCCGTCTGCAAATTTTCTGATTTCTTCTTTTAGCATTCTGAATTACCTCTTTCCGCTAAATCGTCTGCGCTTAACGTGTCAATCAAATCCTCCGCTTCTTGGTGCTCAGCGGTTTCATTATCGGCAGCGTCCTGATTTTTAATCTTTCTATCGCAGAATTCAAAATTGTAAACGACGATATACGGTTCGCCGGCACGACCTTTTTCTTTGTCGTATTCTGGAATGTGCAACAATCCTTCTACGAATATTTTCTGACCTTTATGAACGTTCCTGAAGATGAAATCACCCATACCTCGCCATGCCATCACCTTGATGAAATCTACCTTATCTTTTCGCTGCTGGCAGGCAAGACGAAACTCACAGACATTATAATCTGTGTCATTTTTCCGGACAGTTTTCAGTGTTGGCTCGGCGACCAGTCGTCCGATTCCCCATGCTTTTAACATTTATCGTTTCTCCCTTCATTTTGAGTTAAACTTGCTATAAAGTGTTACTGGAATGTCAAGTGCAGTTACCTCCTTTCCGAAAAGATATAACGGCTCATGTATGTTGAATTGCACAGTGGTTTTAATTTCATGTTCCGTGAAAGTCAGAGCAACATCAGAGATTTTGAACTTTTCTTTTCCATTTTGATACCCTGTCAAGCTATTTTGGGTTCCAAGTGCATCTTGCAGCCTTTTTTTGAATATGTCAGAATCAAGCGCAGGAGTGTAATCGGAACCATTTTTGAAGGATTCTATTTCTCGCCGTCCTTCGGTCACTGTGCAGGTATCTAGAACTCTTTGCGCGGTATTACGAAGATATGCGGTTCGTATTTTCAGTTCCGAATAAGTAAAAAGCGCGCAGGACAGCATCAGTAGCACAATAAAGAGGACGATGCCGAAAACCATTGCACTTCCCTTTTTATCTCGGAGTCTATAAAGAAACGTTTTCATCGTATCACTTCCAGTACTGCTGTGAAGTAACGGATTTTGTGATAGACAGGGATATCGGGATGGATATTTTCAGCGCAGATATTGATGTCTGCATCGAAAGCCGAAGCGTAATCGTGTCGCCATACTGTACTGTCCGTGCTTCCGAATCAACATATTCAGCCGTATATTCAACATTCGGCGTTATACCTGTTGCAGAGACCAATTCATTGTAACGTGTGGATACTCGCTCTCCGGAACAACGGCCTTCGTTGCCGACCGTAACTGCAAGCTCATTTCCAAAGTCATTCAACGTATTGTAGGCGTTCATGGCTTTCATACCAGCCGAAATCATAACGAATAACGCAAGCAGCGTAAGCATAGCAATGACCGCACTGACATACTGATCCACACCGCCCCTCTTATCTTTCAAAAGTTTATGTATCACAGACTTCCCCCTATCTGAGACGCCGATGAATACACCGCAAATCCAAGGATAATGAATACGGTTATCGTAGCGCATAAAAAGAGCATCAGTGACATCATGTTTAGCTTAGGTTCTTTCTTTAGCGCCTCTTGTTTTATTCGTTCTTTCCAGGCATCGGCCATTTTGTACCCCAAATTATCAAAGTAAGCCTTCATGTCGTTCCCACGAATTTCTGATTGCAGACCACGCACTAGCTCACTAAGCATAGAAGAATTAATGCGTGTCTCCAGATTGTGGAGAGCCTGTTCCTGGTTGCCTGTCCTCATGTCAGATACGGTAATGGCTAGTTCTTCCGTGAGAGGACTGTTGTAATTTGCTTTGTAGGAGTCAATTAGTTCCAGAACATTCCGTTCGCTTTTGAGTTCGCTGGCCATATAGTCCACGAATCGCGGAAGTTCTTTTTCAATCTCTCTCCGTCGATTGTCGCATTGACGATTGGCAATGTTGTATTTATGGATATACAAGTAGATTGAAAATGCGAGGGGAATAACCGAGAGAAGGGGATTAATGATATAAACCGGTATTGCAAGCAGGAGTACGGTGGCAGACGGAATAATGGCCGCCGCCACATATTCCTTTGGAGTTTCCTTCATGCCCGCGGCGGTGAGTGCTCTTTGAATTTCTGTTTCCTTATATCTGTTGATTGGAACATATTGAGCAAGCCATTTCACCATACCGCTGAAAATACCGGAAGATTTCTTTTTAGTTGTGTGCTTGTATGCGAGACTTGCTTTCCACGGGGGTGTTTTCAAAGCGATCGCTGTGATGCAGTACAGCATTGCAAACAAGAAAAAAGCCAGCAGCGCAAGCCAGATGTATTTCATTTTTTCCCTCCTCTAGAGATCGTATTTTATATTGTGAGTTTCAAGAAACGCAATAATCGCCGTTATGGCTATCAGCAAACCATTGACGGCGACCAATATTTGCGTAAGCGTTGTCGGAAGTGTAATCAGCAGGCTGTCCGGGACAACTTTCAGACCTAAATATAGGACACCGATTGATGCTGCTGCAAGTTCCCAATAGGTTCGCTGAGAACGGTATAGGATAGTATTCAAATCATTCGTAACAACCTTAATATTTGTAAGTTTACTCACACAAGAACGTAGTCCTTGCTTCAGATTTCGGTTGCCATTGCAGCGCTTTAATTCGTCGCACCATTCGTAAAATACGGAGTTGTTGATTTTTGTTTTCATTTCTTCAATGGCCGCTTCGATATTCGGATCAACATACTTAACCCTCAAAAGAAATTCCGTGAAAACCTGACGGATTGGGGGCTGTATGTTGTCGATGTTTTCTTCCACAGCCTGAAGAATATTCTCTGTTCGTTCATACGATACGGAGATTACGGATAGTGCAGTTTCCAGTTCGTCAAGCAGCAGCCGTTGATACTTTAGATACTGGAACCGCAGATAGACGAACGGAACGGCAGCTAACCCGAAAGCGAGCACCGGAGCGAGATAATAGTTTCCTGATACTGCGCCGAGGAGAAGACCACCAATAAAAAGAAGAAGCGCCGCCAGAAGCAGCATATAGAATTTTCCCCGCTGACCTGTAGCGGAAAGCATCGTTTTTATTCTGGTGACAGCACCCATAAGCCAACTTGTCTTGTGGGTTGCCTGACGTTTCAGTGACGTTTTTCTGTTACGGTTATGAAATAAATCATGAACATCCTGAATGGAAATCCCAAACAAGAGCTGAATACAGAAAAAAATGGCGATACACGCCATTAGTAAAAAAATCCACATGATGTTTTCCTTTCACTCGGACAAAATGTCCGACTTACTTTTGGATTTCCTCCATTTCTTCCCGTGTGATTCCGTACATCTTCATTCTTTCAATGAGAGATTTCGAGATACTGTTGACTTGTATATGCTTTCCTTTGATTCGTACACCGGAAGACGTTTGCTCGTTTGCCTCAATCTGATATTCCCATAATGTGCGATATTCTGCTTTATCGTTCTCCACGACGCATTCCGAAATATTCATAATTCGCCGTTTGTTATCTTCCAGCTTATGAAGATGTACCACAAGAGGAAATGCCTGTCTTGCCTGCATGATAGCTGTGTGATAATCAGTTGGGTACTTTTTTCGACAAAGACCAGCAACACGCTCATGTCCCTGCTGAGGGCTTCCTGCGTGTGTGGTTGATATGACGACATTTCCGGCAAGACTGCCTTCCTGCGCCGCGTATGCTTCCGTGTTACGCATTTCTGCGACACTGAGAATATCCGGATTAAGGCGTAGGGCCTTTTCTACCAGCTTTTCCTGTGTGATGTTCTGTTCTTCATATTTTGCGTTTTCACGTGTTAACAGATGCACTACATTGTTTTTGACAACGCCTTTTTTATCTCTCTTGATTAGGTAGATTTCCCTCGCGCCCTGTTCGATTGTAATGATCTGCATATCGTCGGGCATTTCAGAGAGAAGATAGGTCTGGAAGGTTGTTTTACCGGTATTAACCTTTCCGATAATTAGAATTGAAACGCCCCTGCGAAGAGCAATCTTCAAAAACTGCAATTCCTTTCTTGATGCAAAGTCTCCGGATAGATAATCCTGTTCTCGGAACACACGCTTACTTAGTTTTCGAATATAGCAGGCGACTCCGACATCTGGATCGACAAGTGGGGTTTGGAGAGCAGTAATGCGTATATTATTGTCAATGCTCGCCTCGGCCATCGGCACGGCGTTATCGATTGTCTGATTGGACTTCTGAAGCAATCGCTTCACGATATCGATCGCGTGTTGTGGGGAATTGAATCCGTCAATTTTGATGGATTCGCCGGTGATGAATTTTACTCGGATATCATTCCACGAATTGATGGATATTCCTTCCACAAACACGTCTTCCAACGGATCAGTTAACACCGAATAGCGCTGAAGGTCATTGTATACCTTTTCTGCAAGTTCCTCTGACGAATATCCGGTAAGCTGCATTTTATGGTCAGAGAGCGATTTCTTTATGTATGGCAGCATAAGTTCTTTTTTGTTTACTTGGTTATCATCATTCTGATTAATTTTCCAAAAGATTTCGTTTTGCTCTTTTTGGATTGTTGCTAGAATTTCCGGGTATTTCGGATCGGTTCCACGGCGCTGATAGCTGCGTTTCATAACAGTTCACCTACAATTCGATACAGAGTTTTGCGATATTTGCGTGGAGGGATGATATCGGTAATACAGATTCCATTGTAGATTCCGGATAGGCCCCGACAATAGGGAAGCACAGTTACCGGGGAATCGTAGGTACTAAGCACATCCGCAAGAGCGTTATTCGGGTTGTTGACAAAAAGCACTTGCAATGCGCAACCGTGGTTGGGATGATTCTGCCGGTAGTAATAACCCTTGACATCAGCTGTGGCTATACTAATTTGTTTGGAGCATTTTGATAATGCAAATTTGTCAATCTTGTTCTGATGGGTGGAAGTATCGATTAGGATAATATCGGCAATTATACTTAGCTGTTGAAACAGTGATTCGAGATTGATTTTCGCAATCTCCGGATAGGTCAGTGCGGTTTCTCCGTCAGCATAACTGAGAAGCATGAGGTTTTTATTAATAGTGTGTGCGTTGTTAAAGATGTTTGCTTCGGCAATAGTTGCGAGGGAGAGAAGGCGGCCAAGTGAACGACCATCGTTATCCTTTCTATCAGGAAAAAGCATTTTGAAGGCGGGTTGATGACTGTCTGTTGAAACGAGGAATACCCGTTTACCCTGCTTGGATAAAATCTGAGCCAAATAAAAAGAAAACACCGTTTTCCCAGAATTACCGGTTACTGCTATCAGCTGCTCCATCGTTTAGTACCTCGCTTTGCTTATCTAGAAATTTTTGTGCTGTTTTACTGTCACCACGATAGACCAGGGCAAAATGTATCTCACCGGAATCTTCATATTCGGTAAGTTGTACGGCCTGAGAAGGTGTAACTAACAAGGTAACAGTTTTTAGCGTATCTTTTTCTTCTTCTGTATCTGTTTGATCCCTATCAACACCTTTACTGTCCGTGACTGTCAAAACCTCTACATAAGTGAGCTCCGGTGGAATTGCAGCGCCGGATTTGTCGCTCTTTATGACAGAAACAATGTCGCCGCTCCGTAGCTTGTCTGATAAAGCATCGGAGAAATCTTTTATTGTCACAGAATACGCAACACGAGTCCCGTCGAGCATAGAAAGCCGGTCGGGCGCGGTTGAAATGCTGTCTGTGATTTTGTTTGAAAGGATAAGATCGCCTTTCGCAAAGTCGGCATCAGCATATTTACCAACCACATCATCTTTCGATGTAATAATGCCAGGGGATAGGTTATATGCTCCGACCGTCACATTTTGAACCATGTTATCCGCAATTTTCTCACCCTTTGAAACAGCGCAAGTAAATTTTACAACTTGCACCGTTTTTGCCTCGCTCTTAATTGTCGTTGTGTATGCGAATACACATAGAACAGCGAAAACACCGCAGATAAGAGCGAGAAATATCCTGTTTTTCACTATCTTCATAAAAATCTCCTTTATTGCAGCAGTATTGTTGCGATGGAAGCGCATCCTGCCGACAAAAACGGTACAAGAGGAATTTTGTCCCATTGAACGAAGCGTCGGATGATTGGAACTGCAATGATACATAAAAATGAGCCAAGCGCAAGCCCAACCAGGCCATTTGTACCTTTCAGAATCCATCCGCATAGTGCCCCAAACTTTACGTCACCGCCGCCGAAATCATTACGGATAGCGGCGGCGATAAGTAGAGGAATTGCTGTCAGAATGAGGCCGCTAACTGATGAAATGTCAACCTGAATCAACCCGGTCAGCAGGAGCAAAACATATACCCGTAGTGGTATGATTCTCGTCATTATATCCAATACTGACGCATATCCAATCACCACTAAAAAGCAAATAAGCTTGATAATTTCCATCAGCCTTCAAAACTGAAAATGTTCTCAGTTGCCGTTTTTAGTCCTTTTGCAACCGTATTCTGGAAAAAGTCTTCCATTCCAGGCAGAAAAACGACTGCTGCGACAACCAGGACGACAGCCATCAGGGCAATTACTGCGACAAGCTCAGAATTGCCTTTGTTGTCTTTGAACATTCGGCGCATGGAAGTAATCTTTTTGAAGTTATGAGGCGATTTTCCTTGCGCATTGGGGTACAGGGCCGAAATTTTCTTTTTTACTTCATTGAACATTTTTAAGAACTCCTTTTACAAAGATATTATCAACTGGAAGTAACCAGATGATTGCGTTATCTGTAATAATAAAAGCCGCTATCTTTCGATAACGGCTTCAGGCTAAGTCGGACAAACTGTCCGAGTTGTCCCTGATGATTAGTTATTTATGTTCTACGTACCAGTCATGGCAAATGACTGATGTACCAGTCATCATAAATGTCACCGCCGATTACAATGGGCTTCAAAGTGCTTTGCAGGCTTATCATCCCGGCAGGCGTCCAGCAATCATATAAGAAGGTTTTTATGGTGTAATTTCCATCCGGATACCATAGGGGAGTGTAGTGAATACGCCGCCCGTCGTGTTCTCCGGTTATAGTAATGGAATATGGATTCTCTACGAATTCCAACTTGTTTGCAGCAGTGAGTTGCAGAGTTCTATATTTGCCATCGGCAAGTTCATACCCGAATTCGGGAAAATAAGCGTTGCCGCTCTGAGGTAGCACATACGCGCTTGAATCCGGCAGAATCGTGTCGTCATATTGTGATGCTTTTGTATTCACCATAAGGCTCAGTCCATAGCCGGATTTCATGTGCCAAATACCACCGGATTGAAATCTGGAGAAAGCGTTGACGTCAGGAACAACCTGTTGATCGGCAACAAGCGTTAGGCCAAATGTTTTTTTACTCCAGGTTCCATTTTCATACACCCACTGCTGCCATACAGCATTCGGGGTTACATTGGTTGCATAATTGCCGGTGGGAATATCCGCTTTCTCGTCCGGTCTGGAGAAGTAATTTGGAGTGTTTTCAAATTTTGTGTTTGGCGTTTGTGAGTTGTCTGGTGCAGATACAGTAATATCTTGCTTATCAGTGTTGTTATTCGTGTTTGATTCCACGACACCGGATGGAGTATCTATTGTGCAGACAAATGAAACTTTTGAAGCACCCTCTGGAATTTTAACCTTAAACCAAGTCAGGTTTTCATTGCTTCGTGGGACAACTACTTTGTTTTGGTGAGTGGTAATGCCCTTCGTGACTCCATTTATCACGCAGCTTGCCGTAAAGTGTACGGTCAGGGGACGGTCAGAAGTATGTTCAGCATAGCTGTTGTTATGGATAAGATAACTTGCAATTATCTCCGTTCCGCTTCGATATGTTGCATTCGGCTCAACAAAAGTTGGATACACGTCGGATAAAGGATGATCTTCAAGCGTAAGGGGAATTACTTGCTCACTTTGCGATACCGAGAATGAATGTTTACTGCTGTCAAGAGCAAAGCCGGTTGGGGCTTGTACTTCTTCAATGTAGTAGTTACCGTATGTAAGGTAGGGGCTATAAATCCATTGGCCCGCATCTGAAGTAACATCTGCCACACGGGTTCCATCAGACTTAAATATCCGGTAAACAGCACCGGAAAGGTATCCGCCAGAATAGCTATCCTTCTTTACAAACTTCACGCGGCCTTTTTTGAGCGTGTTATTAAAATTAACCGTCGTCGTTTGCCCCGGTCGTACTGACACCGCTTGAGAAGATAATTGATTATACCTGGCTGGAATGCTGCTTTCTTGTACCGTATATGTTCCAACCGGAAGACCGGTTATAGTAAGCAGCCCTGAGGCATTTGTAGTGCCCTGCCTGGTTATCCCATTGCCGGAGACGGTAAACGCGATGCCGGACACAATTCCGTCTTCTGATTGTTTTCGAATTGTCAAATTTCCAGTCGATTCTGTTTGAAGACGCATATAAGCTGGAACTGGGTCGGGTGGATTGCTTCCCGTCACAATATTTTGAGCAGATGACGCAGACCATACTGTGATTACACCAACCTTGGATTGCTTTGGTATTTTTTTAGTACAGCTAACATTTATCGGAGCTGTTTCATTGATAATGTTCTTTGTTGAAATTTTAAGTGTTTTATTATCCAATTTGGTGAAAGTAACTCCGTTAGCAGAAAAGGTTGTTTGTTCAAGTGAAGCAATAGAGTTTGTGTCATGCAATGTCGTCTCATATGCACCTGTGTTGGCGTTATATTTCAGAGTATAGGTAGGCGCAGTCCGTAATACTGACGAAGTGAACGATGGAATTACAGTAGCTTGTATTAGAGAATTATTTAGTGCTTCATAAACATTCATATAGCTGCTTTGATACGCACTTGGGGCTGACAGATTATTAATCAGTGAACGGTTCGAACACACGCCGGTATAGGGGTTGCGATAACCAAGGACATACTCCCATACGACAATTTGAGTTATCGCAAAGCCTAAATATGGGTCACTAAAAAGACTACTATTGTTAGGATAGCCATAAAGAAGTGCTAGATTTATTCCGTACTGTTTATCTCGTCCTAGGCGGTTCCAATATGTTGCATCTCCCGTGCTATATGTTGTTCCATAAGCAATAGATGCCCCCGGTTCCACACAGTATGCTGGTGTATTTAATGATTTGAACCATAACCTCGTAATATCTTCGCCAGCGCGGAAAGTCATAATTTTTCCGTTGACTGGATTTGTAAAGGTGTAATTATTCTTCCACTTGAACCCATCGTAATACATAGATATTGTTCGGCTTTTCGCCGACACATTTATATGAAAAAAGCTTGTCTGAAGAGTAAGAAGCATACACAACAGACAGGCTACCGATTTAAGAAACATCCTTTTTTTCACTCTTATAATCTCCTTCCAGAGCAAAGAAAAGAGGCGGTTTTCCGCCTCTTAAATTATTTATATAATTCATATACCCAATAATCATTTACTTTATTTGATTTCTTTACAAACACTGGATTGAAATCTGCTCCTTCAGCTTTTCTGTTTTTAATCAAAGAATCAATTGCTTGTTTTGCCTTTTGAATAAAATCTGATTCGTCAAGCGTATCCTGTAAGATATCAATAGGAAACTCATAACCGCAGTCTTCTATCTGAAGATTCGGATTATAGTACAATCCTTTTGATTCACCATAGGAAATCAACTCGTTTCGTATTGCATTTATATCATAAGGTGCTTCTACTTTATGAGTATCACTTGCAGATACGACTCGGTCATTTAAGTCAGTTGAGTCATCTGAATTTATGATTTTACCTATACTACTGGTAGCTTTTGTGCTTGATTGTGTTGATGCAGCGCTGTTGTTTTTCTTTGTAGTCGATTTTGTAGAAGTAGTGCTGCTGGATTTTGTTGTACTCGATTTTGTAGAATTGGCGCTGTTGTCTTTCTTAGTTCTCGCAGTTGTCGAAGCAGCACTGTTGTTTACACTCACTTTTGCGCTAGATGCTCTGCTGTTTGTCGTGAAATTAGAAGTTGCAACCGATTTAGTGCCGCTGGAAACGGATGTCGTTCTGGAACTGCTTATTGCCATTCCGGGTGAATATTCAGAGACGGCGGAAATGGAAAAGCTGCTCGAATTGTGATCGTTTGTTATCTTTACAGCTTCTGATTCGTTTGTGTTTACTGTACCTAAACTGTTTAAGCCGCTGGAACCAGCATCAGATAATTCTGTCGAAGTGCTCATTGGAACTGCCGACACACGCGTTAATGCTGCAATTCCGTGACCAATTGTCACGCTGATTATAGCAACTGCGAGAATATAGCTCGCTTTTTTCATACTTTTCATCATTCAACGCCCCTCTTTCTATCTATTATAATTCCTTGTCAGAAAAAGTCAATTATTATTCTGATTTCACGGTTAAACTGATGATTGCCTGTATTTTATTGTCAAACTGAGAGGATACAGTGATATGACAGCTACCGGTGCTGATTCCGGTAACGATTCCGGTATTATCAACCAATGCGATCTCTGGATTGTCTGATTCCCAACTGACAGCCTTGTCAACAGCATCCTCCGGAAGAACTCTTATGTTGATTCCAATGCTTTCTCCTACGGATAATGTAACCTCGTGGGGCGCTTCTATGGATTGTACCCGGTTGACGGATTGTTCGGAAGTGCCGGAAGAAGCTGATACCTCGTTATGATCGATAGGGGATGAGGTCGAGGGTGAATACGACTTTTGATTTTGGGCTGATGAAGAAGTCAGCAGAATTGCTTGTGCATTTTTACTTGTGCTGTCCGTACTGATGCTGCTTGTCCCTTGTGTCCGGTGTATTTCTTTAACCGTCACACTCACGAGGCTAGATACTGTACTGGATGTTTGACTTGTTGATGATATTGCGCTTGTTGGTTGCCTCAACGTGAAAATAATAGCCATCACAGATAAAAGAAAAACAGCAACGATTACCGCTGCTGTCTTTTTATGAGCGATTATCTGATTCTTAACACCAAGCATAATCAACCCTGCTTTCTTGTGCGTTACGCTTGTAGCATTCCAAGACGGCAGATTCAATTTTTCTGCTCGTATTAGGATTCGTTGGCGCAACGATGTACTGCCCGACCTTGTTCTGCGCATACATGATGCACATACGGTTCTTTGCCTGGATGATTTTAATATCGTCAATGTTAATTTCGTTGTCGAGCGTAATACTTGCAATAGCTCGCAGGCGGTTTTGATTGACTAGTCTCAGTCTTACGCAAGTAACTTCCATAACAATTTCTCCTTACCAGTTTTGAATCGTCTGCATCGTGAATTTGTCATCGCGCAGATAGTTAATAAAAGCGCTTCGCCAGTATGCGGAAATATTTCGGACTCCGGCCATGCTTTGACCTTTCATGTGGTCAAGAAAACCTCGGATATCGTCCGAGGTCACATTGGATATGTATGACTTGAAATAAGATCGACTTTGTAAAGTGCCGTTGATTTTGCTTTGTGGTTTAGTAAGCAGTTCGACCATACAATCAATCAGTGCCTTAACACAATCCAGATCATCTGGATAGTTTTCGTCAAAGTAATCATAATCTATCTGCTCCATAAGTGACTTGCGTATTTCGTCTGTCTGTCCGTCAGTCATGTCAGCAGAGGGAGATTTTCCATAAGACTGATTGATAGACTGATTATTATTAATATTTTTATTATTTATATCAGTCTTATTAGTCTTATTATTATTTATACACCTACGTTTAGCATAGGGTGCTTCGAGCATAGGGTGCTCTGAGCATACGGTGCTCTGAGCATACGGTGCTTTTTGTAGGGTATGGTCAGGTGAAGTTTGTTCACTGCCTTCCTCACCATAGGGTACATTTTGTAGGGTATGGTCAGTATTGGCTTCTGGCGTGGGGTCTTCAGGCTCTGGAGGAGTCTTTACCGATTTGTTTTCTTCATGTTTATGGTTCATATTCACGATTGATGGAGTTGTAGTATCTGGAGTATCAAGAAGTTCATACTCGTACTCAAACCGACCACGATTGCTCCCAGGGATGCGGTATTGTTTCAGATAGCCACAATCCTTCAATTCGTTCCAGGCACTGTCGAATGCTCTAGTACCTTCAATGGATGATTTTTGCAGGAAACTTTTATAGAGATCATAGTTTGGGATGTTGATATAGCTCTGGATTAGTGCGTATAGACCTTTCGCGCGGAGACTGAGGCGAGGGTCTTGAAGGGCCGTATTTGATACGGCAGCAAAGTTTGTTTTATGGCGGAATCTTCCGTGTTGTATTTCACTCATTTTCTTTTCCTCACTTTTCTGTTCATCAGATAAAAGAATAGCAACAGTCATTGCCTGTTGCTGTCCGATTCACATATATTTTGATTTTGGTTCCGTCTTTGCATTGAACAATATCGAGCAAGGGGTGGTTGTCATTTTCACCATATTCATCCATATTTACACAACATTCGTACCATTTGCGAAGTTTTTGTAGAGTAATCTCTATCTCCATTTATTTCCCACTCCCTTGTTAGATTAGTTCAGTCCTTTTTGGCCTAAACTGTTATTTTGTATAATTTGGTACCGCTTTGGTGTTTTGCTATTGTCAACTCCCAAAATCGAGCATTATCACAAATTATCATCATTTTCGTAACAAACATTCGTGCTCTCAAAACCACAATATATTGTGATAAAGCCGAGAAAATGCAATCTCTGCATTTCTCGGCTTTTCTCAGTTTTTCGCTTAATGGCATTTTGTTGGGTCTGGCCCATCAGGGAACATATCTTCATATTCAGCGAGACGCTGTATTAGCTCTTCTCTGGTGTTGGGACTCCAATAGCTACCATCGCTCTTAACGAGCGTCATTCGATGATAAGTATCAGTGCTTTTTTTTACTTCTTCATCCGAAGTTTTCTGTGTAAGCGTTGTAAGCGTTTCTGAATTTTTCTCATGTGCTTTCTTTTTGAAAAATTCGTCAAGAACATTTGTATACCAGCCGTGTTCTTTTTCTAGATGGATAAGGCCCTCTGCCTGCTTCACGGAAATTTTGAGTTTCGGATGTCTAATCATATATTCAGCTAACCGCCGTTGGTCTTCCGGGTCTTCGGTATTTGTGAGTGCCACACCGGCCATAACGGGTATACGTCCTTCGTCCACATAGGAGAGAAGTTTTTTGTCAAGGTCATTGAGCTTTATATAGCGATACACGGTCTTAACCGTTTCGCCGTAAGCATCAGCAATTGCGGCAGTGCTTTTCCTTTCACCTTTAGCTTCATAGGCTGCCTTTTGCATTGCATAGGCGGCCGCCAGCTCGGACGGCAACAATTCATGGCGCTGATACAGATTTGTATCTGTAAGAATAAGGTCTGCTTCTGCGTCACTGCATTCCAGCACGATACATTTTACTTTTATTCCGAGCCTTTGACAGGCTCGTTTACGGTTTCGTCCGGCAAGAATGATATACTTGCCATCTTTTTTCCGGACAATACACGGCTGCATCTGTCCGTTTTTGAGAATGCTATCTGCCAGCTCGGACAATTTGTCCGAGTTGTAAGCACGAAACGGCTGATTTTTGATCTCTTCCAACTCTGAAGGGGAAATCTCTACAATTGTCTTTCCATTCTGAGGCATAGCAGCCGAACCGAATAGTGTACCCGAAAAAGCCTGTTCAAGTGTAGGTATTGTTTGTGTTTTCATTTTGCCTCACCTGCAATCCTCATAGCAGCTGCAAGATACGCCTGACCAACGCGGCTATTTTTCCTTCCAACTAAACTGCCGCATAGAGGAGATTCGTCGTTGGTGCTATTCCTAGCCTCTTGCAGCATTGGAATTGGTTCCGGAAACACAAGTTCACCGTAACTTTCAATCAATGCTTCACGAACTTCTTTGCTCATAGTTGTGCGAGAATTATACATGGTAATCAACATTCCCGCTAAGAAAGGACGGATATCATTTGTTTGCTTAATCGCCATGTACCGCTGAAGCATCAGAGGTATTCCGTCATATGCGAATTTCTCGGCCTGTACCGGAATCAGCAGCTTGTCGCTGCATTGTAGGGCATTGGACACCAGGAGATTATCAACGGCAGTTGGGCAGTCAAAAATGATATAATCGTAAGCACCGAAAAATTCTTGATGAAAGATTCTCCGGAGGACAGTATTGCTTTCGCCATCGGCTCCGAGAATGGCGTAAATCCCGCCGAGCATCTTATTTGCGGGTATGTAGTCCAGATTCTCTCTTTCACTGTGCCGGACAAATTGCTGATATTCAGCAGTTTTGATTTTGCTTACCTCTTGATATATCAGTTCACTGATGGCGGGTTTCCCGTCTTCCTGCCATCCAAGCCAACGGGACAGATGACCTTGTTGATCAAGATCTACAAGTAAGACATGATATCCAAGTTTGGTGAATCCCGCACCAATATTCAAAACTGTGGTTGTTTTTCCGACTCCGCCTTTTTCCAGTGAAACTGCAATAATATTACTCATTTTTTTCATCCTCCTCATAAGACACATCAACATATTTTCGAACGAATTTGCTATTGCTGTTCTTGTAATCTTTTGTCTCATTTAGGAGGGTGAAATGTTTTTTGAATTTTGCCAAAAATCCTTCGATTTCGGAAGGTAAACCAGTTATCCTAAGTTTAAGCATTTTTCTCGGACTTCCTTTCTAAATGTTGGATTTACAATGCGGACTTTTGATAGTCACAAGGATTGATGCCTTTTTTGTCATTGTATTTCCTCCCTTCAAGTCGGACATTTTGTCCGAGTTATTGCATATAAAAAAGAACCGAATTAATGATTCGGTTCTCAAATGCTACATGAATTGAATAGGTCTATGAATTAATAGGGGATGACCCCCTGCCTTACAAGCAGGGGGTCATAGGTTCGAGTCCTATTGTTCCCACCACCTGGCTCGGTAGTTCAGCTGGTTAGAACGCTAGCCTGTCACGCTAGAGGTCGTCGGTTCGATCCCGATCCGAGTCGCCATAATATGCCTCTGTAGCTCAGTTGGTAGAGCAGGGGACTGAAAATCCCCGTGTCGGTGGTTCGATTCCGCCCGGAGGCACCACCGCTTGCGAACGTAGCTCATCTGGTAGAGCGCCACCTTGCCAAGGTGGAGGTAGCGGGTTCGAGCCCCGTCGTTCGCTCCAACTTGTCTGGCGTCATAGCCAAGTGGTAAGGCAAGGGTCTGCAAAACCCTGATCCCCAGTCCGAATCTGGGTGACGCCTCCAAAAGAGATAACAAAAAAGGCCCAGTAAGGGCCTTTTTTGTTTCAGTAAGTAAGAACGTAATATGTGATTAAATGCTTACTTATGATAACAGAATGTGGTCCTAGCACCTTCTGTGTATCACGCCAATAAATTTGATATACATTTATCGGATATTGCTTGCAAAAAGGCAAGTCCTATCTTACATGATAGGACTTGCCTTTACAATTCATAAGCAAGACATTTGTTAACGGCTTTCAAACTACTTAACCTGCTTTGTGTATTCTTCTTTTTCGTTAGTCTCAGAAAGCTCTTTTACAATTTTGTAAATCTTATATGGCGTTACAAACATTCCAACCACCCCAGCTAAACAAAGCTTAAGCACTGCGTAGATGATCCAGCCAAACCAAGAAAGGCACAGAAACATAGTTGGAGTGATTTTGTCTAAAATGCTCCAGCCCCAAGGGATTCCGGCAAACATGTAACCTGTTAGCAATTTCATTCCCGCATTTTGTACGGGACATAAACAAAATCCTCCGACAAAAGCAGTTGCCATAATAATAAGGTTCTTGTGCAATTGTTCTTTATCCGCTTTAATCCTCTTGAGATTGCATTCCGGACATATAGGTATCGAAAACTTACTTGCGCATTCTTTACACAATCCCTTTCCACAATCGACACACTGATTATCCACTCTCTCAATCAGAGTAATATTAACTCTAATTATAATTCAGAAATTGTCAAATGACCACATAATTTAGTTGATTTTGTATTATTTTTTTCTAACTTTTGTCAACAAAAAACATATCTCACAGATAGAAGAAGATGATGATATTACGGTGCCTATCCAGTCTGCACCATAATGATACATGTCCCGAGGGAGGACATCAGTTCCTGTGCCGATGTCTAGGACTTTCTGCCCGGGGAAACACAAAGACATATACCCCAAAATCCCGTGTCGACGGTTCGATTCCGCCCGGAGGCACCACCACATGCGAACGTGAATATAATTAAATCTTTACTTGTCATAGGAGAATTGTTTTGAATTTCTCAAAGGTCAACGACCTTGCCATACTTGTTCGCCCTGCCCTTTGTAATTTCATTTCTTAGTGACGAGAAACGCGGGCTTTATCTAGCAAAACAACCACCGGCTTGGCCGGTGGTTGTTTTATATGCGGTATGTTATTTTTTATTGGTCACGTCTTTTTTGCTTGTAACGGCAATTGCATAGTCGGTGCCGGCAATCACGGCAGCAGCCTTAAATGCTGTAATCTTTTTGTCGTTCCGAACGAATGTAACAAGCACTTTTTCTTTTCCGTCTTTCACGGCCGAAAGAACCAGCCGGTCGCTTTCTTCGATTGTGGCTTTCGTGGATTCGTCCATTCCACAGACTTCGTCGAGCATCCTATATTCCATTAAATTCTCCTCCCGTTCATCAGAGTCGAGAATGAAGGCGCACGATTATTTTCCGAGCTTTTTATATTTTTCTACAATCATGTTGGCGCACTTATAGATATCGCCGCCGCCCAATGTAAGGATTAGGTCACCATCCTTTGCATTTTTGATCACATAATCCGAAATTTCCTCAAAGGTCTTGAACCAAACGCATCCGGGGATTTTTTCTGCAAGATCTTTTGCGTAAATGTTATAGATATTTGTCTCTCGGACGGCGAGAATCTCGGAAAGAACAACGTGGTCCGCAATTTTCAGCGCTTTTACAAAATCATTGAAAAGCAGATAGGTGCGGGAATAGGTGTGCGGTTGAAAAACAGCCCAAACGCTGGAAAAGCCCATTTCTTTCGCTGCGGTAAGGGTTGCCGTAATCTCAGTCGGGTGGTGGGCAAAGTCGTCCGCAACCGTAACGCCGCCGAATTCACCCAGAAGCTCAAATCTGCGGTGGACACCCGTAAAAGCATGAAGGCTCTTTGCAATCTGCTGCGCGTCAATGCCCATCAGGTCTCCAATGGCGAAGGCGGCCAGCGCATTGTAAATGTTGTGCTTCCCCGGAACACTGAGGGATATGTCGGCTGCTTTCTCGCCTTTTTTGAGAACGGTGAACTGTTCCCGTGCACGAAATGTCGGTTGAATATCGGCGGCGCAGTAGTCATTAGAAGGCGCAAATCCATAAGTGACGATACGCGCGTTCGTGATTCCTTCCACTGCTTTTAAGGCATTTGCGTTATCGCCGTTTACAATAATGGTTCCGGTAGTCTGTTTGCAGAACTGATGGAAGGAACGAATGGCGTTCTCAACGGTTCCGAAATAGTCCAAGTGGTCGTTGTCGATATTCAGAATAATGGAAATGGCAGGGTTCAGCTGTAGAAATGTATCAACAAACTCGCAGGCCTCGCAGACGATGGTGTCGGATTTGCCGACCCGACCGTTGCCGCCGATGAGCGGAAGTTTCCCGCCGATAATTGCAGAAGGGTCAAGCCCAGCCTCCAAAAGAACCTGTGTTATCATCGCTGTGGTCGTCGTTTTTCCGTGTGTTCCGGATACGGCGATGGTGTTTGGAAAATGCCGTGTTACCATGCCGAGCATGACGGAACGCTCCACGGTTGGAATCCCTTTTTGGCGGGCCGCTACAAGTTCGGGGTTATCGTCTTTAATTGCAGCGGAAAAGACAACCAATTCGGCGTCTTTAATATTTTCAGCTCTCTGACCCATAGAAACGGGGATACCATAGCTGCGGATTCTTGCGAGGGTATCCGATTCTGCGTTGTCTGAGCCGGAGAGTTCATAACCTTTATGCAAAAGGATTTCGGCAATCGGGCACATGCCGGAACCGCCGATTCCGATAAAATGTATTTTTTTCACTTTTGAAAGGATATCATTGTTTTCCATAAGACGTCTCCTCATCATCTATTCTTAAGCCTTGTGCAGAATTTTCCAACAATAATTATATTGCCAAACATATTAATAATAATCACCTTTTGCTACAAATGCAAACAGAAAATAAGATAGACAGCCATTTTGCAGATGCACAGGCAGCTTAATGCCCCCATATTATGTTGAAGAAATAATATGGAAGGCTTCAGTGGAGGCGGTTATGAATAATTCAGTTACTTTCGGAGTGTTAGGCGGCGACAAGCGTCAGATTTATTTGGCTGAGTCGCTCGTCAGAGATGGATACGAAGTTTGTGCATGTGGATTTGATAAAGTAGAGTTGGCTCCGGGCGTCAGAAAAGTGCCGTTTGATGAGCTGGCATCGGTTTGCGGTGCCGTCATCCTTCCGCTTCCCGTGACGCTTGACGGACAGAATCTGAAAGCGGAATATACCGATGAACGCATTCCACTTGACGATTCCTTTGCAGAAAGGTTGAAGGGAAAGCGCGTCTTCGGAGGAATGATGGAACGACTGTATTCCACGAGTGAAATCTGGCAGGAAATTGATGCAGCGGATTATTACACAAGGGAAGAGTTCCTTGTAAAGAATGCTGTGCCAACTGCCGAAGGCGCAATTGAAGTAGCAATGCGTGAATATGTAGGAACGGTAAGCCAAAGCAGATGTTTGGTAGCCGGGTTTGGGCATGTAGGAAAAACTCTTGCGCGGATGCTGCTCGGACTCGGCGCCAAAGTAACCGTTGCAGCGAGAAAACCCTCAGACTTGGCATGGATTGAGTCGATGGGCTGCAACGCTATTCGCATTGAACAGATTCCGGAAGGGAGCTTTGACCTTGTCTTCAATACGATTCCGGCGATGATTTTCAGCCGCCATGTTCTTTCCGGTTTGAGAGGCTGCTCACTTCTTGTTGACCTTGCCTCCGCACCGGGAGGAGTGGATTTTGAAGCAGCGAAAAAAATAGGAATTCATGCCATCCTTGCTCCGTCCTTGCCCGGGCTGGTGGCGCCAAAAACATCCGGAGAGATTATTCGCGACACGATATACTGCATGATGGGAGAGTGAAGCAGTTTGGAAAAACCGGTAATTGGCTTTGCAATGTGCGGTTCATACTGCACATTCCGAACCGTTATAGACGAGATGCGAAAAATTGCGGAGAGCGGTTATCCGCTGATTCCAATTATGTCGGGGAATGCCTCAAGCACAGACACAAGATTTGGCAATGCCAAAGATTATGTGAAAGAAGTGGAAGAAATCTGCGGACGAAAGCTTCTGACAACGATTCCGGATACCGAGCCGCTCGGCCCTAAGAGACTCGTTGATATTCTTATTATTGCTCCATGCACGGGCAATACACTCGGAAAGCTCGCCAACGGGATTACGGATACGTCTGTCACCATGGCGGCAAAATCCTGTCTGCGGATTGGCCTTCCGGTCCTATTGGCACCGGCTACCAATGATGCGCTGGCGGCGTCAGCGCAGAATCTCGGTAGGCTGCTTAACACAAAAAACATTTACTTTGTGCCCATGAAACAGGATGCACCGCAAAAGAAGCCGTTTTCACTTGTCGCAGATTTCAGCATGATTCTGCCGTGTGCCCTTGCAGCACTGGAGGGGAAACAGATTCGGCCTGTTTTTCTCGTGAATGACGAGGGAGCTTGAATCTGTTGTTGTTTTGATATGTGCGGAATGCTATAATACATGCAGGAAGTGAGAAAATGCTTTACTGCGACAGATGTCAGGTTCTGAGCCGTGATGAGCAGATGTGCCCGGTATGCGGCAGCAGGAAGCTTCGCATACCGAAAGAAAATGACCCGGTCCTCCTCTTTACGGCCGACAGCGGGGAAGCGGAGAGAATTACCGCAGCATTCAGCGACGAGGGAATTCCGCACATGGAAAAGAACCTGGGCGGAAGTGCTTCATCCGTCTTTTTCGGGAAGAGCCGCTATATGCAGACACGCATATTCGTTCCGTTCGGCGAGATAGACCATGCAAAAGACGTGATGCGGGCAATCGGCGCTTTGAAGGATGAAAACAAAGAAACCTCCGAAAAACCTGAACAAGAAGCCGCAGGCAAAGAACAGGAAGAACCGATGAGCCGCAGTCGTCGCGCTTTGCTGAGAATCATTTCTGCTATTATGTTTTTCTTTTTAATAGCGGCCGTGGTTTTCTTTGCTGACACGATTGCCTCAGAGTTTTGGAGTTTCTTCCACTAATATACATTCGTAATAACAAAAAGGAGTCGTAAAAATGGGATATCGGATTGACACAAACTGCATTCACGCCGGATATGAGCCGAAAAACGGGGAGCCGCGCGTTTTACCTATCGTCCAAAGCACGACTTATAAATACGATACCGCTCAGGCTATGGGTGATCTTTTTGACCTGAAAGCAGACGGATTTTTCTATACCCGAATCGGCAACCCGACATTGGATGCCGTAGAGAAAAAGATTGCGGCACTCGAGGGCGGCGTCGGCGCACTGCTGACATCTTCCGGTATGGCTGCCTCGCTCCTAGCTGTTTGGAACATTTGTCACAGCGGCGATCATATCGTCTGTTCTGAAGCAATTTACGGAGGAACCTTTAACCTCTTTAATAAAACGCTCCGTGAGATGGGTGTCGACTGCACGTTTGTTTCTCCGGACAGCTCGGAGGAAGAGCTCAACGCAGCATTTCAGGATAATACCCGCTGCTTTTTCGCCGAAACACTTTCAAACCCGTCTTTAATTGTTGCTGATCTTGAAAAACTGGCGAAAGTCGCTCACAGCCACGGCGTTCCGCTGATTGTAGATAATACGTTCCCGACTCCGATTAACTGCCGTCCGTTTGAATTTGGGGCAGATATTGTCGTTCACTCCACCACGAAATATATGGACGGGCACGCGGTGCAGCTCGGTGGCGTTATCGTTGACAGCGGAAACTTCAACTGGGATAACGGAAAATTCCCTGATTTGACGGAGCCGGATGAATCGTATCACGGCGTGGTATATGCAAAGGACTTCGGAAAAGCTGCTTACATTACCAAAGCCCGCGTCCACATGATGCGCGATATTGGAGCTCAGGCTGCCCCGATGAATGCATTCCTTCTAAACCTTGGCCTTGAAACGCTGGCACTTCGCATGGAACGTCACTGCTCCAATGCCCTTGCGGTAGCGAAATTCCTGGAGCAAAACGAAAAGGTCGAGTGGGTAAATTACCCGGACCTTGAAAGCAGCAAATACCATGCTTTGGCGAAAAAATATATGCCAAACGGAACAAGCGGCGTTATTTCCTTTGGCGTAAAGGGCGGACGCGAGGGCGCAGTACGCTTTATGGAGGGCCTAAAGCTTGCTTCCATTGTAACGCATGTTGCTGACCTGCGTACCTGCGTCCTTCACCCAGCCAGCACAACACACCGTCAGTTGACTGATGAGCAGCTAGATGCAGCAGGAATCAGCCCGAACATGATTCGCCTTTCCGTAGGAATCGAGAATCCGAAGGATATTCTTGAAGACATCGAGACTGCCCTGAAAGGCGTCTAAAACCAGACAAAAAACGGGAGCGGATTTCCGCTCCCGTTTGCTTTTTGTTTGTTATGTTTGTGCGTTGTCCGCTTTGCGTCGCGACGGACGGCGCTCGGAAAGATAAATGGCGGCAAAGATGATTGCGCAGCCAAAGAAGGTGCGAACCGTCATGGATTCCTTCAAGAACACAATGCCGCAAAGAGTCCCGAATACCGATTCGAGTGACATAATCAGTGAAGCCTGAGAAGACTCCACGAATTTTTGGCATACATTCTGCAGAAGGAATGCCACGGTTGTGCTGAAAACAGCAACATACAAAAGGGAAAGAATCGAATCAAAGCTGACAGCAGTTGGAAACGGCTCAAACAGCAACGCTGCCGGAAGGGTCAAAACAACGGTAACAGCGGACTGAATAATCGTAATAAGTATAGGGTCACCATTCTCGGTAAAAATATCAATTGCGAGGATTTGCATAGCAAAAGCAACACCGCAGAGCAGGGAAAGAAGGTCTCCCAAACTCATAACTAGACCACTTTTTAGGGAGAGAAGCCCAACGCCGAAAAAGCACAGAAGAGCGGATACAACATTGTAGACGCTCGGTTTCTTTTTTTGCACAATCCACGCGAAAAACGGAACCAAAACGCAGTACACCGCCGTTAAAAACGCGTTGTTTCCGGCGGTTGTCCTTTGAACCCCGTAGGTCTGAAGTTCAAAGGCAAGAGCATTGAGAAATCCGATAATTAACCCGCCGATTCGTTCTGTGCGGCCGATTCGCAGCAGCCTTTTATGAAAGACAAGACTGAGAATTACAGTAGCTATCGCAAAACGAATCGCGATAATATAAGACGGAGAAATTTCGGTTGATGCGTCTTTTACGACAACGAAGGCACTTCCCCAGACGATCGTAATAAAGAACAGCCCGAGTTTTGCCCAAAGCGGTTTGTTCTGAATTTTTATCAAGCAATACACCCCGAGTAAAAATGTATAATTATTATATCACGGGTTCGGAATTGCCGCAATCCACGACAGAAATCGCGCAGGTTTGCGGTCAAATTGTAAATTTTCGGAGAGGGCATAAATACAATCTTTTCTATGGATTGCAATTGTGGTATAATAACCGCGTGGCAGTCACAGCCGGTCGGCTTTCTTCCTGTGCCATGCGGCGCAGAAAAAGACCGGAAATTTTCTGTGCATAGACGTGGTGCGGCTGCGCTCAGACCTGAAAACTGCTTTTGGAGATGAATCGTTAATGGCAGAAATTGAGCGGCGTTCCGTCTGCGACGGCGTCTGGTTTAGAAGTATCCGCGACAGTCGTTTTAAAACCGTGCGAATATCTATACATTTTTTCCGGCCGTTGGAGCGTGATACGGTCAGCGAAAATGCAATCCTGCCGTTCTTGCTCACACGCGCAAGCCGGCAGTATCCGGATTATACAAAACTGAACGAGCATCTTGCCGAACTCTATGGTGCCGAGCTCGATGCAGATGTACAAAAGTTAGGCGATTTGCAGGTCCTTTCGATTTCCATTACGGGCCTTGCCGATCGTTATGCGCTTTGCGGTGAAAAATTATCAAGTGAGTATTCACGTCTGCTTTGCAGCTTGCTGTTTGACCCGCTTCTTGTGGATGGAATGTTCCCGGAAGACGGATTTGAGCAGGAAAAACGCCAGATGTCCGAAACGCTGGATGCGGAATTTAACGACAAGCGGCTGTATGCACTCCGCCGCTGCGAAGAAATTATGTGCTCCGGCGAACCGTATGGAATCGGCCGCTACGGTACAAAAAAAGATATCCAGGCAATAAAGCGGGAAAACCTGACTCAGGTCTGGCAGAGCATGATTCACAGTGCACAGGCAGAAATTATTGTGCTTGGCGATTGTGACCCGGAACCTGTATTTAAGGATTTCTCCGATGCATTTTTAAATGTGGGACGAGCCTTCAAGGTCGTACCCTGCAGTAAAGTAATTAAAACAGTCGATTGCCCCAAAGAGGAGACCGAAACAACGGATGTTGCGCAGTCAAAGCTCGTCATGGGATTCCGGGCAGGGTGTGCAGAACCGGATAAAATGGTGCCCGCCATGAAGCTGATGAGCGCACTCTATGGCGGAACACCGAATTCAAAGCTTTTCCTCAATGTCCGTGAGAAAATGAGCCTTTGCTACTACTGCAGCTCCATGTTCAACCCGATGAAGGGCCTTCTTATGGTGCAGAGCGGCGTGGAAAATACAAATATTGAGCGAGCAAAGAATGAAATTCTCAAACAACTCGAAGAGGTAAAGAAAAACAACTTTACAGATGACGATTTGCAGGCGGCAAAGCTTAGCCTGTGCAACAGTTACCACACCGTTGCAGATTCACTCGATAGTTTGGAAGGCTGGTATCTTTCCAAAACTTTTTCAGATCCTAGCCGCACACCGGAGCAGGAAGCAGCCATGATTACTGCTGTAACTCGGGAAGAACTGGTCGAGGCAGCAAATAAAGTTGTGCTCGATACGGTTTATCGGCTGACGGGAATCGAGGCGAAGCAGTAATGACAACAGAAAATAAAATTAAAGAAGTACGCAACGACAGATGCGGCGATCGCTATTTTGAGATTCAGCATTCGTCGGGTCTGCGCATTTATTTATATCCAAAAGAAAAACACAATTCCACCTATGCGGTGTTTGGAACAAAATATGGTTCCATTGATAATTGCTTCCAGGCAACCGGCGACAAAGAGCCACAGTGCGTGCCAAGCGGAATTGCTCACTACCTGGAGCACAAAATGTTTGAAAGCGAAGACGGTGACGCATTTGCACGCTACGCCAAAACCGGAGCCAGCGCAAATGCCTACACGTCTTTTGACATGACATGCTATCTCTTTTCCTGCACAGAGAATGTTTATGAAGCGCTCGAGATTCTGCTGGACTTTGTACAGTCACCATACTTTACAGAGAAGACAGTGCAAAAAGAACAGGGAATCATCGGGCAGGAAATCCGGATGTATGACGACAACCCTCAGTGGCGCGTCATGTTTAATCTGCTCAAAGCATTGTACCATAACCATCCGGTGAAAATTGATATTGCCGGTACGATCGAGAGCATCGCGCAAATAACACCCGAATTGCTTTACAAGTGCTATAATACTTTTTACAATCTCAATAATATGGCACTTTGCGTGGCGGGTAATATTGATCCCGAGCGCGTTCTTGCGCTTTGCGATAAAATGCTGAAACCTTCTCCGCCGTCAAAGGTACAGAGAATTTTCGAGCCGGAGCCGGAAACGATTGTGCAGCCGAGAATAGAACAGAGCCTTTCTGTTGCGGTTCCATTGTTTGAACTCGGCTTCAAGGAATCCGTTGCCAACGGAAGAGCGAATGTTCAGCAATTGGCAGCGACTGATATTCTTCTGGAGGCACTGGCTTCTCCGGCATCTCCTCTTTACCGCAGCCTTCTCGATGATGGACTTATCAATGAAGCGTCTTTCAGCCATGAGTATTTTGAAGGCCCAGGCTTCGCTTCGGTGATTTTTTCGGGAGAGTCTGCAGACCCCGATGCGGTTGCTGAACGCATCAAAGAGGAGATTCAGCGAATCCGCCGAGAAGGAATCGGGAAAGAAGCGTTCCGCAGAGCAAAGAATGCTGTCTATGGTCGCAATCTGATGGCTCTCAACGATGTGGGCGTAATCGCAAACACAATGCTGTCTCTTTCCTTCGCCGACCGTGAGCTCTTTTCTTATATCGATGCTGTGGCGGAGGCTGACGAGGACAGCGTTCTTGCCCGCCTTGACGTGCAGTTGAATCCGGAGAATTCCGCAATTTCTATTGTTAAACCGATTCGGTAATATCCGCGTGGAGCGACAAAATATTTTAGAGTGGTGGATGTAAATGTATAATGTTTCATTTCCGGGGTTAGGCATCGATCTGAAAATCAACCCGACGGCATTCAGCATAGGCGGCCATAATTTCGCCTGGTATGGCATTATTATTGCGGTCGCTTTTCTTGTGGCTTTCTTCTATGTTCTTAAGAGCTGCAAACGCTTTCACATGGACGAGGACAAGCTGATTGACGCCGTCATCGTCGGAATTATTACCGGCATCATAGGGGCAAGGCTTTACTATGTACTGTTCGACGCAAGTACCGAGTATCTGTCCAACCCCATCTCGATTCTGTATATCTGGCAAGGCGGTCTGGCCATCTACGGCGGAATTATCGGCGGCCTCCTTGGCGGTGGGTTGATGGCAAAACACCGCAAGATCAGCGTTCCGGCTGTTTTGGACCTTACATCTCTCGGCTTCCTGATCGGTCAGTCAATCGGCCGTTGGGGAAACTTCGTCAACCAAGAGGCATTCGGCACAGAGACAGACCTCCCGTGGAGAATGCAGAGCGAAGCAACGGAGGCTTTTTCATCCATCGGAGTACATCCTTGCTTCCTCTATGAATCTCTGTGGTGCATTCTCGGTTTTGTTCTGCTACATATTTTCAGCAGAAGGTTCCGCAGATATGACGGGCAGGTCTTCCTGCTTTACATTGTCTGGTACGGCATCGGCCGCTTCTTCATCGAAGGACTTCGCACAGACAGCCTCCTTACCCCGTATATTCCGCTCAGAATTTCTCAGATAGTTGCTGCCGCTTCCGTCCTTGCAGGCATTTTGCTGCTGATTGTGTTCCGCAAGAGAACGGTTCTCACCGGATGCGGCTCCAAGAAGATTATGGAACTCAATTCCATCATTGACGTAGTTCCTGAGAAAAAGGAAGAGAAAGAAGAGGAAGTACCGCTTGACGACGGCACCAGCACGATTTTTGAAAGTGCTGCTGACGCAAAAACTGTTTTGGCCGGCGGTTCCATCCGCGACGACGTGACAAAGCCTGCTGTGTCCGCTGACGATGATGCTGAAGAAAGCGAATCAACAGATGAAGCGAATCAGAAAGAACCGCAGCAAGAAACTGACGATTCTGCGGATTCAGAATCGACGGAAGAATAGACAAATTCTTTGCTTGCAGAAGGGAATGACAGGCAACGAGTAAGATTATTGACGGAAAAGCCATTTCCAAGGAAATAAAAGCGTCTGTTGCAGCTGAAGTAGAAAAATTAAAGGCAATGGGCATTACTCCCGGGCTTGCCGTGGTTCTTGTCGGAAATGACCCGGCTTCCCGCACTTATGTGACGAACAAAGAAAAAGACTGTGCATCGGTCGGAATATATTCGGAAGAGTATGCCTTGCCGGAAACAACGACGCAGAAAGAACTGTTGGAGCTGGTTCAGACTCTGAACAGCAAAAAAACGATAAACGGTATTTTGGTTCAGCTGCCGCTTCCGGCAGGTCTTAATGAGGAAGAAGTCATTAAGACAATCAACCCGTTGAAGGATGTCGATGCATTTCACCCTGAAAATGTGGGAAGGATTATGATAGGAAACTGCCGTTTCCTGCCATGCACTCCTGCAGGCATTATGGAATTGCTCCACCATGAAGGAATTTCTCCCGAAGGAAAACGCTGTGTGGTAATCGGCAGAAGCAATATTGTCGGAAAGCCGATGGCTATGCTCCTCCTTCACGCAAACGGAACCGTAACGATTTGCCACAGCAAGACACGCGGGCTAAAAGAAATCTGTCGGGAAGCCGATATTCTTGTTGCGGCTGTCGGGAAACCAAAATTCGTTACGGCAGATATGGTAAAGCCCGGTGCTGTTGTAATTGACGTAGGAATGGATCGGGATGAAAACGGTAAACTCTGCGGCGACGTCGATTTTGCAAATGTCGAAAGCATTGCTTCCTACATAACGCCGGTTCCGGGCGGAGTAGGTCCGATGACAAGAGCTATGCTGCTGAAAAACACAATTACTGCAGCAAAAATTCAGAACGGAATGGACGTTATCTGAGAGGATTAATTAATGAGCGGCCTTTTAGACAATGTAAAATACCCTGAGGACTTAAAAGGGCTGTCATCTGAGCAGCTGAAACAATTGTGTTCAGAGATACGGATGAAAATTATCCAGACAGTTTCAGAGAACGGGGGACATCTCGCTTCCAATTTGGGTGTAGTAGAGCTGACCGTTGCACTGCATCGGGTATTCAACTCCGAAAAAGACCGAATTGTCTGGGATGTTGGGCATCAGTCATATACGCATAAGATTTTAACGGGGCGTGGTGACCGTCTTTCGCTGATTCGCAAGAAAGACGGTCTCTCAGGTTTTCCGAACCGATGTGAAAGTACTTATGATCCGTTTACCAGCGGACACAGCAGTACTTCAATATCTGCTGCCCTTGGGCTTTCTAAAGCAAAAGAATTGAACCATGAGGACGGCTATGTGGTTGCCGTCATTGGTGACGGCGCTTTGACAGGCGGTTTGGCTTATGAAGGCCTGAACAATGCCGGAAGACTTAAGAAAAATTTCATTGTCGTTCTAAACGACAATGAAATGTCTATTTCGCGCAACGTGGGCTCAATGGCACGTTACCTTTCAAAGATTCGTACGGAGCCTTCGTATTTTCGCATCAAAGGAAAAATAGAAAAATTTTTAGACCATGTGCCTCTAATCGGTAAACCTCTGCATCATCTCTTGACAAAGGCGAAATCTGCCGTCAAGCAGATGATTTACAACAGAACGATTTTTGAAGACATGGGCTTTTACTATTATGGGCCGTTTGACGGCCATGACTTGGACAAGATGATTGAAGTTTTTAATAACGTCAAAAGCATCAATCACCCAGTCCTGCTCCATGTCATAACACAGAAGGGCAAAGGGTACCCATTTGCCGAGCAAAACCCCGGTGCTTTTCACGGAGTTTCAAAGTTCGATGTTACAACAGGCAAAAGTTTTTCTTCCGAAATCAACTTTTCGGAACTTTTCGGAAAATTAATCTGCGAATTTGCCGAACACGATAGCAGAATTTGCGCCATTACCGCCGCGATGCAGTCGGGAACCGGGTTGACACAATTCGCGAAAAAGTTTCCGGAACGTTTCTTCGATACCGGAATTGCGGAAGAGCATGCTGTTACGTTTTGCGCCGGCCTGTCAATTGGCGGTATGATTCCGATTTTTGCGGTTTATTCTTCCTTCCTTCAGCGCGGATATGATCAACTCATACACGACGTTGCGCTGCAACGCACTAAAGTTGTATTTGCAATTGACCGCGCGGGAATTGTCGGCGAGGACGGTCAGACCCACCAAGGCATTTTTGATGTCGCTTTCCTAAATACAATTCCGAATGCAACTGTTTATGCACCGTGCTATTTTGAAGAAATGAAAACATCATTTTACCATGCAATCTACGATGGCACCGGTGTTGCAGCGGTCCGATATCCTCGCGGCGGACAGCTTTTTCGTCCGTTTGATTTCCAGCCGAGCGGGCTGCCTTATGATTATTACGGCTGCAAAAATCCTTCGGCCGTCATTGTAACATACGGCAGATTATTTTCCTATGCATGTCTGGCTCTCTCAAAACTGCAGCGAAATGGAATACAAGTCGGAATTCTAAAGTTAAATCGAATCAAACCGATTGAACCTGCTGCGGTGGATGCGGTTCTGAATGCCCCGAAAATCTTCTTTTTTGAAGAAGCAATTGAACAGGGCGGTGTTGGAGAGCGCTTTTATTATCTGCTTGGGCAGGCAGGATTCACCGGCGATTATCATTTGCATGCAATCACGGGGTTCGTTCCCCAGGCAACCATGGAAGAATCTCTCCATTCTTTGGAATTGGACGATGAAGGCATGGTGAAACTAATCCTAACGGAGTGCGCAGATAATGGAGAAAAAAAGGCTTGACTGCTTAATATATGAACGCGGCCTTGCAGAAAGCAGGGAAAAAGCAAAAATTGCCGTTATGGTCGGCAATGTTTATGTAAATGGGCAAAAACAGGATAAACCCGGTACCATGCTGCCGGTTGACGCTAAAATCGAGCTTCGAGGTGAAACGCTGAAATATGTGAGCAGGGGAGGCTTGAAGCTCGAAAAAGCAATGCAGGAATTTCCCATTGATTTGAATGGGAAAATCGTGATGGACATTGGCGCCTCCACAGGTGGTTTTACCGATTGCATGCTTCAAAACGGAGCGAAAAAGGTTTATGCCATTGATGTTGGGTATGGCCAGTTGGCTTGGAAGCTTCGCACCGATCCCCGTGTTATCAACCTGGAACGGACGAACGTGCGCTATCTGACGAAAGAACAAGTGCCGGAACTTGTAGACTTTTTCAGCGTTGATGTTGCCTTTATCTCGTTGAAGCTTGTCCTTCCGGTAGCCAGAAATTTTTTGAAAGACGGCGGTGAAGCAGTCTGCCTGATTAAGCCGCAGTTTGAAGCAGGGCGTGAAAAAGTCGGCAAAAAAGGCGTCGTCCGCGATCCGGCTGTTCATGAAGAAGTGATTCACAATACCATCGAGTTTGTGCTGAATAACGGATTTTCTGTGCTCGGGCTGACATTTTCTCCGGTCAAGGGGCCGGAAGGCAACATTGAGTATTTGCTTTACCTAAAAAAATCAGATGAACCTGTGGGAACAATTCCCGATGTAAAGCTGCTGGTTCAGCGTTCACATCGTGTTCTGAACGGCGGAGGAGAATCATGAAAATTGCGGTATTGCCCAATTTAAGCCGTGAAAAAGCTCAATATTATACGGTTAAGCTCATTGAGCGTCTCCGTGGATTTGGTTCTGCAATTTATATGCAGCGCGGTTTTCAAAACAGTTTCTCGGAATACGGTATCCGTTTCTTCGACGATTTGAAAGATATGATCCGTTCCTGCGACTTAATGGTCGCGCTTGGCGGTGACGGAACAATCATTCACTGCGCGCGCTATGCTGCAGAATTTGAAAAACCGATACTTGGTGTCAATGTCGGCCGTCTTGGCTTTTTGGCCGAATTGGAAACCGACGAATTTGATGAGCTGAAAAATCTGGCTGAGGGCAATTACCGCGTTGAAAACAGGATGATGCTTGATATTCACTACTCTGAAAACGGCGTAGAAAAAACGTGCTCGGCACTCAATGATGCTGTGATAATGCGTGGAACGCTTTCGCCGATGCCGGATTTTCGCGTTGATTTTAACGGCAGGACCGTTTGTGATTATCGTGGCGACGGATTAATTGTTTCCACGCCGACAGGGTCTACGGCGTATTCGCTTTCTGCCGGAGGACCGATTATTGACCCTGAATTGTCGTGCATCTTGCTTTCTCCCGTTTGTTCTCACTCTCTGCTTACCAGGCCTGTTGTTTTTGGCCCGAACGCAGAATTGAGTGTTCAAACAAATTTCCGCGCCGAAGGCGAGGCATTTTTGACCATGGACGGCGAAATCTCCGTGAAACTTGAACCCGGGCAGATGGTTCAGTTCAGCCGGTCGAAAAGAACAGTGAGCATCGTGAGATTGAAAGATTATAATTTTTACAGTATTGTGAATGAAAAGCTCGGGGATGGGAGGAATGATGGTTGAAGAAGAAGAGACACGAGAAAATCCTGGAGTTGATTCAGAAATATTCCATCGATACACAAGAGGAACTGCTTCGTCTGCTTCGCGAAGCAGGATATGATGTAACACAGGCCACGGTATCTCGTGATATCAAAGAGCTTCGGCTACTGAAAATGCTTTCTCCCGATGGAAAATACCGTTATGTGCCTGCAAAAGATGACAGTAAATCGAACTCCGGAAAGTTCTTTTCTCTTTTTGCCGATTCTGCGGTCTCCGTTGCAAGTGCGCAGAATATCGTCTGCGTAAAGTGCCAGCCGGGAATGGCCAATGCGGTGTGCGCAGCGATGGATGCCTTGTATCGCGACGATGTCGTAGGCACCCTCGCGGGCGACGATACTATTTTTATTCTTACACATAATGATAAGGAAGCTGAACTTCTTGCGGAAGAATTGAACGATATAATCAGGTGATTTTATGCTGACACAGCTCTACATTGAAAATGTGGCGGTCATCGAAAAAGTCAGTGTCGATTTTCATTCTGGATTTAATGTCCTTACTGGCGAGACCGGTGCTGGAAAATCGATTCTGATTGATTCCATTAACGCAATTCTTGGGGAACGCACTTCCCGAGATCTTGTGCGCACAGGAGCAAAGTCGGCTTTTATCAGTGCGGTGTTCACCAATCTTGGGAAAAACGTGCTTGCAAAACTTGAGGAACTTGGTTATATTCTCGATGAGGATAATTCCGTTATGCTTCAGCGTGAGATCTTCGCAGACGGAAGAACAGCTTGCCGTATCAACGGAAGGCCGGCAACGGTATCCACGCTGAAAGAAATCGGCCCGCTGCTTGTCAATATTCATGGTCAGCATGAAAGTTATGGATTGCTTTCTCCTGAAAATCATCTGTCCTATTTAGACAGCATGGGCCTTCCGCAGGATTTGATGGAACGTTATTCCGCTGCTTTTTCCGAAGCCAAAAAGGTTCGTCGGGAATTGGAAGCGCTGAATATGGATGAAGCGCAGAAGGCACGCCAAATTGACCTGCTTACATATCAAATCAAAGAGCTTGAAGAAGCAAATCTTCGGGAAGGCGAAGAGGAAGAGCTGGAAAGCCAGCGCACCATGTTCCGGAACAGTGAAAAAATTGCTTCTTCCATTAAGCAGGCAAAGGATTATCTCGATGGCGGAGAAGAAAGCGAGGGCGCTGTTTCGGCTGTTTCCACCGCTGCGGATTGCGTCAGAAATGCAGAGCAGTATATGCCGGAGCTCCATGCCCTTGCGGAGCGCTTGCAGAGTATTGCTTACGATTTGGAAGACTGCCGTGAAGAACTCCGCAGCTATGATGACAGGCTGGAATATGACCCGACTGAACTGGATGCAATTGAAGCAAGGCTAGATACAATCTACCGCCTTGGGCTGAAATACGGCGGTTCGGTTTCCGAAATGCTGAAATTCCTGGAAAAGAGCAAGTCGGAGCTTAGCAAAATCCAGATGTCCGATGAATTGGCTGCGAAACTGAGGTCTCAGTATAAAGAAGCCGTTACGCAGGCTAAGAATCTTGCTATGGAAATATCCGAATGGAGGGAAAAAGCGGCAAAGGATTTTTGCTGCCGCGTCAAGAAAGAACTTGAGTTCTTGAATATGCCTCATGTAGCATTTGAAGTGAAGCAGGAGCGCGGGGCTTTAAACTCTAAGGGATGTGACAAGGTAGAGTTTTTGATTTCAACGAACGCGGGCGAGCCTGCAAAGCCGATTTCCAAAATCGCTTCCGGCGGGGAACTTTCCCGAATTATGCTTGCGGTAAAGACTGTGCTCGCCGGGCGCGATGAGGTCGGAACGTTGATTTTTGATGAGGTAGATAGTGGCGTCAGCGGCGGTGCAGCGCAGAAAATCGGCCTCAAGCTCCGTGAAGTCTCAGAAAGCAGGCAAGTAATCTGTGTTACCCATCTTGCCCAGATTGCTGCGTTGGCTAATAGTCAATACCTGATTGCGAAAAATGTCAAAGACGGCAAGACCTACACGCAAGTAACGGAATTGGATGACGAAGGCCGCCGTCAGGAATTGGCCCGCATTATCGGCGGGACGAAAATCACTCCGCTGACTTTGCAGAACGCCGCAGAAATGCTAAAAATGGCTAGAGACAGCGCAAAACCCACTTGACAAGCTTGTGCTTGTGAGTGTATATTAAAAGAATCAGCGATGAAGGGAAAAAGTACGTCAACAAACCCGGCAAAGAGAGCCCGCGGTCGGTGTAAGCGGGTGCGGACCTTGGCGGAAATACATCCTGGAGCTGCAGGCCTGAAAGTTTAGTCCAGTAGGGTCGGCCGCGTGCGCGCGTTACAGCGCAAGGGTATTTTGTCTTGTACCCGTAAAGGCTGCTGTCGTGAGGCTGCAGTAAACTGAGGTGGTACCGCGGTATATCCGCCCTCTGCAAATTTCGCAGGGGGCTTTTTTTGTAGCGCCCCTGCATTGAGATGGAGGAATTAACATGGGTGTGTACGAACAACTGAAAGAGCGTGGTCTGATTGCGCAGGCTACGGACGAAGAAAAAATCCGCAATCTTCTGAACAATGAAAAGACTACTTTTTACATTGGTTTTGACCCAACGGCAGACAGCCTTCATGTTGGGCATTTTATCCCGATTATGGTGGCTTCACATCTTCAGAGAGCCGGTCACAGGCCAATCATGCTTTTTGGCGGCGGAACCGGTATGGTGGGCGACCCGAGCGGCAAAACCGATATGCGAAAAATGCTGACGAAGGAAGAAATTGCTCATAACATTTCTTGCTTCCAGAAACAGATGTCTCACCTGATTGATTTTTCCGATGGAAAGGCTATTATGGCCAACAATGCCGATTGGCTTGCCAACCTGAATTATATTGATTTTATTCGCGACATCGGTGTATGCTTTTCTGTGAACCGCATGCTCGCGGCAGAGTGCTACAAACAGCGCTTGGAACGTGGCCTCTCTTTCTTTGAAATGAACTATATGATTATGCAAAGCTACGACTTCCTTGAGCTGTTCCGCCGCTACGGCTGCCGTTTGGAACTGGGTGGGGATGACCAGTGGAGCAACATCATCGGCGGTGTCGAACTGATTCGCCGCAAAGAAAACGCTGAGGCTTATGGCCTTACGGTTTCGCTTCTTACCAACAGTGAAGGCAAAAAAATGGGTAAAACCGAAAAGGGTGCAGTCTGGCTTGATCCGGAGAAGACCTCTCCGTTCGAGTTCTACCAGTATTGGCGGAATGTCGGGGATGCAGACGTTGTCAGATGCCTGAAAATCTTGACCTTCGTTCCGATGGATCAGATTGCACAGTTTGAAAAGCTGGAGGGCCAGCAATTAAACGAGGCAAAAGAGCTTCTCGCTTTTGAAGTTACTCGTCAGATTCATGGCCAGCAGGAAGCGGAAAAGGCCCGTGATGCCGCGCGCGCTATTTTCAGCAAGGGAATAGATAGCGAAAATATGCCTTCTACGGAAATCAGCTCGGAAGACCTTGCAAATGGGGAAGTGGGTATTCTTGACCTGCTTGTCAAAACGAAGCTTGCGCCTTCCAAGAGTGAAGCAAAACGCCTTGTTCAGCAGGGAGGCATTGTTGTGGACGGCAAGAAAATTGATGACATCGGAGCTACCCTTCAGGAAAAGAATTTTGAAAAAGACGGACAAAAATACGTTGTCATCAAAAAGGGCAAAAAGGTGTTTTTGAAAGTAATTTTGAAATAAATTTAACAGAAGGAGAGGAAGTTTTAACTTGAAAAACTTCCTTCCTTCTTTCTTTTGTGAAACGGCAAAAGGGAGATGCATCAAATGACGAAAAAACTTCAATATACCGTGCCACCTGTATTTGTTGCAGCAATTCTTCTTCTCGTCTATGCCGTTTTTCGATTATTTCCGTTCGGCACAGGAACCGTTTCATGGTGCGACATGAATCAACAGGTTATTCCGTTCCTGATGGATTTCAAGAACATTTTGGACGGAAAGGCAGATATGTTTCTGAATCTGCAGAATGCCGGCGGCATGAATTTCTGGGGCGTTTTTCTGTTTTTTATCAGTAGCCCGTTTTCCTTTTTGGTGCTTTTGGTGGACAAGGCCAGCATCTACAAATATATCAATATCTTGCTTCTTTTGAAGATGATGACCTGCGCTTTCACGGCAAGTGTTTATTTTAGAAAAAGATATTCCAACTTGAATTTGCCGCAAGTAACAGCGCTTTCCGTTATGTATGCGTTCTGCGGCTACACGATGTTTTACTACCAAAATATTGTGTGGCTGGATATGATGTATCTTTTTCCGCTGCTGTTGCTTTCCCTGCATAAGCTGGCCGAAGAAAAAAAGCCTCTTTGCTATATCCTCGTTTTTTCTGCAATCCTTACGGTAAATTTTTACCTAAGCTACATGGTTGTTATCTTTTTGATTCTGTCGGCAGGTATTTGGCTGTTTTTCTTCCATGATAAAGCGGAACGGAAATATCTGATTTTGTTATTCGGTCTTTCCACGTTGGTAACCGGTTTGCTGACAGGTGTAGTGTGGTTGCCTTCCCTTTTGGAATATTTGGTTTCTGCTCGGACAGGCGACATCATTACAAGCCTCAGAACAGGCAAATTCATTACGCATCTCGACACCACATTAACCGTAATCCTTTGCACTGGAGCTATTATTGCAGCGGTGGTAATGGTATTTATATCCAGGATTTACCATGACAACTACGTAAAGCTCCTGCTCATCTTGCTTGCGGTAACACTGATTCCCGTTTTTTTTGAACCGGTTAACAAAATGTGGCACACGGGGAGTTACCAGTCTTTTCCGGTTCGTTACGGGTACATGCCGATTTTCATCGGATTGATTTTATCGGCGGAATGTATTTCGAATTTGAACAGAAATGCCGGCGGATTGCAGTTGAATCGCAATAATCCCGGGTCGGTGATTACCGCTGCGGTCGCAATTATTGCTGTGATTTTTTGCGCATATACAATTCTGCGCTATGAGTTCAAAACGGTTACGGTTTATACGATGACGCTTTGGGGAGATAAAAACAGCTTCAAGCGCCTTTTCCTTTTTGCTATGGCTGTTGCCTTTGTCTACTTAATCGTGATGCTCCAAATGCATTATCATCAAGTCAAAAAGCTGCTGTTCTCGATTTTTCTCTGTGTTCTTACCGTTTTGGAAGCTGTGTTTTACTCGAGTGTTTACATCGGTTCCGCCGGCAGCAACGCCCAGTATTATACGCCGATTATGGACCTTGCAGATCGTATCAATAATAATTCGCTGTATCGGGTCAAAATGGAAGAAAAGTATTTTGACGTTAATTTGATAGGCAGCATGGGCTATAATTCGCTGAGCCATTACACTTCCTTGACCTCCAAGCAGTATATGTTCGCGATGAAGAAGCTGGGCTATTCTTCCTACTGGATGGAGGTAAATTCAAACGGGGGAACAAAGCTGACAGATGCGCTGCTCGGAAACAAATATGTCCTCACTCGTACCTATGACGTTTTTGATGAGCAGCTAAGTAACGGAAATGCGGGAGACACGGTCTATGCAAATGGACTTTATTCCATCGTGAAGAAAAATACCGATATTCCCTTCGGTTTTGTTATGAAATCAAATAACATCACAAAATTAAAAGATTTACCGGACTTTACACGGCTTCAGCTCCAGCAGTATCTGTTTGAATCTGTCTTCTCCTCAAAGCAGGAGCTGATTCAGCAGTATCAACCTACATCCATGAAAAATGTAACCGTCAAAAAAGATGATAATTATAAATTCCTTCTGAATAATCAGGAAGAGGAAGGAAACATTCGTTATGAGATTCCGGTGGAAGGTACGCAAACCCTTTACTTTGATTGTTTTGACCAACTGACAAATCAGCTTTATGAACATATCAATTCCAGTTTTTCCATAACCGTGAATGGTCAGATGCTTGAAATTGAATATCCGACGCAACCTCAGAACGGCCTTGTCTGCCTCGGTACGTTTACAGATGAAATCGTCGTTGTAGACATTGGTGTTCTCAAAAATGTATACGCAAAATCATTCGGTGTTGCCGGATTAAAAGAAGACGTGCTTTCTTCCGCACTGGCTTCGGTGCCGAAGGCTGACCTTCGCCAAAGCGGAAATTCGATTGTAGGAACAGCCACAGCGGAGCAAGATGGCGAATATTTGTTTTTGCCTGTGAGTTACAGCAAAGGCTTTCGTGCATCTGTAAACGGGAAACCTGCTGAAATCTATCGAGTCTTTGACTCGTTCATGGCGGTGAAGCTGGAAAAGGGTCAAAACCAGATTTCTGTTACCTATATTCCTGAAGGATTCATGCCCGGACTGATTTTAACTGCGGCCGGCGTCGTGTGTGCTTTTCTGCTGGAGTTTTTCCGTCGGAAAGGATCGCTGTACCGCTGGAAGAGAACGCAGACAGTATTTCAGATACTTTTCGCAGGATTGCTTGTATGCACGATCGCTGTAATTTATATCATGCCGATCATCATATTCTTTGCTTAAAAAAACAGCTTCCGATAGTAACATCGGAAGCTGTTTTTGTAATTAAATATTGTAATCAGACAATACCCTGGCTGACCATCGCATCTGCAACCTTGAGGAAGCCTGCAATGTTTGCGCCTGCAACGTAGTTGTTCGGCATGCCATATTCCTTTGCAGCCGAAGAAACGTTGTTGAAGATTCCGTTCATGATTTGCTTCAACTTGTTGTCAACTTCTTCAAATGTCCAGGAGAGGCGCTGGCTGTTCTGGCTCATTTCAAGTGCCGAAACGGCTACGCCGCCTGCGTTGGAAGCTTTGCCCGGTGCATACAGAACACCGTTTTCCTGCAAATATTTTTCAGCTTCTATTGTAGTCGGCATGTTGGCACCTTCAGCAACAGCGAAGCATCCGTTCTTTACAAGCTCTTTTACGTCTTCCAAGCCAAGTTCATTCTGTGTTGCGCAGGGCAGTGCAATGTCGCAAGGAACGCTCCATACACCGTGGCCTTCATGATATTCAGCATGAGGATGATCGTTCACATATTCACGGATTCTTGCACGGCGGACTTCCTTAATTTCCTTAACTGCTGCAAGATCAATTCCATCCGGATCATAAATCCAACCGTTAGAATCACAGAGGGTAACGACTTTCGCACCAAGCTGCTGAGCCTTTTCGCAGGCATAAATAGCAACATTTCCTGCACCGGAAATCACAACGGTCTTGCCTTCCAGAGATTTGCCGTTTGCCTTCAGCATTGCCTCGAGGAAGTACAGAAGGCCGTAGCCGGTTGCCTCCGTGCGTGCAAGAGAACCGCCGTAAGGAATTCCTTTACCGGTGAGAACGCCTTCATAGTGATTTGTAATGCGTTTATACTGTCCATACAAATATCCAATTTCTCTTCCGCCAACACCGATATCACCGGCAGGAACGTCAACATCCGGACCAATATGACGGTAAAGTTCCGTCATGAAGCTCTGGCAGAAAGCCATAATCTCACGGTCGCTCTTGCCCTTCGGGTCAAAATCGGAACCGCCTTTGCCTCCGCCGATTGGCAGGCCGGTCAAAGAGTTCTTGAAAACCTGTTCAAATCCGAGGAATTTGATGATGCTGAGGTTGACGGACGGATGGAAGCGAAGGCCGCCCTTGTAAGGTCCGATGGCGTTGTTGAACTGTACGCGGTAGCCGCGGTTTACCTGCACACGGCCAGCGTCGTCAGTCCATGCAACACGGAACATAATCTGACGATCCGGCTCCGTGATGCGCTCCAAAATTCCGGCCTTTTGATATTTCGGGTTTGATTCCACAACGGGCTCCAAAGATTTCAGGACAACACTTGCAGCCTGGATGAATTCGGGCTGATTCGGGTTTTTACGAATCAACTCATTCAGTTGATCGTTAACATAAGACATTGTTGTATCCCCCTGTTTACTTCAAATTTAAAAGGTGAAGTTATAACATCACCTAAAACACTAACATAATATCACATCAAAATGAATTTTACAAGAAAAAAATTGCAAAAATGAAGGAAAGGCGATTCAAAAATTCATTTTGACGAAGGCCGGAAATCATGGAAAGGTAGGCGAAAACGATTGACACGACTTTGGAATTAGAATAGAATAAGAACAATACAGAAGGCGTGAAAATAACAAGGAGGTTTTGTGTGGAAAGTCCTTGTTATTATTTTTTTAGGAGGGCTCTTTATGCCTAAATATACGCGAGAAGACATCATACGCATTGTGAAGGAAGAAGACGTAAAATTCATTCGGCTTCAGTTTACGGATATTCTGGGTACACTGAAGAATGTTACCATTACACCCGGGCAGCTCGAAAAAGCACTGAACAACCAGTGCATGTTTGACGGCTCTTCCATCGAAGGATTCGTGCGCATCGAAGAGTCCGACATGTACCTCCACCCGGACATCAACACATTTGCGCTGTTCCCCTGGTACTCGCAGAATGGGCGGATTGCGAGACTTATCTGCGACATCTACCTGCCTGACGGCAAGCCATTTGAGGGAGACCCGCGCCATGTCTTGAAAAAGCAGGTCGAGAGGGCCGCTCGGCTTGGTTATACCTTTAATGTAGGTTCCGAATGTGAATTCTTCCTTTTTAATACCGATGAGTTCGGACACCCCACTACAATCACGCATGACACGGCGGGCTATTTCGACCTTGGCCCGGCAGATATGGGCGAAAGCTGCCGCCGCGATATCTGCCTGAACTTGGAAGAAATGGGCTTTGAAATTGAGGCCTCCCACCACGAAGTTGCGTTTGCTCAGCATGAGATTGATTTCAAGTACAGTGATGCCTTGTCTGCAGCCGACGACCTTATTACTTTCAAATTGGTCGTGAAAACCTGTGCCGATGCAAACGGACTCTGTGCAACATTTATGCCGAAGCCGATTACCGGCAGGGCTGGTTCCGGACTTCATATCAATATGTCTCTGTTCCGTGACGGGCAGAATGTTTTCAGCAGTTCCGAAAATAAAATGGGATTGAGCCAAGAAGGATTGAGTTTCATCGCCGGCGTAATGAAGCACATAAAAGGTATTTGTGCAATTACGAATCCTCTTGTAAACTCTTACAAGAGGCTTGTGCCCGGATTCGAGGCCCCATGCTGCATTGCGTGGACCACTGGCAACCGCAGCGCCCTGATTCGTATCCCGGAGTCTCGCGGACCAGCAACGCGGATTGAACTTCGCAGCCCGGACCCGGCCGGTAACCCGTATCTTTCCTTTGCTCTGCTTCTTGCGGCGGGACTGGATGGAATTGAGAATAAGCTGCAGCCGATTCCGCCTGTTTCGGCAAATATTTACGGCATCAGCGAAGAAGAACGCGTAACCAGCGGAATTGATAATCTGCCGGCAGACCTCAACGAGGCTATTTCCGAAATGAAAGCTGACCCGTTTGTCCGGATTGTTTTGGGAGAGCACATCTTCCAGAAATATCTTGAAGCGAAGGAACGCGAGTGGAAGGAATACTCGGCGACGGTAACGGAATGGGAATTAAACCGATATCTGAGCAAATTTTAGTTTGCAATAGGAAGAATCCAACCGCGCGGGGTTATTTATATGAGCAGCATTGTCGTGGCAAACTCCAATCCGGTGTTTGCAAAAAGAATAGCGTCTGTTTTACATTCCAGCGGGTTGTATGTCAGCGGGATATTTGTCAGCGGTGCGCAATTGATTGATTTCACCAAAAAGCACTATCGCGGCGGAGTTGTTATCAGCAGCGTAAAACTAAAGGATATGCCTGCAGTCAATCTTCCGAGAATCATCGGTTCAGCCTATGATTTCCTGTTTCTTATAAGCCCGCAGTTTGCAGGAATGTGCAATACAATTGAATATGCAAGTCTGCTCATGCCCATAAACCGTACGAATCTGCTGTCGACTGTGAATATGTTTTTGAATCTGGCAGAGGTAACGCCACCTTCCGTTAAAAAGAAACTCCAAAGCGGAATCAATGACGAGAAGGCAATTATTGAGCAGGCAAAAAATCTACTCATCAGCAGAAACAATCTAACGGAACCTCAGGCTCACCGGCTGATTCAGAAGAAAAGCATGGATATGGGCCGTAAAATGGTGGAGACCGCGATGATTATTTTAATGTCATAAGGAGTCGGTGATAATGAAATTCACAAAAATGCAAGGTATCGGCAACGACTACATTTATATTAACTGCTTTGAAGAAAAGGTGGACGATCCGTCCGCTTTGTCCATTCGCCTGAGTGACCGCCATTTTGGCATTGGTTCCGACGGGCTTATTCTAATTGAGCCATCTGATATCGCCGACTGCAAAATGGATATGTATAACGCCGACGGTTCACGCGGGATGATGTGCGGAAACGGAATCCGTTGTGTGGGAAAATACGTTTACGAGCGCGGAATCGCCAAGAAAGACGTGTTGACGGTTGAAACGCTGAGCGGGGTAAAAACGCTGAAGCTGAGCGTTAAAGACGGGAAAGTCGGGGAGATCGAAGTCAACATGGGAAGCCCGATTCTGGAACCGGAGAAAATACCTGCATCTTTCCAAGGGGAGAAGGTAGTTAACCAGCCGTTGACGGTAGGCGGTAAGGAGTACCGTGTTACCTGTGTTTCCATGGGGAATCCGCATTGCATTGTCTTTGTTCCGGATACAAAATCCTTGCCAATTGAGAAAATAGGCCCGCAATTTGAGAATCACCCCGCATTTCCGGAACGTGTCAACACGGAATTCGTACAAGTGCACAGCGAGCATGAAGTCAGCATGAGAGTATGGGAACGCGGCTCAGGCGAAACGCTTGCCTGCGGAACCGGGGCGTGTGCAACTGCTGTTGCCTGTGTGCTGAACCAAAAGACGGGGCGCGAAGTGCTTGTTCACCTGCTTGGCGGCGACCTGAATATCCGTTGGGATGAAATTTCCAATAATGTATTTATGAGGGGTCCCGCTGAATTTTCTTTTGACGGAACCGTCGAAATCTGATATAATATTGCCTTAGTAAGGCGTGTTTTTGAATTTTTAAGGAAGGGATCGTGCAAAAATTGCTGAAAATCAACAACAACTTTGCAAAACTTCCGGCAAATTACCTGTTTGTCGAAATTGCAAATCGGGTAAAGAAATATCAGGATTCCCATCCTGACGCAGAAATTATAAAACTTGGAATTGGTGATGTGACACGGCCACTGCCGAAAGCAGTCGTGGATGCAATGAAGAGGGCTGCCGACGAGATGGGCAACGCTTCGTCATTCCGCGGCTACGGTCCGGAAGCTGGCTATCTTTTTTTAAAGGAAGCAATCGCGAAAAATGATTTTCAAAGCAGGGGAGTGGACATTTCACCCGATGAAATCTTTGTAAGCGATGGAGCAAAGAGCGATACAGGCAGCATCGGGGATATCCTTGGTATAGACAACGTGGTCGCAGTCTGTGACCCTGTATATCCGGTTTATGTCGACACCAACGTCATGGCCGGCCGAGCCGGAGAGTATATTGAAGGAAAAGGCTTCAGCAAGATTGTTTATATGCCTTGCCGCAAAGAAAATCATTTCCTTCCTGAACTTCCAACACAGCAAGTAGATATGATATACCTGTGTTTCCCGAACAACCCGACCGGAATGGGAATCGACAGGGAAAATCTAAAAAAATGGGTTGATTATGCCTTAGACAATCAGTCGTTGATTCTTTATGATGCTGCTTATGAGGCATTTATCACGGATCCGGATATGCCGCACAGCATTTTTGAAATCGAGGGCGCAAAGAAATGCGCAATTGAATTCCGCAGCTTTTCAAAGACTGCAGGCTTTACGGGAGTCCGCTGCGCTTATTCCGTGATTCCGAAAGAGCTTGTCTTTGACGGCGTTTCCCTCAACAAACTTTGGGACCGTCGTCAGTCTACGAAGATGAACGGTGTTTCGTACCCCGTTCAGCGTGCAGCCGAAGCCGTGTACTCCGAAGAAGGCAAGCGCGGCGTTCGCGAAAATATCGAATATTACCAGAACAATGCGAAAATCATGCTGGACGGCTTAGCAAAAGCAGGATTTGAAGTCTATGGCGGAACCAATTCGCCTTATGTTTGGATGAAAGTGCCGGACGGCCTTACTTCCTGGGAATTCTTTGATCTGTTGCTTGAGAAAGCCAACGTTGTCGGAACCCCCGGCTCCGGGTTCGGTTCCTGCGGTGAGGGTTATTTCCGCCTGACTTCCTTCAATACAAAAGAAAATACGCAGAAGGCTGTCGAACGAATTGTAAAAACGTTCGCGAAGTGACTGTGCGGCTTCTTTGTGCGCCGCTGACAAAAGGATTGGTTGGTGAACGATGAAAGCTTACCTGATGCTTGAAAACGGTGCCTGCTTTGAGGGGCAGGGGTTCGGTTGTGAACGCGACACGCTGTGTGAAGTTGTGTTCAACAGCGCCATGTGCGGCTATACCGAACTCCTGACCGACCCTTCCTATGCCGGGCAGGGTGTTGTTATGGCTTATCCGTTAATTGGAAATTACGGCATTTGTTACGACGACTCGGAATCCATTAAGCCCTGGCTTTCCGCATACATTGTCCATCGAATTTCTGATGTTGCAAGCAACTTCCGCAGCGACGTAGATCTCAACACATATCTCAAGACAAACGGCGTCCCAGGTATTCAGGGTGTGGATACCCGTGCCATTACAAGAATCCTGCGTGAAAGCGGGACAATGCGCGGCATGATTGCTTACGGGGACCATGTTGACCGTGAAGCAATGCTTAAGAAGATTCATGCTTTTCAAATGGTTTCCATGGTTCCAATGGTAAGCTGTAAGGAAACGTCTGTCTACGGGGACGGACCGGTTAAAGTTGCTCTCATTGATTACGGCGTGAAGAACAACATCATCCGCTCTCTCGTAAAGCGCGGCTGTACAGTAAAGCGTTTTCCGCATGATACCTCCTTTGAGGAACTGCAAACATTCAACCCGGATGGAATTATGCTTTCCAACGGCCCTGGCGATCCGAAAGAATGCAAAAAAGAAATTGCAGTCTTAAAGCAGGTTATGAAAAGCGGAATTCCTACGTTTGCAATTTGCCTTGGGCACCAGTTAATGGCACTCGCCCATGGCTTTGACACATATAAACTGAAATACGGCCACAGAGGCATCAATCATCCTGTTAAAGACCTTTCTACGGGCAAGGTCTATATTACTTCCCAGAACCACGGATATGTGGTAGATGGGAAAACTGTCAATCCTTCAGTCGCGGACATCGGTTTCATCAGTATGAACGATGGCAGCATTGAGGGATTGAACTATAAAGGCGGGAAAATCTTTTCTGTTCAATTCCATCCGGAAGCTTCGCCCGGCCCGCTTGATACAGGCTTTTTGTTTGACCGTTTTCTCGATTTGATGGGAGGGAGCCTTCTGTGAAAAGAGAAGAGATTAAAAAAGTCGTCATCATTGGTTCCGGTCCTATCATTATCGGCCAAGCCGCGGAATTCGATTACGCGGGAACACAGGCTTGCCGCGCGCTGCGTGAGGAAGGCATCGAGGTAATTCTCATCAATTCCAATCCGGCAACCATTATGACAGACAAGCAGATTGCAGACAAAGTCTACATTGAGCCGCTGACGGTCGAAACAATCAAAAAAGTAATTCTCAAGGAACAGCCCGACAGCATTCTTCCGACACTCGGCGGGCAAAATGCGCTGAACCTCGCCGTGGAGCTTGAGGAATCCGGTTTCTTAAAGGAACACCATGTTGAGATGATCGGTACAAACGCCGATACCATCCGCATGGCGGAAGACCGTGAGCTGTTCAAAGAAGCCATGGCGCGAATCGGGGAACCGGTGGCACGCAGTGCGATAGCGGAAAATATTGAAGACTGCGTCAAAGCAGCAAAAATGGTTGGTTATCCGGTCGTGGTGCGCCCGGCTTATACGCTTGGCGGCAGCGGCGGCGGTTTCGCCGACAACGAAGAAGAGCTCCGCGCAATTGCTGCGGTCGGTTTGAGCAGAAGCCGCGTCCATCAGGTGCTCATTGAGCGAAGCATCAAGGGCTGGAAAGAAATTGAATATGAAGTGATGCGCGACCACAACGATAACTGCATCACGGTCTGCAACATGGAAAACATTGACCCTGTTGGAGTTCACACAGGGGATTCCATCGTTGTGGCTCCATGCCAGACTTTGGCGGACAAAGAGCTCCAAATGCTCCGCACCTCTGCGTTGAAGATTATTCGAGAGCTTAAGGTCGAGGGTGGCTGCAATGTCCAGTTCGCCTTGAATCCTGACAGCTTTGAGTATGTTGTCATTGAAGTCAATCCGCGTGTCAGCCGTTCTTCGGCGCTTGCCTCAAAAGCAACCGGCTATCCGATTGCGAAGGTTGCTTCCAAGATTGCACTCGGCTATACACTTGATGAGATTCCGAACGCGATTACCCAGAAGACATATTCCTGCTTCGAGCCAACGCTCGATTACTGCGTGGTCAAAATTCCTCGCTGGCCGTTTGATAAATTCATCAACGCGAAGCGTGTCCTCGGAACGCAGATGAAAGCGACGGGCGAAGTGATGGGGATTGCACCGACTTTTGAAGCTGCGTTAATGAAGGCAATCCGCTGCCTGGAGCAAAACACGTACAGCCTCATGGACAGCACCATTTCAAGCCTATCCGACGAGGCGTTAGACGAACGTCTGCATGTCGTGGATGACCGGCGTCTTTGGGTGGTCGCGGAAGCAATCCGCCGCGGCGTTTCGCTGGAAAAAATTCACGATATCACAAAGATAGACCTTTGGTTCCTCCATAAATTCCAGAACATTGTCAACCTTGAAAAGAAGATAGCAGCCGGACCGATGACCGAAGAGCTCCTGCGCGAAGCAAAAGAGAACGAGTTTTTGGATAAAACCATCTCGGAACTCAGCGGGATTTCCGTGGAGGAGCTCCGCTCGATGCAGGATAAATTCGGCATCCATCCGGTTTATAAAATGGTTGATACCTGCGCTGCAGAATTCAGCGCTGCAACGCCATACTATTATTCTAGGTATGGATCAGAAAACGAGTCCGATCCGAAGTCCGATCGGAAAAAGGTGCTTGTAATCGGTTCCGGCCCGATTCGCATCGGGCAGGGAATCGAGTTTGACTTCTGCTCGGTCCACAGTGTATGGGCGCTGAAGGAACTTGGTTGCGAAACGATTATCGTCAACAACAACCCGGAAACCGTCAGTACGGATTTCGACGTGGCAGACAAACTGTATTTCGAGCCGCTGACGGAGGAGGATATTTACCACATCGTTCAGCTCGAAAAGCCGGACGGCGCTGTGGTTCAGTTCGGCGGTCAAACGGCCATTAAGCTTGCGGGCGCCATTGAAAAAATGGGTGTACCCATTCTCGGCAGTTCCTATGACAGCATTGACGCGGCAGAAGACCGTGAGCGGTTCGATAAAATCCTGAACCAATGCAAGATTCCGCGTGCTGCCGGACGTACGGTATTCACCTGCGACGAAGCCATTTCCGCGGCTCATGAGCTGGGCTACCCGGTGTTGGTGCGCCCATCTTACGTGCTCGGCGGGCAGGGAATGCAGATTGCCTATTCCGACCAAGATATTATCGACCAAATCGGCATCATTAACCGTGTGACGCAGGAGCACCCCATCCTTGTGGACAAATATATCATGGGTACCGAAGTCGAAGTGGATGCAGTTTGTGACGGCGTTGACACAATGATTCCGGGCATCATGCAGCACATTGAGCGCGCAGGCGTACATTCCGGGGATAGTATCTCGGTCTACCCGGCAATCGGTGTGGATAAAGAGATGCAGAACCTGATTGTGGAATATACCCGCAGTCTGGCAAAGGCGTTGAAAGTACGCGGCCTTCTGAACGTGCAGTATATTGTCCGCGACGGAAAAGTGTACGTCATCGAAGCAAACCCACGTTCCTCAAGAACGGTTCCTTATATCAGCAAGGTTACCGGAATCCCAATTGTTCCTCTTGCAGTAGGTACGTTCTTCGGCAAAACACTGCCTGAGATGGGGTATCACTATGGGTTACAGAAAGAGCGTGACCTCGTAGCGATTAAGATGCCTGTTTTCTCGTTTGAAAAGCTGTACGGGCAAGATGTCAGCCTCGGCCCTGAAATGAAATCCACAGGTGAAGTGCTTGGCGTAGCAAAGACATACGACGAGGCACTCATCAAAGCGTTTTACGGGGCCGGAGTGCATATGATTAAAAAAGGCAAGGTCATTATCACCGTAAAAGATTCGGATAAAGAGGAAGTACTGCCGATTGCGCAGGGCCTCTATGACCTCGGATGGGTCATTCTCGCAACGGAAGGCACTTCCGAATTCCTGAACGACCACGGAATTCCGACAATCCGCCTTCACAAAATCGGAGACGGAACACCGGATATCCTTGACCATATTCTTTCCGGCGACATCAATCTGGTTATCAATACACCTTCTAAGGGTGTAGCACACCATCGCGATGGTTACCGCATCCGCAGAAATGCAGTTGAAGCGGGCGTTCCATGCTTGACTTCACTTGACACAGCAAACGCATTTCTGACTTGTGCACGTCATGTGGAAACCACACATCTGTCCGTTGTTGATATCACAAAGGTGTCAACATTCCTGAATTTCATCTGATCTGGAACCCGGGCTCCACACTGGCGCCCGGGCATTCCCATTTCAAAATATATATTTTAATCGGAGGGGAAAAGCCTTGGAAAAGAAAGAACAGCTGTATGAAGGAAAAGCCAAAAAGGTGTTTGCGACGGATGATAAGGATTACTGCATTGTAGAGTACAAGGATGATGCAACTGCCTTTAATGGCCTCAAAAAAGGCACGATCGTTGGAAAAGGCATTGTCAACAACAAAATGTCGAATTATCTATTCAAGCTGCTAGAGAGCAAGGGGATTCCCACTCATTTTGAAAAACAGCTGAGCGACAGGGAAACGCTCGTGAAAAAAGTGGAGATTGTTCCTCTTGAGGTCATCGTCCGCAACAAGGCTGCAGGAAGCCTCGCAAAGCGCCTCGGCATGGAGGAAGGCGCCGAACTGAAGTGCCCTGTTTTCGAATTCTGCTATAAGAGCGATGAACTCGGAGACCCGATGGTGAATGAATCCCATATTCTCGCCGCTGGGTTTGCAACCAAAGAGGAAATTGATCAGATCAGTGACATGGCGCTGAAGATTAACAAAATTCTCTGCGATTTCTTCCTCTCTGTCAATATTGAACTGATTGACTTTAAGTTGGAATTCGGACGTTTCCATGGTAAAATTATTCTTGCAGATGAAATTTCGCCGGATACCTGCCGCTTCTGGGATGTGAAAACTCACGAGAAGCTCGATAAAGACCGTTTCCGCAGGGATCTCGGCCATGTGGAAGAAGCATACCACGAGGTCATGAAAAGGATAGGCTTAGCATGATGAATCGGTGCAGCAGTTACATTCCGGAAGAGGAACATCCCGGGGAAGAGTGCGGTGTTTTCGGAATTTATTCCGATGGCACCGTCAACCCCGCCTATGCCACTTACAACGGGTTACTTGCCTTACAGCATCGAGGCCAGGAAAGCTGCGGAATTGCGGTCAATAACCGCGGCGTTATTTCCTATTCCAAAGACATGGGCCTCGTGACGGAAGCATTTAACCACAAAATCCTTGACGGGCTGAACGGGCAGATGGCGGTAGGACATGTGCGCTACTCAACATCCGGCGCCAGTGTTCGCGAGAATGCGCAGCCCCTTGTCATGCGTTACATTAAGGGCACATTGGCAATTGCCCACAACGGCAACCTGACGAATGCGTATGAACTGCATCAGCTTTTAGCGCAGCGCGGCTGCATTTTCCAGACGACCATCGACACAGAAGTTGTGGCTTATATGATTGCGCGGGAACGCATTGATGCACCATCGATTGAAGAAGCGGTGCACCGTACAATGCCGAAAATACACGGCGCGTACTCCATGATTATCATGAGTCCGCAGAAGCTGATTGCTGTGCGTGACCCGCACGGTTTCCGCCCGCTGTGCATCGGCAAGATTAACAATTCCTATGTTTTTGCTTCCGAGACCTGCGCGCTGGATGCCTGCGGTGCCGAATTTGTCCGTGACGTAAGGCCCGGGGAGATCGTTGTCGTCGGTCCGGATGGCTTCCAAAGCATTTATGAACCGGTCAACGTGAAAAAATCTCTCTGCGTCTTTGAGTATATCTATTTTGCACGGACAGACAGTATCATTGACGGAATCAGCGTTTACGAAGCCCGCAAGGAAGCAGGCAGACTTCTTGCAAGGCAGAAACCGGTGGATGCGGATATGGTCATCGGTGTTCCGGAATCCGGCATTGACGCCGCAATTGGCTACAGTGAAGAATCCGGAATCCCATATCAGAAAGGCATTGTCAAGAATTCCTATATCGGCCGCACCTTTATCAAGCCGAATCAGTCCGAGCGTGAGCGCAGTGTGCGCATTAAGCTGAATGCCCTTTCCACAGCGGTTCGCGGAAAACGAATTGTAATGCTGGATGATTCCATTGTTCGCGGAACCACGAGTGCGCGCATTGTTTCTATGCTAAAGGAATGCGGCGCAAAGGAAGTGCATCTGCGCATCAGTTCGCCGCCTTTCCTGTGGCCGTGCTATTACGGGACCGATATTCCGTCAAAGGATGAGCTGATTGCCTGCAAGCACAGCATTGAAGAAATCGGGAAGATGAGTTTTGCAGATTCCATCGATTTTCTAAAGCTTGAGAACCTGCCGAAAATGCTCGGAGGCCGCTGCAGCGGTTATTGCGATGCGTGCTTCTCCGGAAAATACCCTGCAGAAGTGCCGGAATACCTCGTTGCACGGAAAGATTATGATTACTGCACGCCGATTAAACGGCTGTAATTTAGGAGGCAATATACTTGCAAAGAGATACCTATGAATCGCCGCTTTCGTCACGCTATGCGGACAAAAAAATGAAATACCTCTTTTCGCCGGATAAAAAGTTCCGCACCTGGCGCAGGCTTTGGATCGCACTGGCTGAAGCTGAGAAGGAGCTGGGCCTGAATATTACAGATGAGCAAATCAATGAGATGAAGGCACATCAGGACGACATCAATTACGAAGTAGCAGAGGCACGCGAAAAAGAAGTCCGTCATGATGTGATGTCTCACGTCTATGCGTTTGGCGTTCAGTGCCCGAAAGCGGAGCCGATTATCCATCTGGGGGCAACTTCCTGCTATGTAGGGGATAATACCGACCTAATTATAATGAATGAGGCTTTGTGCCTCATTCGTGACAAAATCGTCAACGTGATTCGCATTCTTTCCAAATTTGCAATGAAATACCGCAGCCTTCCGACACTGGCCTTTACGCATTTTCAGCCGGCTCAGCCGACGACAGTCGGAAAGCGCGCTACGCTTTGGATTCAGGATTTGCTGATGGATTTGGAAGACGTAGAATACCTTCTTTCCGGGGCGAAGCTGCTCGGCTCAAAGGGAACAACCGGTACGCAAGCGAGCTTCTTGGAACTCTTCGACGGGGACCATGAAAAGGTACGCCGCCTCGATGAGATTATCGCCAAGAAAATGGGTTACAGCAGCTGCTTTGCGGTATCCGGGCAGACATACTCGAGAAAGCAAGACAGCAGAGTGCTTGCTGTTCTCAGCGGCATTGCGCAGAGTGCGGCAAAATTTTCAAATGACATTCGTCTTCTTCAGCATTTGAAGGAAGTGGAGGAGCCGTTTGAAAAGAACCAGATTGGTTCTTCCGCGATGGCGTATAAACGCAATCCGATGCGAAGCGAGCGAATTGCCTCTCTGGCCCGGTATGTTATGATTGACAGCCTGAACCCGTGCATTACAGCGGCAACGCAGTGGTTCGAGCGTACTCTCGATGATTCGGCGAATAAACGTATCAGTATACCGGAAGCCTTCCTTGCAGTGGATGGTATTCTCAATCTATACAGCAATGTGGCGGACGGCCTTGTCGTTTACCCGAAGGTCATTCAAAAGCACCTAGAGAGCGAACTTCCGTTTATGGCGACGGAAAACATCATGATGGACGCTGTCAAACGCGGCGGGGACCGCCAGAAGCTCCATGAGCGGATTCGTGTTCATTCCATGGCAGCCGCAAAGATTGTGAAGGAGCAGGGCGGCAAAAACGATCTCCTTGACCGCATTGCGGCAGATGAAGCTTTCGGCGTTTCCAGAGAAGAATTGGACCGGATTGTCCGGCCGGAGAATTTCGTGGGGAGAGCGCCGGAACAAACGGAAGAGTTTATTCTTGAAATCGTTGAACCAGTTTTGAAAAAGTACCAGAATGTTGCCGATGAAAAAACAGAAATAAATGTTTAGAGTTTTATTTGAGTTTCGTCCGAATTTATGCTATATTATATAAGTTGTTTTACGGGCACCTGAAGCCGCGGGATGCCCGATTTATGAATGTTGCGGCATTATGGAGTTGATTTGAATGGTTACAGCAATTGTCGGTGCTTGCTGGGGCGACGAAGGCAAAGGAAAAATCACGGACGTTGAAGCAGCAAAGTCCGATATTGTCATTCGCTTTCAGGGCGGCTGTAATGCCGGCCATACGATTATAAACAGTTACGGAAAGTTTGCGCTTCATCAGCTTCCGTCTGGCGTTTTTCACAGCCATATCACCAACGTGATTGGAAACGGTGTAGCTCTGAACGCAGAGAAATTCATTTCGGAGCTAAACGAACTCACTGAGCGAGGAGTTCCGAAACCGAAGATTCTCATTTCCAATCGCGCACAGGTTGTTATGCCTTACCACATTTTGCAGGATACGTACGAAGAGGCGCGTTTGTCCTCTCATTCGTTCGGATCGACGAAATCTGGTATTGCGCCGTTCTATTCCGACAAATTTGCAAAAATCGGATTCCAAGTCAGTGAACTGTTTGAAGACGAAGCTTCCCTTCGGGAAAAGATCGACCACGTTCTTGCCCTTAAGAATGTGTATTTCGAGCATCTGTATCATAAGCCGAAACTCGAAGCCGATGTTCTTTACAACAAGCTGATGGAATACAAAGAGATTCTTGCACCTTATGTGGCAGATACCTTTGAATTCCTCTATCAGGCGGTCAAAGAAGGGAAAAATATCCTTTTGGAAGGCCAGCTCGGGTCATTAAAAGACCCTGATTTTGGCATCTATCCGATGGTTACTTCCTCCAATACTCTTGCCGGCTACGGTTCTGTGAGCACCGGTATTCCGCCGTATGAGATTAAGAATATCATTGCTGTCGTCAAGGCTTATTCCAGTGCTGTCGGTGCCGGTGAATTTGTCAGCGAGATTTTCGGAGAAGAAGCGGAGGAACTTCGCCGGAGAGGCGGAGATGGCGGCGAATACGGCGCAACAACAGGCAGACCGCGCAGAATGGGTTGGCTTGACCTTGTTGCTGCCCGCTATGGATGCCGAGTACAGGGCGCAACCAGTGTTGCCTTCACGGTTCTCGATGCACTTGGCTATCTGGATGAAATTCCGGTCTGTGTTGCCTATGAGCTGGATGGGAAGCGGATTGATTACTTCCCGCCGACAGTTGATTTGAAGCGCTGCAAACCGGTGCTTAAAACTTTGCCGGGCTGGAAGTGCGATATCCGCGGAATCAAGAAGTTTGAAGATTTACCGGAAAACGCAAGGCGGTATGTCGAGTTCGCAGAGCAGGAAATCGGTGTTCCGATTAGAATGGTTTCTAACGGACCGACGCGCGACGATATTATTTACCGGTAATTTTCTGTAAGAATCATGCTACTAAAAGAAAAATCAGCCACAGTTTTCTAGACTGGAAGGTGCATTTTATATGTGTGGAATTGTTGGATATGTAGGCCAAGACCAGGCTGCTCCGATTTTGCTTGAAGGCCTTGCAAAACTTGAATATCGCGGTTATGATTCCGCAGGTGTCGCTGTTTACGACGGGACGTCAATTCAGGTTGTAAAGTCCAAAGGAAGATTGAAAGTTCTCAGTGATAAGATTCACGGTGGGGCGGATATGACCGGAAATATCGGAATCGGCCATACCCGCTGGGCTACGCACGGAAAACCATCCGATGTGAATGCCCATCCTCATGTCAGTGAATCCGGCAAATTTGCAATTGTTCATAACGGAGTCATTGAAAATTATCTTGAGCTGAAAAGCGATTTGCTTGAGAAGGGCTGCCACTTTGTTTCGGAAACAGATACTGAAGTTGTCGCCCAGTTGTTAGACTACAATTATAAAGGCAATCTTCTTGAAGCTGTTATTAAGACGCTGAAAAAAATACGCGGTTCTTACGCTTTTGGAATTATTTGTAAAGATTGGCCTGACCGCATTATCGGTGTGAGGAAAGAAAGCCCGCTGATTGTCGGCCTCGGCAAAGGTGAGAATTTCATCGCATCTGACATTCCGGCAATTCTGAGCCACACGAGAGAAATTTACCGCCTGCAGGAAAATGAAATTGCGGTTATTCAGGCAGACGGCGTGACGGTTTACAATATGGACCAGGAGGTCATTGAAAAGACTCCGGATCATATTAACTGGGACATTTCCGCAGCGGAGAAATGCGGCTATGAACATTTCATGGCAAAAGAAATCATGGAACAGCCCAAGGCGGTTCATGACACAATATCTCCGCGTATTAAAAATGGGCGAATTGTACTTGATAATATCACCCTGACCAAGGAACAGCTTGAAAACATATCCAGGATTATGATTGTTGCTTGCGGTTCCGCATATCATGTCGGTGTTGTAGCAAAATATGTATTTGAACGCTTTACACATATTCCGGTTGAAGTAGATGTTGCTTCGGAATTCCGTTATCGTGACCCGATTATCGACGAACATGTTCTTGTCCTTGTTATTAGTCAATCGGGCGAAACCGCAGATACTCTTGCTGCTCTGAGAGAGGCAAAGCGCCTTGGTGCACGTACAATTTCCATTGTCAATGTTGTCGGCAGCTCGATTGCGAATGAGTCAGACGATGTGCTGTATACTTGGGCAGGCCCTGAAATTGCGGTTGCTACGACAAAGGCTTACAGTACGCAATTAGCGGTAATTTATCTGCTTGCAATTTATATTGCGGAAAAAATGGGCGTCATTTCAGAGGCCGATTATCAGTACTATATCTCCGAACTGCAGTCACTACCGGACAAAATTGCTGAAACACTGGATTCCAAAGCCCATGTGCGCGCTGTAGCTGAGCAGTTCTATCAGAAGAAAGATGTATTCTTTATTGGAAGAAACATAGACTATGCGATGTCTCTGGAAGGCTCTCTTAAGCTCAAAGAGATTTCATACATTCACTCAGAAGCTTATGCCGCAGGTGAGCTGAAGCATGGGACGATTTCACTGATTGAAAACGGAACTCTTGTCATTGCACTTGCAACACAAAAACGTCTTTTTGAGAAAATGATGAGCAATATAAAAGAGGTTAAAGCAAGAGGAGCGACAGTCCTAGGCGTTACGACGTACAGTAACCAGCAAATCGAGAAGGAAGCAGAATATGTGTTTTATATTCCGGAAATCTGCGACATGATGTTGCCCTCTTTGGCTGTGATTCCTCTCCAGATGTTTGCTTATAATATTGCCAATCTGAAGGGTTGCGATATTGACAAACCAAGGAATCTTGCAAAATCTGTTACAGTGGAATGAAAGGAGATTTCATGAGAAGCAATGAGGCAGTTTTAGTCCTCGATTTTGGCGGACAGTACAGCCAGCTGATTGCGAGAAGAGTTCGCGATTTGCATGTGTATTGTGAAATCAAGCCATATCGGACATCTGCAGAAAAGATAGCAGAAGGGAATTACCGCGGAATTATTTTTTCGGGAGGCCCTAACAGCGTTTATTCCGACCAGGCTCCCAAATGTGATAAAAAAATCTTTTCGCTGGGAATCCCTGTTTTAGGTATATGCTACGGTGCGCAGCTGATGGCGCAGACATTGAACGGGACGGTAGCATCTAGCCCTGTCAGGGAATATGGAAAGACCGCCGTAAAGTTCAACACTGATTCTCGTCTATTTGCCGGAATGCCGGCTGAATCTGTTTGCTGGATGAGCCATACGGACTATATTTCCAATGTTCCTGAAGGTTTCAGCGTAACCGCCACAAGTGACGCTTGTCCGGTCGCCGCTATGGAAAATCCGGATCGTTCTCTTTATGCGACCCAGTTCCACCCGGAAGTGCAGCATACAGAGTACGGTACGCAGCTGTTGAAAAACTTTTTGTATGATATCTGCGGCTGCAGTGGAGATTGGCAAATGGATTCATTTGTCACATCTTCCGTTGAGAACCTGAAAAAGACAATCGGAGACAAAAAAGTTATCTGTGCTCTTTCCGGTGGCGTTGATTCTTCTGTCGCTGCGGTTTTGGTGCATCGAGCCGTTGGCAAAAACTTAACCTGCATTTTTGTTGACCACGGCCTTTTGAGAAAAGGTGAGGGCGATGAAGTTGAAAAAGTCTTCCGCCAGCAGTTTGATATTAACCTGATTCGCGTCAATGCACAGGAGCGTTTTCTGACAAAACTCGCCGGTGTAACGGAACCCGAGAAGAAGCGCAAAATCATCGGTGAAGAATTTATCCGTGTTTTTGAAGAAGAAGCGAAAAAGATTGGTCATGTGGACTATCTTTGCCAGGGTACAATTTATCCTGACGTTGTAGAAAGCGGAACCGGTGATGCGGCTACCATTAAGAGCCACCACAATGTCGGCGGATTGCCGGATGACATTGGATTTACCGGCATTGTTGAGCCGTTGCGTGACCTTTTTAAGGATGAAGTTCGTAAAGTCGGCACGCAACTCGGAATTCCCGACAGCCTTGTTTGGCGTCAGCCATTCCCGGGACCCGGCCTTGCAATCCGCGTGATGGGTGAGGTAACGGCCGAGAAACTGGAAATATTGAAGGAAGCTGATGCTATCTTCCGTGAAGAGATTGCAAATGCCGGCCTTGGGCGTTCCATTAACCAATATTTTGCTGTTCTTACCGGAATCAAGAGCGTCGGAGTTATGGGCGATGGCCGTACCTACGACAATACCATCGCCTTGCGCGGAGTTACCACGTCCGACTTTATGACTGCGGATTGGGCGCGTATCCCTTATGATGTTCTTGCGAAGGTTTCCGACCGTATTGTCAACGAGGTTCGCAACGTGAACCGCGTTGTTTACGACATCACGAGCAAGCCCCCAGCCACCATCGAGTGGGAATAAAACAAAACCATGAATTTGGCCTTGTCGATACTTAGGCATCGACAAGGCCTTTTTGTTATGTTATTTTAATGCCAAGTTTCTAGCTAAAATCGCATTTAACCAACAAATAATCTGTAAGTAGACCTTAACAACAACTGATAGAGTACAATAAAGTTCGCAATTTCGAGAAGGTATAGAAAAGCCATTGGGACTCCTTTAAAATGAATGGTGTCAAGACATTCAAAAAGGAGTTGGTCCCAATGACTCAAGGAAAGAATAACACAGATCTTACGGAATTGCTACTGAAATGTATGGCGGAGCCCGACCCGATGCTCAGTATGCTGGAATGGCTCTGCGCTCAACTGATGGAGGCGGAGGTTTCCGGCCTTGTGGGGGCGGAAAAGAATGCGCACAATCCGTCTCGAAGTGACTACCGCTGCGGATATCGTCCCCGGAGGCTGGATACTCGCGTAGGGACGATGTATCTCATGGTGCCAAAGCTGCGCAGCCATGGATATATCCCGTTCTTTGTCACTGAACGCAAACGCAGCGAGGCGGCGCTGGTACAGGTTATTCAGGAGGCATTCGTGCAGGGCGTGTCCACACGGAAGATGGAAAAGTTGGCTCACAGTCTGGGGATAGAGAACCTCTCCCGCAGTCAGGTCAGTGAGATGACAAAAGGGCTCAATGAACAGGTACAGGAATTTCGCAACCGTTCTCTGACGGATACTCGTTATCCTGTCATTTGGACGGATGCCCTGTACGAAAAAGTCCGTATGGATGGCCGTGTCGTCAGCATGGCGGTGATGGTTGTCTGCGGCGTCAACGAGCAAGGGCACAGGGACATTCTCGCCGTGGAGCCGATGCTGGACGAATCCAAAGAGAGCTATTCCCAGTTGTTTCAAAGTCTTTTGGATCGCGGCTTGAAAACACCGCTGCTGGTGGTTTCCGATGCGAACAAAGGGCTGATTGCCGCCATCCGAGAAAGTTTTCCCGGCGCATCCTGGCAACGCTGCAAAGTGCATTTCATGCGAAATATTCTGGCCCATATACCGCAGAAAGAAAAAGAATCCTTTGCGGTCCAACTGAAAGAAATCTGGCTGGCGCCTTCCGTCCAATTAGCGCGACAGCGCGCAAAACAGTTGTCGGAGCAATATGGGAAGCGGTTTCCCAAAGCAATCGAGCTTCTGGAAGACGGGCTGGAGGACTCACTGGCTTTCTATGCATTCCCCGAGCTTGATGCCCGTAAAATCTCATCGACCAATATGCTGGAACGGCTGAACAAGGAAATCCGGCGCAGAACCAACGTCGTCGGGATATTCCCAAACAAAGATTCCTATCTGCGGTTGGTTACAACATATCTCATGGAATACGCTGAAGACTGGTCCGTTTCCAGAGCATATTTGAATCCCAAATCGATTCAGACACTTCTGCTAAGCGCAGCTTAATTCATTTCGTGGAGTCCCCAAATTGCGAACTTCTCTTGACATAGCCATGGAATGACTCTAATATTGAAGCAAGTATGACAATGAAGAAGCTAAAAAAGTATTTCAAAAAGATTTTTTTCTTATCAGCTCCTGATAGATTTTTTTCGTCATATCTAATTATAAATAACCAATAGTGGGAGCTGTGTTCTTAACAGTAAATTAGCTTATTAGCACGAAGCTATAACAGCCTGTATACAGTGACCGGACCGTATACAGGCTGTTATCGAGTAATATTTGAATGCTAATTTTCACACAGCAGATTAATCATCCCTGTATTTGAGTATTTACCTCATCAATTAAGCAGACATCATCTTTAAATACAGGCTTGATCCTTACTTTGAAGTTAATCTCCTTCTGCGATAGCCTGTACTGCGGTAAAAGTTCAGGACCGCAGCTGTTGGAACCTACTCCGCTGTTCATATAATCTATATGGATGATGGTTTCGTTCCGCCTCTTCAGTTCATGAGGATGCATGGCATTTGTGAGATCTTCCGGTGTGTAGTGGGACGCATTGAAGGAGAAATCGTCCATACCTATGAAGAGAAGTCCCATACCCAGCTTATTGGTAACTACAGCCCATTCGGTAGCGTAATGGCTTCCGTTTTCCTGCGGCATCAGGTAATTTTCATGCATACCATCCACCGTAGATTCAAACCTGCTCTTCCATGTGCTCCTATGCTTGTCGATATAGCTTTCGTGAGGCCCATACCCGAAATATTCCACCAGCTCATTACCTTTGGGCATTACAATTTGCAAGCCGAATCTGGGTAGGTACGGAATGCCTTCCCTTACCTCCATTTGTGTATCCAGCAGGATGTCACCGCTTCCATATACAGTCCAGTAAGCTTTTCCACGGAGGACAGGCTTCTTGATATAACCTGCAAGAGAGAACTCCGAACATATGGTTATATGCTTGTCATCCTGGCTTGTGATCTGAATGCCGTATATCTTGCTGCCAAGCCTGTCATAGCCTTCTTCCCTCCACTTGTGCACGATGTTTCTGTCATTGTCGGTAGGAGCTCTCCAGACGTTGAATTTCGGGGTACTGTTGATCAAAGGCACACCGTTGTATTCCATACGGGTGAAGGAGCCTAGAACCTGGTCGAAGACATAATGAAAATCCGATCCTGAGATAATGATCTCTTTTTCAGTTTTTTCCACATTGATATCGGGCATAGCCGACTTGCTGATTACAGCTTTCTCCACCCTGCCTGTGGGAAGCTCAAACTGCTGGAAGGCTACTTCATAACCTTTTTCGGCCCATTCCGTGTCCACATTCTGGGTGTAGTAAACGGTAAGGAAGTAACGCCCGTCTGCTTTAGCCGGATACTCATAGGGAAGGGTTATGGTCATGGATTCCTGAGGAGCTATGTCCAGGTCTTCCACCTCACCCCGGTCTATTATCTCTCCATCTTTTTCCACTTTCCAGTTCAGCACGAGCTGCGAAAGATTTGTAAAATAGTAAAGGTTGGTGACTTTGATTTCACCCTTGCATAAATCTATTGCTTCCGTCCGGACCGGCGCAATGACATTCTTCAGCTCCAGCAGGCCGGTATGGGGTGTCCTGTCCGGATAAACCAGGCCATCCATACAGAAATTGCCGTCATTAGGCTTGTCGCCGAAATCGCCACCGTAAGCATAGTATTCGATTCCGTCCGGTGTTTTGGTTTTTACCGCATGATCGGTCCATTCCCAGACAAAACCACCGGCGTATCTGGGATTGCTGTACATAAGATCCCAATAATCTTTTAAATCCCCAGGGCCGTTCCCCATGGCATGGCAGTACTCGCAAAGAATATAGGGACGTTTTTCGCTTTCCCTGTTTTCCACCAGATCTTTCATTTCGGAAATGGGAGGATACATCCTGCTGTATACATCTATGCAGGAGTTATCCAGATCGTTTTTGCCCCATTCGTTGGTGGCTCCTTCATAGTGGATTAAGCGGGATTTGTCCCTGCTTTTTGCCCATTGGGCCATCTTTATATGGTTTTCTCCAAAGCCGGATTCATTGCCCAGGGACCAGAAGCAAACGCAAGGGTGGTTTTTATCCCTTTCCACCATCCTTTGCATTCTGTCCAGATAGGCTTTTTCAAAGCGGGGATCTCGAGAAATCATATCGATATTTCCTGCAGAACCGGCACCGTGAGTCTCCAAATCCGCCTCATCGATCACATAAAAGCCCAGCTCGTCACAAAGCTCCAAAAACCTGGGATCATTAGGATAATGGGACGTTCTGATGGCATTTATGTTATGGCGCTTCATGATGAGAAGGTCATTTTTCATATGGTATAGTGGGGTGGTATGACCCAGCTCAGGATGGGAATCATGACGGTTGACACCCTTAAATTTGATAGCTTTGCCGTTCAGCAGTATTGCCGAATCTTTCACTTTGATTTCTCTAAAACCTACCTTTTGGAGTATTACTTCATCCTCGAGATATAAGTAGAGCTCATATAAATTAGGTGCCTCTGCCGACCAGAGGTCAGGATTTTGAACCTTGATTTCTACAGATGTGGAACTGGCAAAGGGTGTTGCCTTATCATACAGGACATCGCCGTGGATGTCTTTCAGGACAACCCTGATATCGGAACTCGCACTTCCGGCCAATTCCAGCTCACATTTAAGGGTGCCTTCAGTATAAGTGCTGTTAAGTTCAGTTTTTACAAATATATCGGAAATATGAGCTTTATTCCGGGCTAAAAGGTATACCTCCCTAAAAATACCGGAAAGCCTCCACATGTCCTGATCCTCCAGGTAGCTTCCATCGCACCATTTAAGCACCATTACGGCCAGGCGGTTGTTTCCCGGCTTGACATACTCAGATATGTTAAATTCGGAAGTCATATGGCTTACCTGGCTGTATCCGACAAACCTGCCGTTTACCCATACATAGAAGCAGGAATCCACACCTTCAAAAACCAGATACAAATCCTTATTATCTGCTTCTTTGATAATGAAATCACGAATATACAGACCTGCCGGATTGCTGTCCGGAACATAAGGTGGGTCGCAAGGGTAAGGGTAGTTTACATTGGTATAGTGTGGCTTGTCATAACCATGCATTTGCCAGTTGGAGGGGACTATCAGATCATCCCAGCCGGAGGCATCAAAATTTTCCGCATAAAATCCATCCTCAACCATATGTACGGAATCATGATACTTGAATTTCCAGCTTCCATTCAGACTTTTGAAGTATTTGGAATTTCCGCGGATGCCTTTTTTTGCTTTTGCTTCGTTTTCATAGGGTATGAAGTAGGCATGGGGTTTTTCGCAATTTACATGAAGTATATCGGGATTTTCCCAATACTTATCTACACAGAGCATGTATAGACCTCCTTATACAGTTTTAATATTCGATTTGATTGACAATATACTTATAGGCAATAAGTAGCTAATTAAATTATAATTTACCAAATAGAGTTATTCAATATAAATATATTAGCAAGCTAGGAATCCGCATGGATGGATTATTCTGACCTTAAGGCAACAACCGGATCTTTCTTGGCCGCGCTGCGTGATGGAATGATACCGGCAAACAAGGTTAGAAGCATACTGATAATTATCAGAGCGATAGCTGTCGGTACCGGCAAAGTTGCGTTGAGATTTTCAAGACCCGTTAGGTTATGCAGGAGCGAATTGATTGGGATACAGAGCAGATAGGTAATCACAACTCCAAGAAGGCCGGAAGTAAATCCGATTATTACGGTTTCTGCGTTAAACAAACTGGATACGTTTCTCTTTGAAGCGCCGATAGCACGCAGGATACCAATTTCCTTTGTACGCTCCTGAACGGATATCAGCGTGATAACACCAATCATTATTGATGAAACAATCAGAGATACCGAAACAAAAGCAATCAAAACATAGGTGATGGCATTGATAATCGTTGTTACCGACGACATCAAAAGCCCTACATAATCAGTATATGTGATTTCCTTAATATCATCAACGGTTTTATTGTATTCCGCAATAGCGTCCTCAATAATATCTTTGTTCGCAAAGGAAGAAGCATACAGGTTAATGGATGCAGGACTGTTAAGGTCAACGCAACCAAGCTTTATAAGATTGTCTTCATAGGTGGAATCTGAAAATTGCAGTACCTCATCATAATATTTGGCGCACATTTCGTCCGTATATTTCGCTAGTTCCCTATCAAGAGCAGCAGCAAGCTGTTCATTCGTCATAGAACTCATCTTCTTTTTCACCTGTGAGGCATACTGCGTGCGGTATTGCTCTTTTAAAGCCTGAGTGAGCGACTTTTTCAGGTCATCATCACTCATGGAAGAGATATATTCACCAACCATTTTCTCATCGACGCCCATCTGCTTTGCCATTGCTGGTGCAATTGCAGCTTCCATATCGGCACGGGTCATTTTTGAAAGGGTACCGGAAACAAACTGCTCCATGGCATCATCGGAAGGAATGCTTTTGATTTTGATATAAGCAGAGGCCTTGCCGGAGGTATCAAGAGAGGAAATATATTCTTTGAAATCCGTTGCTTTTTTCTCTGTTGACACGGTTCCTTCGGTATCCTTGAATGGTAGACCAGTGAAAATATCCGTATTCGAATTCTTCTTTTGAGCTTTTACAACGTCGGATTCGTTTGCATGCTGAATGATATATTCCATGAGTTTGCTTGTGTATCCAATATAGCTTTTGTTTTGGGATGCAATGGATTTTTTATTGGGCTTTACAATTCCCACAACATGAAGTTTCAGCGCGTTGTCATATAGATATTTCAGCCCAGCTTCCGATTTACGAAGGTCGGTATAGGTTCCGGTTTTTTCATCGTAGGTGTAGGCGTCGGAGCTTAATATGGTGCGGAAATCCATATTGCAGATTTCTTCATAGGACCATTTTTGTTCCTTATAGTCCACGGTTGTTTTATTGACAGCCGCTTCCATGAGCTTCTTAATTTCTTCTTCCGATTTTAATCCTAAGGCATACAACGTCATATCGTCTATTTCGTTGTTGTTGTCGACGAATAAAACGATTTCATCATATCTTGTAGGCCAGCTTCCGTAAATCAAGTCGTACTGTTTTTGGGTTGTCTCACTGACAAGTTTTCCGTTTTTGCCTGGAATCAATTCTTTCCACAAATCCGACGATGATGACATTATGGAAGGAGTACTGCCAAAAACGGTTTTGTTGCGCAGTTCTAGCATAGAGGACATGTCCACACCGACATATTTTTTCATAAGCTCCAGCGTCAAAGATTCCGTATCCGAACGTATAATCGTACCGTCTACGTTTTTGGTGTAGATTGGAAGTTCGACGTCATAGGTGTACTGTACGCCGGCTAGTGCAGTATTGAGCTTGCTGCCTTTCTTTGCCTGTTCTTTTTCGATATATTTCTTGAAAGATTTCAGGTCATTTTTTTGAGTCTCGAGGGAGTTCATTGCATTTACCATTTCATAGAGCATTGCTTTTTGGTAAACAGCGTCATTTTTATGCTTGGAAATAGACTGCGCTTTTCCCATAAAAGTTTTGAGCAGGGAAGATACATCGACGTTTTGTGCTTCAATTGTTAATGGATAGGAAGTAAGGGTTTCCTCCTGCACGGAGTCAATAAATGAGGTAGTGCCTTGAGAAACGGCATAGATTAATGCTATGCCGATAATGCCGATGGAACCGGCAAAGCTGGTTAAGGCTGTTCTGCCTTTTTTTGTGAATAGGTTCCTAAGGGACAATCCGAAGGAAGTCCCAAAGGACATAGAAGGTTTCTTCTTTTTGCGTTTTTCTTCTTTTCGTGGCTTATCGACTTCCAAACTTATCTCTTCATCCGTCACCGGCATACTGTCACTGATAATCTTGCCGTCAAGCATTTTAACGATTCGCGTGGAATATTTCTCTGCCAGGTCGGGATTGTGGGTTACCATGACAACTAAGCGGTCTTTGGCAATCTCTTTCAGGATATCCATAACCTGAATGCTGGTTTCAGTATCCAGTGCTCCGGTAGGTTCATCCGCTAAAATGATATCGGGATTGTTCACGATTGCGCGCGCAATGGCAACCCTTTGCATCTGTCCGCCGGATAGTTCCGTTGGCTTTTTCCGAAGATAATCTGCAAGGCCGACTTTTTCCAGCGCCTCTTTTGCCCGTTTGTGCCGCTCCTTTTTCGGAACACCGGATAACGTGAGAGCAAGTTCAACATTGGACAGTATTGTCTGGTGCGGGATTAAATTATAGCTTTGAAACACAAAACCGATTGAATGATTTCGGTAAGCGTCCCAATCCCTGTCCTTATACTCCTTGGTGGACCTTCCATTGATGATAAGGTCGCCGGAAGTATAGTGATCGAGACCTCCGATAATATTTAGAAGGGTTGTTTTACCGCAGCCGGAGGGACCGAGTATCGAGACAAATTCGCTGTCGCGAAATTTCAAGTCGATTCCTTTCAAAGCCTGAACATCTTGGCCTCCGCCTGGATAAGTTTTCGTTATCTTCCTTAGTTCTAGCAAATTCTTTCCTCCTGACTTACCACTTTTGTATCTGAAACCTGCCCCATACGGCAAGTGTTTGCATAACACTATTAGATTATAGTTAGCGATTGAGGCAATATCTATGAAGAAACTGTGAACAAACTGAAAATATACGGACAGTTTGAGAAAACAAGGTAAGGAAAGTACAAGCAAGAAATTTGCTTCTTGAGATAGCAAATGTAGCTACCGATAAATATTAAAAACCTGAGATTCACATGGAATCTCAGGTTTTCCCGTTGGCAACATAGGAGAAATAAATTATTCGAGGACAAAGGATCTGAAGGAGGAACTACCGGAGCCTTTAAAGGTGAAATAAAGCGCATGAACGCCGTCCGGGATTGCGATGTCAGCTGAGAATTTTGTCCAAACATCCGTAAAATCAACAGCGATTTCTCCTAAAACATCGCCGTCCCAAGATGTTCTGACTTCATAAACACCCTTTCCGTAGCCTCGGGTGTAAATGGAAACACGCTTTACTCCTTCAAATTTGAAATACTTAAAGCCGGCGATAGCACCGTTGTTCATGTTTGCGATGAAACCAATTTCCTTGTCGCCGTCTTTTCCGTCTTGCGTAATTTTCGGATATACGCCCTCAACCCACGGCGGAAGTCGGAATCCGTTTTTGCCCTCTTGCAGTCCGGGAACCAGATTGCAAGCGATATAGGTCGGATATTCACCGCGGCCAATCAAAGGTTTTATGCCGCAGCAGGATGTGATTTCAACCTGAGGAATTGTGCCGTCTTCCAGAATATTGATTTTCTCGATGCATCCCTGACGGCTGTAGCTTGTGGCGTTCGTATGACGGTGATAGAAAATATACCAGTTGCCATTTGCTTCTGTGATACCGCCATGGTTGTTGCCGGGATAATACATCTGTTTGTCCGCAGGCTTATAGGTGTCAATGTGCGCATCGCAATTGCTTACGATTACCCCTTTATACTTAAAGCCATGGGTGGGGTAGTCACTGACCGCATAGCAAAGCTCATGCATCACAATCGAGGAGTAAACAAAGTAATACTTGCCTTTTATTTTGCGGATTGACGAAGCCTCAAAGAATTCGTGTCCTGCATAGTCTCCGCCCTCTTTGTTGTAGGGCTTGCTTGGCAGAATGAAGACCGGGTCCTCAATGACGGTAAGCATATCGGAATCAAGAACGGTCGCCATGGGACCATGCCGGGAGGTGTCAAAGGGGCTGCAAAAACCGGTGTAGAGATAAGTTTTTCCGTTCTCGGTCAGCACGCCCGGATCAAACTGAGGCTCATCGCCCGCTCGTTCGCCAAGACGTGTACCGTCCTTGTAATGTACATAACCGTAGAACTGATACTTGCCGGCGGGGGTATCGCAGACAGCGACAGAGACAACAGAAACTTTATCTAAAACATAATAGAGATAGTATCTACCGTCGGGACCCCTCGTAACATCCGGGGCATAGAGGCACATATGGCCGTCTGCATTTAAGGGGTCTTGTGTTTTTTTGTAGATGACGCCTTCATAACGCCAGTTGCTTAAATCGTCAACGGGTGCAGACCAGCAGACATAGTCATTCTGGCAAAAAACATAGCCGTTGAATTGGTCATGAGAACCGTAAACATAGACACGTCCATTAAAAACATGTGGTTCTCCGTCAGGAACATATTCCCAAGAAGGCAGATAGGGGTTAACGCACTGATTGTCTGTCATCATTTTCGTTCATCCTTTCAAGTTAAAAGAAATGGCGATAAAGTTGCATTCCATATAAGATCTGATATACTTTAATTAATTTCGCTGCTTTTTGAGGTGCACCTATGAATCATATCAGGTATGTGGACCATAATGCACATCACCCGTCTTCCTTTGAGTTTGACCAGCCCAAAGGCCATGACTGTTATCTTTTGCTGCTAACTCATACTCCGGCAGTGTTTTGGGTGGAAGGCAAGCTGATTGAGTATCCCAAGCATTCTGTGATTTTGTATAGTCCGGGTTCAAAGATATATTACCACGCGGTTGGGGGAGGGTATGAAAACGACTGGCTGAGATTTGATTCCGACGAGCTTTATGTATCGTCTTTTCCAATCAAGAATGTCCCGTTTCCAATTCCGGACCCGGAGTATTGTCATAGCTTATTTTGTCTGCTTACATGGGAAAACTATTTTCCGGGTCAAGAAAGTACCCACATCATCAATCAATTGATTCGCATCTTATTTACGAAACTTTATGAAGCTACGTTGCAGTATCGGCAGAAGAAAAATCCCGCACATTATAATGACCTGATTGAACTTCGGAAAAGAATCTATAAAAATCCTGAGCTACCATGGAAGGTAAGTGAAATGGCGGCACAGCTGCACTTAAGCCCAGGGTATTTCCAGAAGATTTACCGCGAAACATTTGATGTTTCCTGCGCTGAAGATGTAATTGCATGCCGTATTCGCGTGGCTATGGATCTTCTGAAATATACCGATAAAACGGTTGCAGAAGTAGCCGAAGAGTGTGGGTACAATAATGTTGAGCACTTTTGCCGACAGTTCAAAAAGAACGTTGGTAAGACTCCTGGCGCATTTAGAAAGCAGTAAGAAATAGGAAAGGCTATTATATATAATATCTTTTAACATAAAACTGGCGGGGGAACAATGATGATTCCTAAGCAAAAATTGATTTATTGTAACATCTCGCATATTCACTTCTTTGATTAAATCCATAAAAGAAGCACACAGCTCATTTAGCGCTGTGTGCTTTTTGTTAAGCAGTTTTATTTGTTTTCTGTTTTTTAATTACTTTAAGCCGTGAAAACTCCTCGCGATCCTTCTCTTCCAAAGCATCCGTAATGAATTTTACAGTGCTCTGAAAACGCGGAATCATAATATTTTTCAGTGCGTTTGCACGTTTCTGAGTTTTCTTTACAGCATCAGCCAACCGGTAAACACTGTTTTCAACTTCGGCAAGTTCAGCAGTAAGTTGCTTTGCTTCTGTAAATTTTTCATACGCCTGATCCAACAATATGTTAGAAGAGTGGAGACCGAATGGTGCTGGAATCATCTCTTTTTTCTCAAGAGACACCATGGGAATCTCAACACCCATAACACTTCGGTAGGCGACATTTAAGCCATCCTCAATGGGTACAGTCTGTGCCATTTGGCTGCAGATTCCAAGAGTAATATTAGCACGCTGGAGAAGTGCATAGGCTTCTTCATACGTCTTGTCGATTTTACCTTGAATACTGGACGCGCGGTCAATTAAGGCCATCATTTCGCGAACGAGAATATTTCTCTTGCGGTCTAGTAACTCAAAACCAGTTAAGGAAAGCTCCAGGGATTTTTTCGTTGCCAGAAGATTGCCCTTGGTAGGGACGATCTGATTACTCACCTGCAGCCGCCTCTCTTCCGGATTTTGCCTCGTTTATATTCTTATGAGCTTCAGCGTTTTTCTGCTTTACGCGCAGTACAGCCGGTTCATAGTACTTCTCAAGGAATTCGGGGCTAACACGGTCAAGCGCTTGCTTAGGCAATAGGGTCAAAAGCTCCCAGCCAAGGTCAAGGCTTTGCTCGATCGTACGGTTCTCAGTGGGGGACTGTTCCACAAATTTTTCTTCAAACTGCTTGCCGAATTCAATATACTGCTTATCTTCCGGCGAGAGTTCTTCTTCACCGATAACAGAAGCAAGAGAACGAGCGTCCATAACTTTTGCGTATGCAGCAAAGAGCTGGTTGGCCAGTACGGAGTGATCCTCACGGGTAAATCCTTTACCGATACCGTCTTTCATCAAACGGGAAAGGGAAGGCAGAACCGATACAGGCGGATATACACCAGAGGCATCCAGCGAACGGTCCAGCACAATCTGTCCTTCTGTGATGTAACCGGTAAGGTCAGGCACAGGGTGTGTAACGTCGTCGTTCGGCATGGTGAGAATCGGCAATTGTGTAACAGAACCGGGTTTGCCGCGAATCATTCCAGCACGTTCATACAGAGAGGCAAGGTCTGAATACAGGTAACCGGGGAAACCTTTTCTTCCCGGAATTTCGCCTTTAGAGGAACTGAACTCACGAAGAGCCTCTGCATAGGATGTCATGTCTGTCATAATTACGAGGATGTGCATGCCAAGTTCAAATGCGAGATACTCGGCAACGGTAAGGGCACATCTCGGAGTCAAAATTCTTTCGATAATCGGGTCGTCTGCAAGGTTCAAAAACATAACGACTTTTTGAAGAATTCCAGATTCTTCAAAAGAACGGCGGAAATAATCTGCAACGTCGTTTTTAACGCCCATTGCGGCAAACACAATTGCAAAGTTGCCGTTTTCTTCGTCACTGATTTTTGCCTGCCTTGCAATCTGAACAGCGAGCTCGTTGTGCTTCATACCCGAACCGGAAAAAATCGGCAGCTTCTGGCCGCGAATTAGGGTCATAAGCGTGTCAATGGTTGAAATGCCGGTGTTGATGTAGTTTTTCGGGTATAAACGGGAAACAGGGTTGATTGGGGTTCCGTTGACATTTGCCTTTTTCACAGGGAAAATGTCTCCGAGACCATCAATCGGACGGCCGGAACCATCAAAGACTCGTCCCAATATTTCCGGGGAAAGCGGCATTTCCATAGGATGGCCCATTAATCTTGTCCGGGTGTTGGTCAGCGAGATCCCGCGTGTTCCTTCAAAAACCTGAACAACTATGCGCTTGCCGTCAATTTGAACGATTCTGCCCTGGCGCATGGTGCCGTCATCGAGGCGGATATCGACAATTTCCTCATATGAGGCATTCTCTATATCGTCGAGGACAATCAACGGGCCATTGATTTCTTTCACTCCAATGTAATCAAGAATCATGTGCTACCGCCTTCCAAAAGATGAATTTCGTTAACTGCTTTTGCACTGATTATGCAGAAACAATACCGGCAAAAGTCTTATCAATATCACTCAAATATTCGTCGAACATTTCAAGTTTGTCACTTGGAATTTCGTTTTTCATACGAATCAGCTTGTCAAACAAACCGGTTTGAGTGATGCTTGAAATAGGAATGCCGGCGGACAAGAGTTCTTTTGACTTTTTGTAGAGATGAAGAATAACCTTCATCATCAGCTTTTGCTTTTCCAGTGGAACATAAGAATCAATCGGACTCAGTGCATCTTGCTGCAAAAATCCGATACGTATCACAGCCGCAATCTGAATCGTCAGTTTCTGGTCGTCCGGCAAAACATCCGAACCAATCAGCTTGACAATTTCCATCAGCTTGTTTTCCTGTTGGAGAATTACGCTAATCTGCTTTCGGTACTGGATGAACTCTTTTCCCTCGTTCTTAAGGAACCAAGGATCAAGGTCTGTGAAATACTCGCTGTAACTCTGCATCCAGTTGATTGCAGGGTAGTGGCGAGCATATGCAAGACTTTTATCCAGAGCCCAGAAGCAGCGGGTAAAACGCTTGGTGTTTTGTGTTACCGGTTCGGAGAAGTCGGAACCCTGAGGAGAGACAGCGCCGATAATGGTAACAGAACCGACGGTCCCATTCAGGTTTTCCGTCATTCCGGCTCTTTCGTAGAATTCAGCAAGACGGCTCGGCAGGTAGGCCGGGAAACCTTCTTCCGCAGGCATCTCTTCCAAACGGCCGGAAATCTCGCGAAGCGCTTCTGCCCAACGGGATGTTGAGTCTGCCATAATGGCGACATGGTAACCCATGTCCCTGTAATACTCGGCAAGTGTAATTCCGGTATAAATGGATGCTTCACGAGCAGCAACAGGCATGTTACTGGTATTTGCAATTAAGATTGTTCGCTCGGTAAGAGGCCTGCCGGATTTCGGGTCAACCAATTCGGAGAACTCATCCAGAACCTGGCTCATCTCGTTTCCGCGTTCACCGCAGCCAACGTAAATGATGATGTCAGCATCGCACCATTTTGCAAGCTGGTGCTGCAGAACGGTTTTACCGGTTCCGAATCCGCCAGGAATTGCGGCAGTACCGCCCTTTGAAATCGGGAAGAGGGTATCAATAACACGCAGACCGGTAATCAGCGGAACGGTAGGCTGCAAGCGCTGGGAAACAGGCCTTGGAGTACGAATCGGCCACTTCTGGCAAAGAGAAAGTGCGTGCACCTTGCCAGAGGTATCCGTTAACTCGACAATGGTATCATTTACATGGTATTTTCCGTCCGGAACTACTTTTGTAACCGTACCGGATAGGGAAGGGGGAACCATACATTTATGCAGAACAACCGGTGTTTCGGGGCACTGTGCATAAAGATCCCCACCCTTTAGTTGGTCGCCAACCTTAACCATGACGGTGACGTCCCACTCACGCGTTTCGTCCAAAGGCGGAACACTGCTTCCGCGTGAAATAAAGGGTCCTGTCTGATTCGCAATTTCTTTCAGCGGCCGCTCAATACCATCAAAAATATTGTCGAGAAGTCCAGGGCCAAGGGTTACGTTCATCGGGCTTCCAGTTCCGTAAACGGGTTCTCCGGGGCGAAGGCCAGTTGTTTCTTCGTAAACCTGAATGGTTGTTACTTTATCCGAAACACCGATGACTTCGCCGACAAGACGTTCGTTGCCCACAAATACCATTTCCATCATGGAAAAACTGCGGGAATTACGAACAGTCACGACAGGCCCGTTAATTCCATAAATTAAATCTTGAGTTTCCATTACTTCATCTCCAGAAATCCGTTTTAGAGGATAGCCATGCCGGAGTTTGCTTCAAACCAATCGTACTGATTCGTCATAAGGGTATCGAGCGTTTCATCTGCAAAAATTCCCATTTCCGGGTGAGAAGCTTTCAATCCGCCGATTTCAATCGAGTTATCCTCCATGAAAGTGCAGTCAAAGCCAAAAGCGTCTCGAATTAAGGATTCGTATTTGGCATCTGCTGCTCTCAAACGGATCACAACCCCGGGACGCCCAAATGTTTTGGCAAAATTAGCGGCTGTCTTTTGAAGGAAAGCAGGATATGCTTCTTTCTCCGTAAACGCTTTGAGATTCTGCTTCACTTTTTCAAAGACTTCGGCAGTAATCTCATTACGTCTTTGAAGAACTTTCCGGCGGGATTCTATCTCACGAATTGCGTTTTCATGCGCAATTTTCGCTCGCATCTGTGCAAGCTCACTCTGGATGAGCTGATAGCATTCCTCCAGAACTTTCATTTCAGCTTTTTGCAGCTCTTTTTCTTTATATTCCTGAATATCCTGTTCAATTTTTCTGCGCTGTTCTTCCGCGTAATGATTTATTGCAGCGGAAAATTTATCCGTTTTGCCATCAATATCAGCCATTTGAGCACCCCTGTTTCTCTCTGAGCAGAGAAGTTAAATCTTTACGCCAATTGCCTCACGCACATAACGGGTAATCGTATCCTTTGTGCATCCGTTGCCATGGCGGTCGGGAATCTCTACAATCAACGGACGGCGCATATTCAGCTTGATATCATACACCATAGTCGGGCACAGCGAAAGAAGAGTTTCCGTAATCAGAACGACAGCAATGTCTTCCTGATTTACAGCATAATCCAATGCCTTCTGAACCTCTTGAGCCGTATGAACTACCACGCCTTCAATTCCTGCAAGGCGCATCCCAACTTGCGTGTCAACATTGTCGCTGATTAAATAAAAGCGCATAGCCGATTCCCCGTTTCCGTGTGTTTGGTTAAATCTTTTGCAGCATCAAGATGCCGAGCAGAAGACCGAAAATTGCAATACCTTCGCCAAGAGCAACGAAGACCAGAGCTTTACCGAAGACCTGCGGATTTTCACCGGTTGCACCGATTGCTGCAGGAGCGGAAGTAGCAATAGCGATTGCACCGCCGATGGAAGCAACAGCGTCAGCAAGAGCAACAGCAAACATAGACATACCCTTAGAGTTATCCGTTGCCTGCTGAGAAGTGGAAGTGCTATTCTGAGGAGCAGCTGTTGTTGTTTCAGCAGATGCGGACATCGGGATTGCCATCGAAATCACGCAGACTGCCGCAAAAGAGATGATCTGAGTTAAAACAGCTTTCTTCCTGCTCGTACCTTTCTTCACGGCACGAATGGCAAGAGCGACGGATGCGACTAGAAAAGCTACAGGGATTCCTACGCAAAGCAGAATAGTGTTCATTTTTGTTCCTCCAAAAATCAATAATTTTTTAATATAGCAATTTAAAATTGCGCTAAGTTAAGATGCCTGACCCACTACAACAGGCTTGTAGGGTCGTCCGGAACCATCATAGAAGCGGCTGAACATTTCATAGAATTCCAGCCTAAGTGCCTGAATGCCGGAAAGCAGTCCTTCCAAAGCAATTACAAAGATGTTGCCAAAGGCAATAATAAAGATGGAAAAGATGCCAGTGTTTTCGGCAAGCGTGAAAATAACCATCATCATTCCTGCATGAACAAGAATGTAAGCGCCGATTCGGCAGAAACTGATGGTGTTGGTAACATAGCTGAGAACGAATTCAAAAACTTCAAAGAAACTTTGCATAATTAACTCGACCCAGCTATCCGGTTTCCAGTCTTTCTTGCCTTCCATAAGTCCGCCAAGTACCTCTCGGAACAGCATCAGTACCAACGGAAGTACAATGCAGCAGACGATGAAAGCGGGGGAGATGATATGCCATTTGTTTAGAATTTCTCCGCCGAAACCGAAGATTACGGAGGCGTAGAAAACAAATCCGGCAACACCGTTCGGGCCAAACAAACCATTGGTATACTGATGACGTTTCAAACATGCGATGATATTCGTCAGAATGGCTATGAGAACCATAAACATTCCAAGACCAATCGAAAAAGTTACAACATCGCTTGTTTGTTCCATCACGGAAATCGGTTTTGTCTTTAATCCGAAAACAGTTTGATAGAATGGGTTCAATGCATCTTCAAAGCCAAAAACTGAACCAAACGCTGTTCCCACAATCGCAGAAGCGATTCCGCAAGGAATCATCACTGCACCGAGTTCGGAATGTCTCTTTTTCCAAAGATACAGCCCGACGAGTGCAACACACAGCCCCTGACCAAGGTCAGCAAACATAAAGCCAAAGAACACCGTGTATGTGAGAGCGATCACGATGGTAGGATCCATTTCATTGTAAGAGGGGAAACCATACACGTGCACGAAAAATTCGAACGGCTTCCAAAGCTTTTTGTTCGACAACTGAACGGGAGGCGAATGTGGCAAGACCTCGGGGTCTTCTGCGTCATCGAACGCATATTTGACCGTTTCGAGCTGGTCTAAGACAGGTCGTACGATATCTTCTTTATCTGCTGGGATCCATCCGGTTAAGATAAAACTCTTGCCGTATCTTGCGGCATATCGGCGAATATCAAAATATGTTTGCTTTTCCACCAGCCAAGTGTATACGCCAAGCAGAGTTTTCTTTTCCTGGTTCCAATAATTTTTAATGGAAACATCTATATCGGAAAGAGATTTTTTTGCCTGCTTTATTTTTTGCGACAGCTCGTTGATACGCGATTTTAGTGTGCCGCTGTATTCGTCGAGCGGAACAGCTTCAAAAAGAAGACTTGAGAAGAAGCGGTCTGCTTCTTGAATCTCCCCAATCGGTGCACAGTAGACTCCCCAGCACAAAGAGTGCTCATTTTTGCTTGGGATAAAAATAGCCAACGGATGATCGGATTCCGTTAACTTTTGCAGATTTTCCTCGGGGAGGGAGCCGAAACGAAATTTTACATACCGACAGCTCCTCAATTCATCAAAATTAACGTCGAGAGCGTCAAAAGGCTGCAGTTTCGAGATTTCAGCTTTGTATTGATCAATCTCTGCTTTCAGCTTGTTCTTTTTTTCCAAATACTCATTGATTGTACCAGAGAAATTATTCGCATATGCTTCCCAATCTTCTACTGGCAAAACAGCATGTTCCGGAAAATGGAGCTTTGAGGTTTCCGAATCTTTCTCAATCAGCTTCAGAGCGTCCTGAATCTGTGAAAGAGATTTTGCATAGGGATTGGTGTCATTGACCGGAGAAAAACCGGGTGCATTGGAATAAAACGACAAAGCATTGTCAGGGTGGAAGACCCGCGTGCTTCCAAGAGCCTCCGTAACCTTGCTGAGTTCGTCCATCCTGCCAATTACATTTAAAACTTTAATTTTAATGACAGCCAGTGGAATCACGCCCTTTTCTGTGTTGTCTGGCCGACTTTATTGAAATTGAGCCCCTCAAGAATCAGAAGCTTCTTGATTTCTTCCGCTTCGAGTCCGTAGCGCTTGCCCTCTATGATTGTTACGATATTGCTGATTTCTGTCTGGCTCAGGAAGATGTAGGAAATCAAGACTACGGCCGGATAAATCGAAAAATCAATATAATGCCGGCAAAGTTCGTAATTCATGCGGTCGGGAATCTCATCAAGATATACATGCCGTACTCTTAGCGCTTTCCGTCCAAGCTCCATGTGTTCCAGCACACTTTGAATTTCTTCTTCGGTATTGCCTTGCAGCATTTTTTCAAGGGTTTCCTTTGAAAAAGTTCCGGTTGGAAGAAGTGCTTTTTTTGCGGTTTCAACATCTGTTCCGTACTGTATCTTCATACGGACAATTCGGACATAATTGCTCAGATCAAGTTTAGACTGGTAAATGCTTAAAAGCTGTTTCTTGGCGTTTCCGAAAAAATGCTTTGAAATTGTTCTCATAAGTCCCGAATAATGGTAACGATACAGAACATTTTCCAATTCGGTGTAGTCAATTTGAGCGTTTTCATCTTCCAAAAACGGGCCCATCAGCTCTTCATAAGGCGTGCCTTGGATTACATTTTTTAAGTCCTCAACATTTTTTGCACGTACTAAGGCATTTAGGTTAAGCTGTGAGCCGTGAAGAAGGTAAGGAGGAAAATAATGATCTTCTTTTACCGGATTCTTTGCATTCAGACGCATCACAGTATCCAAAAGAAGCTGAATCTCATCATGCTGGATAAAACTCCGAGAAAAAGTTTTATCCACTTGAGCTTCATATTTGCAAAGTGATGCATAGTCATCCATTAGTTTTTGTTTTAACCGAGACTCAAGTTCACCTCTGTGAACTTCGCTTTCTGCAATTCCGGCGCATGCTTTGCCATAAACGGTGTGGTTTTTCAGGTATCCTGCCACTTCACCAACAGAACGGCATTTCAAGAGTTCACTGTAATCTGCTTCTTTCAGCCTTCTGCCATACATAGTGCGCGCTTTTGCCAAAATAACGTTGGAAGACAGGGCAGCAAACATCAAGAAATACCCCCAATAATGCGCTTCGTTATCTCATCAACCCACCGGTCGCCGTTTGCAGCGTACAGATCATTGATTTTTTTGAGAAGGGCTTCGTTCTTACTGTTTTTTTCTTTCCATTCTTTTTCTGCGGCCGCACGTTCCAGAGGCTCATTTTTTTCAATGCGGCGACGGGCTTTTTCGAGATAACTGCGTCGAAGTTCTTCTTTCAGTTTCTCGACTTCTTTTTCGGAGTTCGCTTTTTTAAGCTGCGCAGAATCGGTTATCTCACGCGCTTTTTGATCCATTTCGACGATTTGCTTCAAAAGATTCTGCATATTGTTTGTCACCTCCGAATTATGGCGAATAATATTATATCTCGTACCAATCTGGAATTCAAGTTCAATTGATTATAATTACCAGTAAAACAAAAAACGGCATGGATGAATCTCAACATAATGCCAAAAAATGAGAAACAAATGAATGGTCAATTTTTGAGGCTTTGGAGAGGTGCCGGCAGACGACCGCCACGACGAATAAATTTCAGAGGGGAATACCGGTTAACGTCCATCACAGGCCCACCGCCGAGAAGTCCGCCGAAGTTCAGCTCCTCGCCGACTGATTTGCCAATTGCGGGAATCAGTCGTACTGCGGTGGTCTTAGAGTTTACCATGCCGATTGCCGCTTCGTCTGCGATGATTCCCGAAATAATCTCCGGTGTAATATCGCCGGGAACGATAATCATATCCAGACCGACCGAGCAAACAGCTGTCATTGCTTCCAATTTATTGATGGAAAGCGAGCCACGGCGTGCAGCGTCAATCATGCCTGCGTCTTCCGTGACGGGAATAAAAGCACCGGACAAACCGCCGACATGGGAAGAAGCCATGACACCGCCCTTTTTCACCGCGTCGTTCAGAAGTGCTAAGCAAGCGGTAGTTCCGTGGGCACCGCAGCTTTCAAGGCCCATTTCTTCCAAAATACGAGCGACAGAGTCGCCGACGGCAGGAGTCGGTGCAAGCGACAGGTCCACAATTCCAAACGGAACCGAGAGACGCTTGGAAGCTTCCTGCGCGACCAACTGGCCCATCCTCGTAACCTTAAATGCCGTTTTCTTTACAATATTGGCTACTTCCGTGATGTCGCAGTCGGGTGCTTTTGCCAAGGCAGCACGCACAACACCGGGGCCGGAAACGCCGACGTTGATTTCACAGTCAGGCTCGCCAGTGCCATGGAAGGCCCCTGCCATAAACGGATTATCCTCCGGAGCATTGCAGAAAACAACAAGTTTAGCAGCACCAATGCAGTTTTGGTCTTTCGTCGCTTTTGCAGTATCAAGAACAATGTGTCCCATTTTTTCTACGGCATCCATGTTGATGCCTGCTTTTGTCGTTCCGACATTAACGGAGGAGCAAACGAACTCCGTTCGGCTCAATGCTTCCGGGATACTTTGCAGGAGGGCGTAATCTCCCGGAGAAAAGCCTTTGTGCACCAGAGCGGAATAGCCGCCAATGAAATTGACACCGATTGCACGCGCCGCGCGGTCGAGCGTTAAGGCAAAACGTATTGGATCTTTTCCGGGGCAAGCAGCAGCTAGCATGGAAATCGGCGTAACCGAAACACGTTTATGAATAATCGGAATTCCGAAATCTTTGCTGATGGATTCTCCCGTTTCAACCAGCTTCCCGGCATAGCGGCAAATTTTGTCGTAAATCTTGTCGCAGGCTTTCTCTATGTCGGAATCAATGCAGTCCAGAAGGGAAATTCCCATCGTAATGGTTCGTACATCCAGATTTTCGTTGTCGATCATCTGGATTGTTTCCAAAATGTCATGTGAGTTTATCATAAAACGGCACTTCCTCAGATAGAATCAGATTCGATGCATAGAGTTAAAGATATCTTCGTGCATCACATGAACCTTAAGGTTCATTTCATTGCCAACGCTTGTCAGCTCGTCGGAAAGCTGGCTGAACGGAACCGTGCATTTGGAGATATCAACAAGCATAATCATTGCGAAAAGATCTTGTAAAACCGATTGGGTCACTTCTATCACATTAACCTGGTTCTTAGCACAGATTGCGGAGACACGTGCCAGAATTCCTACCATATCTTTTCCTATTACTGTGATTACGGCGCGCATGGGCTGAACCTCCAATATATCGGTATAATTTATGAATCTTTACTATTATGAGCACTAGGGATGCTTTTGTCAAGGAATTGACAAGGAGGTTGCATGAATGATGCTGAAAAAAGTTATCGGACCTAAATTCGTGAAAATGTAATTTTATCTCTATATTATTTTCTCGCATTATGTTAGTATATAAAAAAGTATAAGATTCGTCCATCAAGGTACTCGAAAATGAAAGACACGGAGGAAACAATGAAATACAGATATTTGTCAGACAGTCATGTACATACCAATTGCAGCAAAGACGGCTGTGATACTGCAATGATGATGTGCGAGAACGCCGTTAGGCTAGGGCTTTATGCGCTGACGATAACAGACCATTGTGAATGTAACGCTTTCCATGAAGAGGGGTACGATAAATCTTCGATTCAGTCGTATTTTGAAGCCAAAAAGGCCGCTGCCGTGTTTGGCGGAAGGCTTCATGTATATACCGGCATTGAACTAGGACAGGCGATGCAAAACTTAAGCGCAGCAAATGAGATTTTGGATTCCTGTAAATTTGACTTTGTGCTTGCATCGGTCCATAATATCAGAAAGAAGCAGGATTTCTACTGCTTGAACTACATATACGAAGATGTGGACGACCTGCTGGAAAGATATTTTGATGAGATTCTCGAAATCATCGAATGGGGAAGGTTTGACTCTCTTGCCCATTTGACTTATCCGTGGCGCTATATTGTTGGCGAGCATCATATTGCCATTCAGAAGGGGCGCTGGGATGGACGAATTGATGAGGTGCTGAAAGCACTGATTCGGACAGGCAAAGCCCTTGAAGTCAATACCTCCGGTTTTCGCCAGAGCCTGAATACGTCACTTCCGGATTTGCCGATTCTCGAAAGATATCGCGAACTGGGAGGAAAGCTCGTCACGCTTGGTTCCGACGCACACCGTTGGGCTGACGTCGGCGCGGGAATCGAGCAGGGAATGGATATCTTGTATAGAGCAGGTTTCCGCCACTACATGATTTATGATTCTCATGAACCAAAATCACTGCCAATCGGATAAATATTAAGGAGGATGTTGTGTTATGAATCAGTTACTTTCTTTGCTCAGCGAAAATGCACGTCTGACGGTTAGCCAGATTGCTTCTATGCTGAATATGTCTGAAAAAGAAGTTTCAGAGCAAATTGCCCGTTACGAGAAGGAAGGCATCATCCGCGGCTATAAAGCAATTATCAACTGGGAAAAGGTGGATAAAAACAAAGCAAGCGCTTTGATAGAACTGCGGGTTACCCCGAAGCGTGACCGCGGCTTTGATGAAATCGCAAACCGCATTATGCAATTTGATGAGGTCGAAAGCGTGTATCTGGTTTCTGGGGGTTACGACCTTGCTGTAAAGGTCCGCGGGAAAAGCATGCAGGACATTGCCATGTTCGTCATGAGAAGGCTCTCTACATTAGACTCCGTACTCTCCACGGCAACGCATTTCATCCTTACGAGATATAAAGACGATAATGTTATCCTGAATTCAGCCGATGAGCAGGATGAGCGAAGGAGTGTCTTCGGTGATTGACTATGAGCATTTCCTGAATTCTAGGGTGACGGCGTTAAAGCCGTCGGGTATCCGTAGATTCTTTGACATTGCAAGCGAATTTGACGATGTCATCTCTCTTTCAATCGGCGAACCCGATTTTATGACACCGTGGCATGTCCGCCAGGAGGCAATTGATTCCCTGGAAGAGGGTAAAACATGGTATTCTCCCAACCGCGGATTCATAGAACTTCGCTCCGCCATCAGTCGATTCATTAATCTGCATTATCATATTAATTATAACCCGGAAACGGAGCTGTTGGTAACCGTCGGCGGGAGCGAGGCAATTGACCTTGCACTTCGCTGCCTCGTAACACCCGGCGATGAGGTATTGATTCCGCAGCCGAGTTTTGTCTGTTACGAGCCGTTGACACAAATGGCCGGAGGTATTCCGGTGATTGTGGAAACAAAGCAGGAAGATAACTTCCGCCTGAAAGCAGATGCTCTGAGGCAGAAGATAACGCCGAAAACGAAAATCTTGATTCTGCCTTACCCCAACAACCCAACCGGAGCGGTTATGCATCGAAGCGACTTAGAAGCGGTGGCAGAGGTTGTCAAAGAACATAACCTGATGGTGATTTCCGATGAGATTTACAGTGAATTGACATACGGAGACTCCCGCCATGTGGCTTTTGCTTCCCTTGACGGAATGCGTGAGCGCACGGTAACAATCAACGGGTTTTCCAAAACATTTGCCATGACAGGCTGGAGGCTTGGCTATGCGGGAGCTCCGGAGCCGATTATCAAGCAAATGACAAAACTGCATCAATATGGCATTATGAGCGCTCCGACTACCGCACAATACGGGGCAATCGAGGCCTTGAAAAACGGCGAGAACGACATTATTGAAATGCGTGAGCAATATGATATGCGCCGCCGCCTGATTGTCAGCGGGCTGAATGACATGGGGCTTACCTGTTTTGAGCCGGAAGGCGCATTCTATGTTTTCCCGTGCATCAAGAGTACGGGACTCACGTCGGAAGAGTTTTGTCAGCAATTGATTCGTGAGGAGCGTGTGGCAGTTGTTCCGGGCAATGCCTTCGGCGACTGCGGGGAAGGATATGTGCGTGTATCTTATTCCTATTCCACAAAGCATATCATGGAAGCGCTGTCTCGCATGGAACATTTCGTGAAAAAGAGAGTGGGCAAATAATGGAATTACTTGCCCCTGCTAAAATCAACCTGTCTCTGGACATCATCGGACGAAGACCGGACGGATACCATACTCTTGATATGGTAATGCAAAGCGTTTCCCTTTTTGATATGGTTTCTCTCACGCGAAGCGAGTCGGGTGGTTTACAGATAATCTGTAATGAAAATGATGTTCCGTGTGGGGAAGAGAATACGGTTTTTCGTGCGGCAAAGGCATTTTTTCAAGCAACAGGAGTTCCGCAAAAGGACGGACTGCTGTTTTCAATTGAGAAAAAGATTCCGAGACAGGCTGGCCTTGGCGGAGGCAGCGCGGACGCCGCAGCCGCTTTGAAACTGTTAAATCGCTTATACCGTACAAACTTGACAGCAGAGCAGTTGAGAAAGATTGCAATTTCTGCCGGCGCCGATGTTCCGTTTTGCATTGAAGGCGGGACAGCTCATGTTACCGGTATCGGAGAAAACATAGAACAGCTTCCGCCGATGGTTGATTGCCATATTGTCATTTGCAGGCCTGATGTCGGAATCAGTACGAAAGCAGCATACAGTGCTTATGATAAAAAAGGAAACAGCGAAGAACGGCATACGCCTTCGGTCCTTGAGGCCCTAAAGACCAACGATCTTGAAAGACTTGGCAAAGCCCTCGGAAATGCATTTGAAGAAGCGGGTGTTCCGCCGGAGATAACAGACATTAAGCGGCAAATGCTGCGGTACGGTTGCGAAGGAACATGCATGTCCGGAAGCGGTTCCGCTGTTTTTGGTCTGTTCTGTGAATATGAAAAAGCTGAGACCTGTTGTAAATCTCTCCGAAAAAAATATTCCCTTGTTTATTCCTGTCACCCTGTACCTCAGCAAGAGATTATTTCATAAACAACAAAAGCGGCGTTCCTGATTCCAGAAATCGCCGCTTTCTTAGTTAATGTAGCAATTAGAGAGTACCGAAAATTCGGTCGCCAGCGTCTCCGAGGCCGGGGACAATGTAACCATGCTCGTTCAGGTGATCGTCAATTGCTGCGCAATAGAGTTGCACATCCGGATGAGCTTCCGTAAAAGCTTTAATCCCTTCGGGCGCCGCGATGATGCACATGAACTTAATGCTCTTCGGATGGCTGCGCTTAATGATGGTTACAGCATCTATGGATGAACCACCGGTAGCCAGCATCGGGTCGAGAACAATGACGTCGCGCTGATCAATATCATGAGGCAGTTTGCTGTAATACTCCACTGGTTTCAGGGTCTTAGGGTCACGGTAGAGACCAATATGGCCAACTTTTGCTGCTGGAACAAGCGAAAGAACACCGTCAACCATTCCGAGGCCGGCTCTCAAGATGGGAATAAAAGCGAGTTTACGTCCTGCAATGACTTTTGTGGTAGCTTTCGCAACAGGTGTCTCAATTGTTGTTTCTTCCAAAGGAAGGTCACGAGTAGCTTCATAGCAAAGCAGCATTGCGATTTCGCTGACAAGCTGACGAAACTCCTTGGAGCCTGTGTTCTTGTCACGAAGATAGGTTAATTTGTGCTGTATCAGCGGATGCCGCATAACTACGACTTGATTTTCCATGTTCTTTGCCTCCGTTAATTTTTATAATTCCCTGCATTAATTCTCATAATTCTCCGCGTTCAATGGCGGCAATTTCATCTACACGTCTCTGGTGACGGCCACCGTCGAAAGGAGCCTCTAAAAACAAGCGGGTAAATTCAACTGCTTGCTCTTCGTTGATAACCCGGCCGCCGAGGCAAAGAATATTGGAATCGTTGTGATGACGCGTAATTTCAGCGCAGTAAGCATTAGCGCAGACAGCGGCACGAATGCCTTTTACCTTGTTTGCCGCAATGCTCATGCCGATTCCGGTTCCGCAGCAAAGAATACCTTTTTCCGCTTTGCCGTCCGCAACAAAATGAGCAACCTTTGCGGCAATCGGAGCATAGTCAACCGATGTTTCATCGTTTGTGCCAAAATCTGTATATTTGATTTTGTTTTCGTCAAGATATTTCTTGATTGCTTCCTTTAGTTTATAACCGCCGTGGTCTGCTCCAAGTGCAATCATAGCAATGTATTCCTCCGTTTTCTATTTAAATTTCGTTCCGCTTGCGCGGGACGAAGGTATATGGGCATCAGTGCATCAGCAGAAACAGCCAGACCGTTCTGATAAGCAGAAATTGCTGCTTTTGCAACTCCACTGGCGTGCTGAAAAAGCAGTGGTTCCGGTGCGAGCCGAGCACCTTGTGCCTGAAAGCCATAGACATTATAGCACAAATTTGCGCCGTCACCAACAAGAATCAACGGTTTAGTATATTTTTCACATTCGTGAGCCAAATCTTCTGCGCAGATGGCCCGATCTTCTGTTAGACGTTCCAGCTTTCCGCCTGTAGAGCGGAAGATAGCGTTGTAAACTTGTTTGCACCTTGCGTCCATAACAGCGCAGATTGTTGCATCAAGGTGAGAAAGGTTGCAAGCCATTGCTTCGAGCGTTGAAACGCCGATGCATGGTTTATTTGTTGGAAAAGCAAGTCCCTTTACAGTGGAAATTCCAATTCGGATTCCGGTAAAGGAACCCGGCCCGGCTGAAACAGCAAATAAATCCACACGTTCCAGCGGAATTCTGCTGTTTTTCAGAAGGCCGTTTATCATCGGCATTAATGTCTGGCTATGTGTCAAACCTGTGTTGCAATAAAATTCGCCAAGAATTTTTCCATCCTCATAAAGTGCGGCGGAAGCCGCTACAGCCGATGAATCAACCGCAAGAATAATCATAAATCTACTCCTTCGCAGGAAATGATGCGTTCATTTTCGCTTTTCCCGCGCTTCAAATGTATCCGAATGGCATTTTCGGGAATCGCGTTTTCAATATTTTCGCTCCATTCAATAATGATGACTCCGCCGCTGTCAAGATAATCGAAAAAACCCGTAGAATAAAGATCATCCCAGGTTTCTACGCGGTACATGTCAAAATGATACACAGGCAAACGCCCATCATATTGATGGACAAGCGCAAAGGTAGGACTGGACACTCCCTCCGGAATGCCAAGGCCGGCAGCGATTCCACGTGTCAATGCTGTTTTGCCGACACCCATTTCGCCAAAGAGAGCAACCACTGAGCCGGGCCCTAGCAATTCGCCGAGTTTTTTGCCGAAAGCTTCGGTCTCAGCGGGTGATTTCGTTATTAATTCATACATATTCGCTCATTCACCTAAGGCTTAGAAAAGCCCTGTAATATTTCCTTTACTGTCAACGTCTATGTTTTCTGCCGCGGGATGCTTCGGCAGGCCAGGCATGGTTAGTATGTCTCCAGCGTATGCAACGACAAAGCCAGCGCCGTTGTTCAGTTTCAGGTCACGGATGCTTACGCGGAAACCGGTTGGCCTTCCAAGCAATTTCGGATTATCGGAGAGGGAATACTGGGTCTTTGCAATGCAGACCGGCAGATGCTGCCCGCCGAGAGCTTCGATTTCCAGCAAAGATTTCTCCGCTTTGCTGGAGTAGTCAACCCCGTCGGCGCCGTAAATTTCACGGCAGATGGTTTCAATTTTTTCTTTAATCGGAGCATCATCCGGATAGATGGGGTGGAAAGAAGACACCTTGTCAGCCAATTTGCAGACTTTTTCGGCAAGATCTACGCCGCCTGCACCGCCTTTTGCAAATACTTCACACAGAGAAAATTCTGCGCCGTTTTCTCTGCAATATTCTTCCATGAAACTTAATTCACGCTCCGAATCAGTTTCAAACCGGTTAATTGCCACAATGACCGGTAAGCCGAATTTCTTCAGAATGTTGATGTGAGCGCCGAGGTTTACGATTCCTTTTCGCAAAGCGTCAAGGTTCTCATTTGCGGTTTCTGCCTTAGGAATTCCTCCGTTATATTTTAGGGCGCGTGCTGTTGCTACAAGAACTGCAGCGCTTGGCTTGATTCCAGCGAGACGACATTTAATGTCCATAAACTTTTCAGCGCCGAGGTCGGAACCGAACCCTGCTTCAGTAATGCAGTAATCACCAAGCTTCATGGCGAAGCGGGTTGCGCGGACGGAATTGCACCCATGAGCAATGTTAGCGAACGGACCGCCATGGATGATTGCCGGAGTACCTTCCAAAGTTTGCACCAAATTCGGCTTAATGGCATCTTTCAGTAGAGCGGCCATTGCGCCTTCGGCTTTCAAGTCTTTTGCATAAACCGGTTCACCCGAAAATGTGTATGCGACGAGAATTCGGCCGAGGCGTGCTTTTAAATCCATCAAGTCGGAGGCGAGGCAGAAGGCGGCCATCACTTCGGTCGCTACCGTGATGCAGAAGCTGTCCTGCCGCGGAACACCGCTTGTTTTTCCGCCAAGGCCGTCGATGACTCCGCGTAGCTGCCTGTCGTTCATATCCATACAGCGAGAAATTTGAACTCTTCGCGGGTCGATTCCGAGGGAATTTCCCTGTTGGATATGGTTGTCCAAAAGGGCGCAAAGAAGATTGTTCGCAGAGGTAATTGCATGAAAATCTCCGGTAAAATGAAGGTTAATCTCCTCCATTGGGAGAACCTGAGCATAGCCGCCGCCGGCTGCTCCTCCTTTTATGCCGAAAACCGGACCCAATGACGGTTCTCTCAAAGCGAGAACGGCTTTCTTTCCAATTTTCGCCATAGCTTCGGCAAGTCCAATAGAGACAGTGGTTTTTCCTTCGCCGGCGGGAGTGGGGTTAATGGCAGTGACAAGAATCAGCTTAGCGTCTTTCTTAGACGAGAGGCGATTATAAAGGCAGTCATTCAGTTTTGCCTTGTATCTTCCATACGGTTCAAAATCTTCGTCATGAAGCCCTAATTCTGCCGCAATTTGGGTAATCGGCTTGAGTTTTGCCTGCTGCGCAATTTCAATATCCGACAACATCCGATATCCTCCAATTATCCATAATTATTTTAAGTATATCACAATTCAAAGTTTCAGGAAATAAGTGCGGATGAATTGCTGTATTTCTTGCATGTCCATCAGATTTCTTCTATAATAAAGCGAAGAGGTGAAGTCATGCGGATTTTAAGATCTGTGGGAAATTACATCAAACAAACAGACAAGATATATTGGCTAATTGCAATAGGTATTTCAGCTTATAGCCTTATTTTGCTTCATTCGCTCCCGTCAAAAAGCTATTTCTCTACGATGATTGTAGCGGTTCTGATCGGCTATACCGGAGCGATTATCATTTCACTGATTGATTATCATGACTTGGCAGCAATTTGGTATATCATTGCCGCATTGTGCGTAGTCTTAATGCTGTATACTGTGAAGTTCGGAGGAGCTGTCACAAACACCGGCGGTGTAAACGCAAGAGCATGGATTATGCTCGGAAGTACCTCGTTTCAGCCCAGTGAATTGGTAAAAATCGGCTTTATGGTTACTTTTTCAAAACATTTGTCCGTTCTGAAAGAGCGGGGGCTTTTGAAATCTCCGCTGCATGTTTTTCTTCTTGCTTGTCACGCGCTTATACCAATGGCATTAACGCATTTGCAGGGTGACGACGGCGCCGGAATGATTTTCTTCCTTATGTTCCTCACCATGTCTTTTGGGGCGGGGATTCAGCTTCGTTACTTCGTCGCATTGTTTGCCATCATCGCTGCCGCTTTGCCGCTGGCTTGGAAATATGTTTTGGAGGATTACCAAAAACAGCGAATGCTCGGGGCATATCATCTGGACTCGACCGATGATTCCTTGAAGGATATTATCTGGCAGCAAAAGCAGGCCCGCATTTCCATCGGAAGCGGCGGCCTGTGGGGTAGAGGGCTGAATAATGCTCCTCGTGTAAAGAGCGGAATGGTTCCCGAAAAAGAGAGCGACATGATTTTCTCCACAGCGGGTGAAGCACTTGGTTTTATTGGCTGCTGTCTGATTATTCTTCTACTCTTTCTACTGCTTTTGAGAACCCTTAGAATTGCGCGCAAAAGTCCCGATTTGCTCGGAAGTTCCATTTGCATGGGCTTCTTCGGCATGATTGCGGCGCAAATGATTGTCAACATTGGAATGTGTCTGGATTTACTTCCTGTTATGGGTGTAACGCTGCCGTTCTTCAGTGCAGGCGGTTCTTCAGCAGCATGCCTCTATTTCGGTCTGGGGCTTGTCGAAAATGTTCATATGCATCCTATGAATCCAACAAAAATTTCGATTCTGCACAGATAAAAACTGGGTCAGGAAACACGATTTCCTGACCCAGTTTTTGCTTATTTCTCTACTGCCTTTACGATGGTGAGGGTTCCGGTTTCTTCATCAATTTCAATGGTATCTCCGGGAGCAGCGCCTTTTGGAAGTTCGGAAATCTGGATGCCGAAATATCTTTGCTTATCTTTGTCCTTATGTTTATTTGCTTGCGCTTTGTCCGTGCAGATTGCGTAGTTGCCTTCCATGCGTTCGATTTTCAGTGTTTTCATCATAAAATCCCCTTATATATTATTCCTCTGTTTTCACGGATACAGATTTTCCGTCAGAGAGAAAAATGACTGTTTTGTTGAGGTCTGTCCTGTAAACGGTAATCCCATTGTCCGATAATCGTTTGGAAACGGCGACTTTTGGCAGATTATTGGAATCATCGCCGACCGAGATGACTGCATATTTCGGTTTTACAGCTCGCAGAAACGCCTCACTGCTTGATGTGTCACTCCCGTGGTGACCGATTTTCAGGACTGTTGCGGAAAGGTCTACACCGGAGGCAAGCAGGCTCATTTCCTCCTCTTTTTCCGCGTCGCCCATCAGAAGAAAGCTAGTCTCACCAAAGGACAGCCTGAGAACAATGGAATTATTGTTTGTGTTCGTTCCGGCTGCAATTGGCCCGAGAACGGACACGCGCATTGGCCCAACCGAGAAAGAAGTGCCTGCCGCGGGATGTTCCTCTTTCAGATTTGCCCTTTTTCGTGCTGCCTGTACGTCCAAATACTCTGTTGACTTGGGAAGCAGGGCAGGAGGAAGCGAGGGTGATAGGTAGCGCGAAACGCGGAACCTTTCAAAAATTTCTTTCAGGCCTCCGATATGGTCGCTGTCTGGGTGCGTATTTACAACGCAGTCCAAAGACTGAACACCTCGGCCTTTCAGATAGGAAGAAACCTGCTTGCCGCGGTCAACCGTTCCGCCGTCCACAAGCATGTAATGACCATTACATTCGATGAAAATGCTGTCTGCCTTGCCGACATCCAGAATATGAACGGCAAGCGGTGAGCCATCGGCACAGTCAGAGAACCTGCCAAGGCCGAAAAACTGAAAAACTTTTTTCCAGTTTTCAGACGCATCCCCGGGAAAGAGAAAAGCCAGAGCACAGGACAGGAGTGCCAGTACGAACAGTACTATTAAAACAAGCTGCCTCCACCTGCGCTTTTTTATGTGGTTATCACCCATTTGTATCCGAGACCTTTGTGGCGTCCGCAGCATCGTTCTTCTGCATCGTCATTTCCAGATATTGCTGGTATGTAATCAGAACTTGGCGAGGTTTTGAACCCTCCTGCGGGCCGATGATACCCATTTGCTCCATCTGGTCTATTAGGCGGCCTGCACGTGCGTAACCAAGGCGCAGACGACGCTGCAGGGAAGAGGTGGAAGCTTGTCCGCAATCAACGACATATTTAATTGCCTCCGGAAGCATGGGGTCGGTATCTTCATTCAAGGCGTCGGATTTGCTGTCGCTGCCTTTTTCAACCGCATTGCGTTCGATTTCCTGTACGATGGTTTCGCTGTATTCCGCTTCCTTCGATTTCTTGACGAAATTAACAATGGATTCAATCTCACTGTCGCTCACAAAACATCCTTGAATACGTTTCGGTTTCTGTGAGCCGACAGGGGAAAACAGCATATCACCATGTCCAAGCAGCTTTTCGGCACCGCCCATATCCAGAATTGTTCTTGAGTCAACCTGAGACGACACGGCGAACGCGATTCGGCTCGGAATATTTGCTTTAATCGTTCCGGTAATGACGTCAACAGAAGGCCGCTGCGTTGCAATGACAAGATGCATTCCGGCTGCACGGGCCATCTGTGCAAGACGGCAGATGGAATCTTCCACTTCGCTCGGTGCAGCCATCATCAGGTCGGCAAGCTCGTCAATGATAATAACGATGCGCGGCATCTTTTCCAATGGCTGCCCGTCCTCGGCCTTGTAATCGTGGACAGCAGCATAGGCGTTGTAGGCTTTCAGGTCGCGGACTCCGGTTGCTGCAAAGGTTTTGTAACGTTTCAACATTTCTGTGACAGCCCAACTAAGCGCGCCGGCAGCTTTCCTCGGGTCGGTAACGACCGGTACGAGAAGCTGGGGAATACCATTGTAAATTCCGAGTTCAACAACTTTCGGGTCTATCATCAGAAAGCGTACATCATCCGGTGTGGATTTGTATAGTAGGCTGATAATCATGGAGTTGATGCACACCGATTTACCGGAACCCGTGGCACCTGCAATCAGCAGGTGGGGCATTTTGGCTAAGTCGGCAATCGCGGTTTCACCGGCAATATCGCGCCCAAGAGCAACGGTCAAATAGCTTTTTGAGGATCGGAAGCTGTTGCTTTCAATGAGCTCCCGCATTCGCACGACTGTGGTCTTTTTATTCGGAACTTCAATGCCGACAGCGGCTTTGCCGGGAATCGGTGCCTCAATACGGATTCCCGCTGTGGCAAGATTCATAGAGAGGTCGTCTGAAAGATTGGTAATCCTGCTGATTTTTACGCCGGCTGCAGGTTGAAGCTCGTAGCGGGTAACTGCAGGGCCGCGGCTGTAACCTATAAAAGAAGTTTTAACCCCGAAGTCTTGCAGTGTCTCAACAAGCTTGTTCCCGATGAAATTAATTTCACTTTGAATATCTTCCTGAGCAGGGCCTTTTGTTGTCTCAAGCATGGAAAGGGGAGGAATATGATATTGCCCGTCTTGGATCGGTTCAGGAGCAGACTGCTCAACTGCTGGGACAGAAGCAACTTTCTCTTGCTGAGGGGTCTCCGCAGAAACTGCTGGGGGAGTTATCTCATGCTTTGCAGGAAGTTGCGGGCTGATGTCCGGTGCAGGTTCATAATTGACGGGAGCAGCTTCCGGTTCTTGCTTATTGGTTGATGGCATCTCTGTTCCGTCGCCAATCGAGAACACCTTTTTCAGGTGTTCGATTGCGGCATTCTTTTTCGGCTTTTCCTCTTTTTGAACCGACGGAGAATGTACAGGATGCGCAGGCATTTCATCATCAAGCGGAATGTCGATTTCAGCATTGAGACGGTTGCGTTCAATCCGTTTCTTTTCACGCGCAGTATTGATGTTGTTTACGACGGTGTCCGCCGGTTTTGAAATTGTCTTGAACAATTGGACCAGTGTTGTTCCGGTCAGAATCATCAACACTACAAACAGAGCAAGAATCAAAAAAATTCGTGCTCCAAGCATACCGAAAGCGCAGACAAGCGGAATTCCGAGCAGGCCGCCGAAAAGACCAGAGGAAGTATGTGAGTTATCGTTGCCATACAGAGCAATCAACTTTTCAGGCATTGATTTTAAGGTCACTGGCGAAGAAATGGAAAAAGCATAGACCGTTGCACAGAACAGAATAATGGTACATGACATGAGTATGATTCTGGAGGTGATCCGTTCCGTCCTTTTCTCAAGCGATGTGATAATTGATATGTAAAGCAAGAGAATCGGCCAAAGAATGGCACAGTTTCCGAACAAACCAAGCAATAAATTGTGGCACCAGCGCCAAATATGGTCACCGGAAATCAGAACAAAGCAGCCCATGAGAATTGCCACTGCAAACTGAATAATTGCATGCCGCTGATTTTTTTGACGTACAGCCTGTAAATCCTGCATTTTATTTCCATTTGCCCGAGCTGACGTCTTTCTTTTTTGTGCGGCAGATGGCGTTTTGCTTGTCTTTCTTTTTTTGGTTTGGGCCATTTTTACCACCTTTTGGTTTTTCATTCTCAGATTCTATGTAAGCGGCGGCTTGCACCGCCAAATTGTCAATTCCTACCGGCAAATCTCAACGTTCCGTTATCGGGAGAAGAAGGTTGATTTTCCTTTTCAGCCGCTCGCCTTTCGTCAATCATCTTGTATAAGCACTTAATCGCATCCGAAAGGCTACCGAGAGAATCAATCAGACCTTCTTCTACCGCCTGTTTGCCGTCGAGAATCGAACCAATGTCAAGAACAAGTTCATTGGTGTTTTCAATAAGCTCTTTCATTCTTTCGGGAGAGATGTGAGAGTGGTCCGTAATGAATTTCGTAATGCGGTCCTGCATTCTTTTGAAATAATCCATCGTCTGCGGAACACCCAGCATCATACCGTTGATGCGAACCGGGTGAATGGTCATGGTTGCACTTGGCACGATAAATGAATGTTTTGCTGAAACCGCAAGCGGCACACCGATGGAGTGCCCGCCACCGAGTACGATGGAAACCGTTGGCTTGCTCATTCCGGCAATCAATTCGGCAAGGGCTAACCCCGCCTCCACATCGCCGCCGACGGTATTGATGATAATGAGTAGACCATCAATGTCAGGAGATTCCTCAACTGCAACCAACTGCGGAATTACGTGTTCATATTTTGTAGCCTTGTCTTGTGACGGCAGAACCGTGTGACCTTCAATTTGCCCAATTATTGTTAGGCAATGAATGGTATGTCTTCCGTCACTGGTAAGGATGGAGCCGGTGTCAATAACCTGCTGATTCTGGTTGCTGCTGCATTGTGTATCTCCCTTTATATTTGTAGCTGTGTTGTTTTTCACTTCATTGTTATTATTTTCCTTCTGTATCATTGTCTCAACCTCCCGATGGCTCTATTTTGCCATCGAAGGCTGATATCATACACGAATTGGAAAATAAATGGAAAGCAACTGCTACAAAACATTATATCATCCGTGCATGGATTCATCAATAAATTAAAAAGGGCTGAAAAAATTCAGGGCAGAATGTTAAGACATTGACAATAAGATGAATTTATTACATAATAACAATTATGTTTATGTTTTAGGTTGTCATACAAACGTGATAGTGCCTATAAGCAAATTTTGTAGTATAATTGAATTTGTTATTTGGTAGATTTGCAGTGATGATATTATTTTCAATTCAGCGATAGGAGAGATAAATCCCGATGGGTTTGACGTTAGCACAAAAAATCATTAAGAATCACTTGGTCAGCGGAGAAATGGTTGTCGGCCAGGAAATAGGCCTGAAAATTGACCAGACTCTGACGCAGGATGCTACTGGAACGATGGCTTATCTCGAATTTGAAGCCATGGGCGTGCCTCGTGTAAAAACCGAACTTTCTGTTGCTTATATCGACCACAACACTTTGCAATCAGGCTTTGAAAATGCAGATGACCATCGTTTCATCCAGTCTGAGGCAAAGAAGCACGGCATCTATTTCTCACGCCCCGGAAACGGAATTTGCCATCAGGTTCATCTGGAACGCTTCGGAATCCCGGGGAAAACCCTGATTGGCTCTGACAGCCATACCCCTACGGGCGGCGGAATCGGCATGCTTGCAATGGGAGCCGGCGGACTTGACGTTGCAGTTGCGATGGGCGGTGGCCCTTACTATATCACCATGCCCAAAATCGTCTATATTGAATTGACCGGAAAACTTCCGGATTGGGTTAGCGCAAAGGATGTTATTCTGGAAGTGCTTCGCCTTCTCTCTGTAAAAGGCGGCGTAGGCAAAATCATTGAATACGGCGGGGAAGGCGTCAAGACTCTCTCGGTTCCGGAACGTGCAACCATTACAAACATGGGTGCAGAACTTGGCGCAACAACATCAATTTTCCCGTCCGATGAAATTACAAAGAGCTTTTTGGAAGCACAGGGACGCGGAAAAGACTGGGTGGAACTTCAGCCGGATCCGGATGCTCATTATGATGAAGTCCTCCATATTGACCTCTCTAGTCTGAAACCGCTTGCTGCCTGCCCGCACAGCCCGGATGCAGTAAAATCGGTTGAGGAGATTGGCCCAATAAAAATTGACCAAGTCTGCATCGGTTCCTGCACCAACTCGTCTTATCGTGATATGATGCGTGTGGCTTCCATTCTGAAAGGCAAAACCGTTGCTCCGAATGTGAGCCTCACCATTTCACCAGGTTCCAAACAGGTATTTCATATGCTTGCTAAGAACGGTGCCTTGGCGGATATTATTGATGCAGGCGCACGTGTACTGGAATGTGCCTGCGGCCCTTGCATCGGTATGGGACAGTCTCCGAATTCCGGAGGCATTTCTCTGCGCACGTTCAACCGTAATTTCTTGGGACGCTCCGGAACCGCCGATGCTCAGATTTATCTAGTCAGCCCGGAAACAGCGGCAGCATCGGCAATCGCCGGAGTTTTGACAGACCCGCGAACACTCGGTCATGAAGAACCGATTTCCATGCCTGAGAAGTTTGATATTGATGACAATATGATCGAGCCGCCGGCTCCTCCGGAGGAAGCTGATTCGGTCGAGATCCTTCGCGGCCCCAATATCAAAGACTTCCCCAAAACCTCTCCGCTGCCTGAGAATATTAAGGCCAAAGCACTTCTGAAAGTCGGAGACAACATCACAACGGACCACATTATGCCGGCGGGTTCAAAAATCCTTCCGTTCCGCTCGAACATTCCATATATGTCTCAGTTCTGCTTCTCGGTCTGCGACAAGTCATTCCCTGAGCGCTGCAAACAGCATGGAACCGGCATTATCATCGGCGGCTCCAATTACGGGCAAGGTTCTTCCCGTGAGCATGCAGCATTGGTACCGCTTTATCTGGGAATTAAAGCTGTCATCGTGAAGAGCTTTGCGAGAATTCACTGTGCAAATTTGGCAAATGCAGGCATCCTTCCGCTCGTTTTTGTAAACGAAAGCGATTATGACGCAGTTGACCAGATGGATGAATTGGAACTGCCCGATATTCGCAAAGCAATTGCGGAAAAACGCAGAATTTTTGTCAATAACCTCACCAAGGGTACAAAGTTTGAAGTAAAAGCTATGCTGAGTGATCGCCAGCGTGAGATTGTTCTTGCGGGAGGTTTGCTCGACTATACTCGCGAACATTCCGGCAAGTAATGAACATGGTTCTGTATTCCTAGCACTAATCATACTGTTTTTCGGAGGAAATGAATATGGCGGAAAAAATTCAAATGCGCACCCCTCTTGTCGAAATGGACGGAGATGAGATGACGCGCGTCATCTGGAAAGAGATTAAGGAAATCCTCATCGAGCCGTATGTCGACCTTAAGACAGAGTATTACGACCTGGGCCTAAAGCACCGCGATGAAACAAATGACCAAGTCACGGTTGATGCTTCTGAGGCAACAAAGAAGTACGGCGTTGCTGTAAAGTGCGCGACCATTACACCAAATGCAGACCGTGTTAAGGAGTACAACCTCAAGGAGATGTGGAAATCGCCGAATGGCACGATTCGTGCCATCCTGGACGGCACCGTATTCCGTACCCCAATTCTTGTGAAGGGTATCACCCCGCTTGTACCCGGATGGAAGAAACCGATTATTATAGCGCGCCATGCTTACGGTGACGTTTACCGCGGTGTTGAGATGCAAGTTCCGGCCGGAGCTAAGGCGGAGCTTGTTGTTACCAACGCCGACGGCAGTGAGACCAGAACTCTGATTCATGATTTCAAATCACCCGGCATTATTCAGGGCCAGCATAATCTTGATAAGAGCATTGAAAACTTTGCGAAATCATGCTTCCAGTATGCACTGGATGTCAAGAGAGACCTTTGGTTCTCGACAAAGGATACAATTTCCAAAAAATATGACCACAGATTCAAGGATATTTTCAATGAGCTGTATGATTCTACTTATAAAGAGAAGTTTGAAGAAGCGGGTATCAAGTATTTTTACACTCTGATTGATGACGCGGTTGCCCGTGTTGTACGTTCAAACGGCGGATTTATCTGGGCCTGCAAAAATTACGACGGTGATGTGATGAGCGACATGGTGGCTACGGCGTTCGGTAGTTTGGCCATGATGACAAGTGTGCTTGTTTCACCGGACGGTGTTTATGAGTATGAAGCAGCTCACGGAACGGTGCAGCGCCATTATTACAAGTACCTCAGGGGTGAATCCACTTCCACAAATTCCATGGCTACACTCTTTGCTTGGACGGGAGCGTTGAAGAAGCGCGGAGAACTTGACGGCCTTCAGGATCTCTCTGCTTTTGCGGAAAAGCTGGAGAAAGCATCCATTCAGACGATTGAAGAAGGCGTCATGACAGGCGACCTTGCAGCCATATCAACTTTGCCGAATATTCAGAAAGTTGACACGGAAACTTTCCTGAGGGAAGTTGACAAGAGATTGCAGGCACTGTAAGAAGTCTGCGCAGTTTGCTACTAAGAAAATAAAGTTACAGTTTCAGTCGAAACTAGATTCGGACCGCGGCTGTAAAGATGGATCATTTCCCTTAGGAGGTATGATTATGCTGAGGCATGAGAATGTTTCAATGTCTGTTGTTCGGCGATTGCCGCGTTACTATCGGTTTCTAAATCATTTGAAAGAGTCTGGAGTCACCAGAATCTCATCTACGGAACTATCGCAAAAACTGGGGCTTACAGCTTCGCAGATACGGCAAGACCTTAACTGTTTCGGTGGTTTCGGTCAGCAGGGGTATGGCTATATAGTCAGCCAGCTTTGCGATGAAATCGGTAAAATTCTCGGTTTGCAGAGTGGCTATAAAACGATTTTGCTGGGAGCCGGTAACCTCGGAATGGCAATTGCCAACCACATGGCATTTGAAGCAGATGGTTTCCGCTTGATTGGAATTTTCGATAACTCACCTCAAAAAATAGGCATGACGATCGGTGGGCTGCAGGTCCAAGATGTGAATAATCTGGAAAAATTTTGCAAAAAAGAGAAGCCTGTGATGGCTGTTCTTTGCGTTCCGCGCAGTGCTGTGGAAGAGCTTGGCAAGGTTCTTTATCAATTGGGCATTCGGAACTTTTGGAATTTCAGCCATTATGATATTTCGCTTGAATACCCGGATACGATTGTAGAGAATGTTCACTTAAACGACAGCCTGATGACGCTTTGCTACCGTATCTGCAACGGCAGAACAAAGAAGCAGGAAATGGAGCAGAAACAAAAAAATCAAACAGAACTGTCGGCTGATTAATCGGCTAAGCAAAAATCCCTGTTCATCAAGTGAACAGGGATTTTTTTACTTTAGGTTTTCCATATATTTTGCAATCGCATTCTCATCTTTTGCATTGAGACAATCCGTGGTGAGATATACGGAAAGGTTCTCCACATGTTTAATTTCTTGCCCAGGTTCAACACGATACATTGGGCTCATAGACTGAATCTCAGTGTAATCTTTTTGAACACCGATTTCACATGAGCTGCCGAAATCCGGATAGACGGCCTGCACATCATGAACATATCGCTTCAAGAATGTGTAGCGTGGTCCAACAAATGCAACCCAGCCGAAAACATTGTTGCAGCCTATTTTCAACGGAGCAGAATTTTCAGCATCCTTTCTGATGGTAAGGAAGCGGTTGCCGATGAAAATTCGATCATCATGCAGCTGGGTACCGGGCCAGAGAACCAGTGCTCTGTTTGGACGAAAATCATCGCTCGTGTCAGCATTCTGGGGCAGAATGACGACATCGTTTCCTTCGAGCATGGTAATCGGCCACAAGCCGCAAGGCTGAGCTTCTTTGGAAACATTCTTAACGGTGTGAGAAACCATAATATCCGCTGTGTCTTCGCTGATAAAAACCTCAAAACCGGTTTGAAAAACTGCGTTTTTCGGCTTTGGTGTCGCAAAACGTACACTGTCGGAAAAAATACTGTAAACAACCGGAGAATTGTCAGGGATAATCGTTCGTGCGGAACGCTCTGAGCTGAGCCAGAGCCGGTGTCCTCCGTAATGATAAAACACGTTCTGTGAGTCGGCTTTATCCTCCGCATTTTTACATAACACTCGATGGCTGCGTTCCGAATCCTCATAGAAAATGTTTTCTTTTCCGCAGAAACCGAAATAAATGATGCGGGGTCCGTAGTCTATTGTTACAATGGCATCGATAATGCCATTCGTCATACGCACACATTTTCCGAAATTTTTATAATCAATTTCTTCGATTTCCAATGGGATGCACCCTTTCAGTACACAGATATTACAGTACAATGATTTTTGTAGATCGATCTAGTCCGCACGGTCCTGCTTGAGGCATACATAGGGAGTACAAATCGGTTGATTTATTTTCAAGTTCCATGATTCGGCGTGCTCGAGGGTTAAGCTGTTCCGTATCTGAAAATCGCGAGATGATTGGCAGTTTCTTCTGTTCCTTTGCACGACGTAGAATCTTATCGCCGTTTTTTCCAATGCCAAGGATTCTTAGATATGGGGGAAGGCCTTTGGCATCTTCTTTTGTAATTCCCAGAAAAGCCGAGAGAAGTATTCGGCGAATTCTCGCCATCGGATATCGTTTAGTTTTTGCAGTCTTGAGCAAATCACTCATGCTGCCGGCAGTTTGAACGGAGGCATAAATTCTGTTTTCAAGTCCCTCGCTGATGTCCGGAAGAGAAGAAAAAGCGACGCGATCCATCTGCCGAAATGAAGAAAGCATCGCGCGTTCCACAAACGAAAGGCTTGCAGGTGCTCTTCCGGATGAGATTTCTTCTTTTAAAATTTGATAGGCTTGCACCGGCATATATTGAGAAACTGAGCTTCCATCTACAATTTTCTTGCGAATTTGAGAGGAAGAAGCAACAGCATCCGGTTCATCACTGCTTGAGTCGAAAAGCGATACTCTTTTTACGGTAAAAGGTTTCAGAGATGCCCCAAGTTGTTGAATCGCGCTAAGATATTCTATGCCAAGTACATTGTTTGGTTTGCGAAGCAGAAGTGCAGTTTCGCTGCCAAAGAGATTTTCAACAGCATTCTGACGTGCTGAAGCGAATGTCATACCTTGCTGCAGATATTTCTGCATTTGCTCATGCAGAAGGGGAGAGACTAAAGCTTGTTTGGCTTCAGAAAGTTTCCCAATATCGCCGCATTCACTTCCAAAGCCGATTATGTCAACTCCGAGTGCGGAAAGAAGGAAAACTCCGCCAAGCGAAAAGTGTTGTGCTCCAGAAACAGCCCAGGGAAGAGGCAGCTCCACAACGAGATCTGCACCGCAAGAAAGAGCTTCTCGAGTTCTGGCCCATTTTGAAAGGATTGCCGCTTCACCGCGTTGAACAAAATTTCCGCTCATGACAACGGCGACGCAATCTGCACCGAGGTTTCGCATTTCCTGAAGAAGAAAAGCATGCCCGTTATGAAGCGGATTATATTCGGCAATAATACCGGCAATCGTCATTTTATGAGAATTCTCCTTGAATTTGCACCATGCTTGTATTATGATAGTATTTGGCGTTGTCAATTTCCATTTTACTCGTTCTATTTTACTAGCAAATGTTAACTCTTTCAATAGGCTGTTCAGATTCACAATAGTTATGAATCTCAAAAATATATTGAAAGTTAATCAAATCAATGTAGGAGGAAACAAATGAAAATCCTGGTAATTAACGCTGGAAGCTCATCTCTGAAATATCAGCTGATTGATATGGACACAGAGAAGATGATTGCAAAGGGTATCTGTGAAAGAATCGGAGCGGAAGGCTCTCGGATTGAATACAAAACCAGCGACGGCCGTTCCATGAAAAAGAACGCTGAGATTAGAAACCATGTAGATGCGTTCAAACTTGTTACTGAGGCTTTGGTAGACCCTGAGTTGGGCGTTATTTCAAACCTTTCCGAGATTTCCGCTATCGGCCACCGAATCGTGCAGGGCGGTGCTATATTTGACAAATCCGTTCTGGTCAACGATGAAGTGATTCGCCAGATTCAAAGCCTGATTCCGCTCGCACCGCTGCACAACGGACCGGAAGTTGATGCTATTCTCGCGTCCCGTGAAGTGTTCGGCGCAGATATGCCGCAGTGCGTTGTGTTCGATACGTCTTTCCATTCAACAATGCCTCCGAAAGCATATCTGTATGCAATTCCTTATGAGTACTACGAGAAATATAAGATTCGCCGTTATGGCTTCCACGGTACTTCCCACCGCTATGTCAGCCACCATTGTGCACACCTGATGCATCAGCCGCTGGAAGACATTAAAATGATTACCTGCCATATTGGCAACGGTTCCTCCATTGCCGCGATTCAAAACGGCAAGGTCATTGATACGAGCATGGGCCTGACTCCGCTCGACGGCTTCATGATGGGCACACGTTCCGGAGCACTTGACCCCTCCGTTATCACTTTCTTGATGGAAAAAGAGGGCCTCACTCCGCAGGAAATGAATCAGATCCTCAACAAAAAGTCGGGCGTTTATGGAATCTGCGGCCTCAGCGATGACCGCGATGTAACGAAAGCGGAAATTGAAGGCGATCCGAAGGCAATTCTGGCACATGAGATGCAGATTTACCAGATTGCAAAATATATCGGTGCTTACGCAGCTGCCATGAACGGTGTGGACTGCATTGTATTCACCGCAGGTCTGGGTGAGAATCAGCCTGAAATCCGTTATGGCGTATGCCGTTATCTGAAATATCTCGGCGTAAAGATTGATCCGATTCTGAATGATGAATATATTCACGGAAAAGAAGGAAAGATTTCCACTTTCGATTCCGTTGTTCCGGTGTATGTCATTAACACTAACGAAGAGCTTGTCATTGCGCGTGACACAAAGGCGATCGTTGAGAAACTTCACTACGCTTCTACTCCTGACAGAACTCATGTTGATCCGGAAGATGTCTGAAAATTCGGCATCTATGGGCGTCGGCTTCGGCCGGCGCCTTTTCTTTTGTCTCTAGGAATACCGCATATAGCAATTAAAAACGAGCATATAATTACCCGAGGTGATTCCGTTGAAAGAAAAGAATCACAATGCCGTGCCAATTGCTGCATTGATCCTTTGCTGCCTCGCATTTTTGCTGCTTTCCTTCATTGCCTGTAGGAATCTCAGCAAAATGGCCGCAGCAGAAGCGGAAAAACATACACAGACGATTGTAATTGACGCAGGGCATGGTGGGGAAGATGGAGGAGCCGTTGGAAAATCTCCAAAGGCGGAAAAGGATATCAATCTTGCAATTGCAAAAGATCTTCAGCAATTGCTTAAAGCGGCCGGGTACCGTGTGGTTATGACAAGAACAACGGACACTTCTCTTTCAGAACCGCTAAATACCGTCCATGAGCGAAAAGTCAGCGATCTTCATAATCGCTTGAAACTGATTCAGTCGCAGGGGAACTGCATTTTTATCAGCATCCACGAGAATTTTTTCGAGCAAAGTCAATATTGGGGCACACAGGTTTTTTATTCAACAAATAACGAAAAAAGCAAGGATATCGCCGAAGCTATTCGCTGCCAAGTGGTAGGGCAGCTTCAAAAGAATAACACTAGAACGATAAAACCGGCGACAAGCTCTATCTATCTTCTTTGGAATACAAATGTTCCGGCAGTCTTGGTGGAGTGCGGCTTTCTCTCAAATGAACAGGAAGCCGCAAAGCTAAATCAGGAAGTATACCAAAAGAAGATGGCTTTCTGTATTTACTGCGGAGTGCTGGACTATTTCTCCAACGCCAGCTAACCTTGTAATTCCGTCTGGCGCCGAATATAATAGAGTTATCAAATTGGCGGGAATGAGGCTGGAAAATGACCGGAAAATCGAAAAGCGTTTATGTATGTTCCGAATGCGGTTTTGAATCTCCTAAATGGTTGGGGAAATGTCCGGATTGCGGAAAATGGAACACGATGCAAGAAGAAATCCGTGAACCAGTTCGCTCAATAAAATCTTCCTCTTCACGGCAGAGTTCCGCTGTGCACTCGGTACCGATTTCTGAAATCAGCGTCACCGATGAGGAAAGATACCACACCGGAATGAGTGAGCTCGACCGCGTTTTGGGCGGAGGAATTGTAAAAGGTTCTTTGATTTTGGTGAGCGGCGAGCCGGGAATCGGAAAATCGACTATTCTGCTGCAGATTTGCGGCTACTTAGGAAAAAAGCTGAAAATTCTGTATGTTTCCGGTGAGGAATCTGCCAGACAAATTAAGCTGCGTGCCTCTCGCCTTGGGGTAGAGAATTCAAATCTTTATCTTTTGACAGAAACGGACATCGAAAATGTTATTGAACAAATAAAAACGGACAAGCCAGACTTGGTAATGATTGATTCAATTCAGACGATGAATCTCGCTGAACTGAATTCATCTCCGGGGAGTGTTTCTCAGGTACGGGAATGTACCGCCGCAATTATGCGGGTGGCGAAATCTTTGGAAATTCCCGCAATCCTTGTAGGACATGTCAATAAAGACGGAGTGATTGCCGGTCCAAAGGTTTTGGAGCATATCGTTGACACGGTTCTTTACTTTGAAGGGGACAGGCAGATGTCTTACCGAATCCTACGGGCTGTGAAAAACCGTTTTGGCTCCACAAATGAGATTGGAGTCTTTGATATGTCAGAGGATGGGCTCCATCAAGTTGAGAATCCGTCACAAGCGCTTCTTTCTGGACGTCCCACTGGTGTTTCGGGAACATGCGTAACTGCTATGATAGAAGGTTCCAGACCGATTCTTGCAGAAATTCAGGGTCTTGCAACGGCGACCGGTTACGGGAATCCCAGAAGAATGGCTACTGGGTTTGATTACAACCGAATGTCTCTGCTTCTGGCCGTTTTGGAAAAACGTGAGGGCTTTTATTTTGCAAACCTTGACGCATATGTAAATGTTGTCGGCGGTTTAAGGCTCGACGAACCAGCAGGTGATCTTGCGGTAGCACTTGCGCTTATTTCGAGCCTTAAAGACAAGCCGATCAACAGTGAGGCGATTGCTTTTGGAGAGATTGGTCTCGCTGGAGAATTGCGCTCCGTTACCAATGTTGAAGCGCGAATCGGTGAAGCTGACCGCCTAGGGTTTAAAAAATGTATTTTACCTTACCATTGCCTCAGCCGCATTGGACGCCGTTTTGAGCATATAGAATTGGTTGGAGTTAAAGATGTGAGGCAGGCGTTTGAGGCTGCTGTGAAGTAGAATTTTCAATTTGAGATCGAGGTGTTACTTTTATACAGTGCACACAGCCATCTCCAGTATAATTCGTGATGGCGGATGGCATTTCTAGCTGGCAATAACCGTCTTTTTGATAAAGGCAATCAATATCACACTGAATCATACTCATTTTTCTTCACCTCATTTTTAGTTTTGAGCAGGCAAACAAATTTATTCATGTAAAAACAGGAATAGCCGCTCATATTTTTCCTCCTCCATCAAAGAATAAGCATGTCGGAGGAATGAGGTTGGAGGAATGAGAATGAGAAAGTATGTAATGCTTTTCACCTTTACAGCTGCTGCAATTATAGCAATCGTCGCCGCTGGCCGTTCGGTAGAGAAGTCGATGATTCGCGTCTCTGCATACCAAGTAACACCGTGTTCGGTGGAGGATACCGTAACCTGCACAGGAACGGTGGAGGAATATCCGGGAAACAGCATTTACGCCATCAAGCCTGGAATCGTGTCAAAGCTTTACGTAAAAGTGGGGGATACCGTATCTGCGGGCCAAGCTATTATGGATATTATTCCCAATGCAACTGCTGCCGCTACAGCGGAGTCATCTGCGGCAAAGGCCCAAGGTGTGTATGAGCAATACTACAAGTACTTACAAAGCGGTGGAATAAGCTCTGCTTCTTCGGCGATAGGAGCGGCTGAGCAAGCTATGGAAGACACTCAGAAGTCTTACACCATTTCTGCAACAAACGCCGGAACAGTGGAGTATCTTGCTGTATCTTACGAAGGGTCCTACATTAGCTCGAATGCTCCCGCTGTGAAGATCAAAAACGATAAGGGGATGCGCGTTCGCCTTACGGTGGACGAATCGCAGGTTGCCGACCTGAAACAAGGGCAAAAGGTTCAAATTTCGGGCGTCGGATTCAAGAATTCCGTGTACAGCGGATCTATCGTCAGCATTGCCGATACAGCCGAACAGGCAATGACGACAACCGGGCAGAAAACTGTAGTTGAAGTAATTGCAAGCGTGGATAACCCGGGAGAAGATGTAAAACCGGGGTTTACGGCAAAAGCAAAGATCACAACCTCAAAAAACGACAAAGTATTATGTGTCCCTTATGAAGCCGTTCGTGAGGACTCCGATAACAAAGAATATGTCTTCTGTGTTGTTGACGGAAAAGTAAAACGAGTTCCCATAGTTACCGGTAAGGAATTTGATACTGGCTTTGAGGTAAAAAGCGGCCTAAAGGCAAACGACGTCGTTATTATGAACCCAGATGATGTTTCAGAAGGCCAAAAAGTTATCATTGCGAAGATAACGAAAGGCGGCAGCGCAGCATGATTGATTATTTGAAATGTGCTTTGCGCAACCTTGGCAGAAAACAGGTCAGAACACTTCTGACGATTCTAGGAATTACAATCGGAGTGGCGTCTGTAGTGATTATTGCAAGCATCAGCCAAAGCGGTGCAACGGCAGTTACCGGGGAAATGGAAAGCCTTGGATTGAGCGGGATTTTTATATCGCCGTCAGGAAAAAGTGAAAACGCGGTCTTGGATAGTCAGGACCTTGCCATGATTAATCGGCTCCGCGAGGTTGAGATGACAACACCGGTAATGATGACAAGCACAGAAGTTTCCGTGAGAAATATCACAACGGATGCGGTTCTGTGGGGAATCGACAGCAACGCCGGCAGTGTTGTATCGTTACAGGCAGTGTATGGGCGGCTTTTTACTCAAAGGGACATCAGCATTTGTGCTCAGGTTTGCCTAGTCGACGAATTGTTTGCAAAGAAGGCCTATTCCAGAAGCAACATCGTCGGAAAAAAGGTTAATATCAATTTTGGCGGATCCATGCAGGAATTTACGGTTGTCGGTATTATCAAAACCGGAACGGGGCTCTTGGAAAATGCCTTGGGGGATTACATCCCCAGCTTCATCTATGTGCCATACACAACAGTTCAAATGTTAAACCAGCGAAGTGATTTTGATGATATTGCAGTAAAGGTAAAAAGCACGGCGGAATCTGAGGCAGTCGGAAATATGATTGTGAAAAGGCTGGATATTGAAAAGGGAACTACCGACGGTTTTGTGTCAACGAATCTTGCTAAGCAAAAGGATGGATTACTTCAGATTCTTAGCATTGTAACTCTGATTCTTTCAGCGGTAGGTGCCGTTTCACTTGTTGTAGCAAGCCTCAGCATTATGACGACAATGCTAGTTTCCGTAACGGAGCGAACCAAAGAAATCGGAATTAAAAAGGCGTTGGGAGCCAGCCGGCTTGCCATTATGACAGAGTTCCTTTTTGAAGCGATGCTGCTTTCGCTAGTCGGCAGCATTGGTGGTATTATTATTGGCTGTGGTGTTTCATGGATTCTTTCTTTGGTTTTTCATACTTCACTCTCATTGCGGCCGGATATTATGTTGATGGCAGCAGCGTTTGCGGTCCTTTCGGGAACGGTATTTAGTGTATATCCTGCCTATAAGGCTTCGCGGCTGAAACCGGTTGACGCGTTGAGACATGAGTAATGGGGTCGAGAAATGCATTATATTGAAAATCCAGGTTTACCGGAAACAGAGGTTAGCCTTGCCGCTGTTTCCGGTACATATCCAGAATTGATTGATGCTCTGCATCAATGTGGAATCCAAACAATTCCCGTCTTGCCGGAAAGGGGTAAATCGGAATGGCTGGCCGGTCATTCCGATTTACATATTTTTCATGCCGGTGGGTGCAATCTCTTTCTTTCTGCCGGAACAGGCAGGCTGAAGCAAAACCTTCTGCAGTACGATTTCAGAATTACAGAATTGCCATACGTCATTTCAAGTCCATATCCAGATGATGTGAGACTGAATGCACTGTTACTCGGCAAAAAGGCAATTGTTAATCAATTAACAATCGGGAAGGAAATTTTCGATTACATAATAGCCAAGAAATATCGAATCATTTCCGTAAAACAGGGATACGCAAAATGTTCAGCAGCGGTGGTTGATGAAAATTCGATTATAACTTCAGACAGTGGCATTGCGAGGGCGGCAGCGCAGGCTGGAATCGAAGTTCTGAAAATAACAGAGGGATTTATCAGACTCAAAGGTTTTCAGTATGGTTTTATCGGTGGAGCGTGCGGCAAAATCAGCAAACATAAAATTGCGTTTTGCGGAAGAATTCAGGATCATCCGGATTATCCATCTATCAAAAAATTTCTGGAAGCCAGAAAAATTGAACCGGTTGTTTTAGCAGATATTCCGTTGACAGACATTGGGGGAATTATCCCATTAATGGAGTTTTGAATTTTTTTATTTGACAAGCTCCGGGAGAAAAAATATAATAGGATTATACAAAATAAATATTTTGTATAAATTAGGGGAGGCATCTTGCGAAAAATGAGCTGCGATCCATTTCAAGAAGCACCGCCGATTATTCGGGAGTTTCTCGGATATATCGGTACGATCAAAGGAAAATCTCCGAAGACTGTTTCCGAGTACTATTTAGACCTCAGAACTTTTTTCCGATACATGAAGCTAAAACGTGGTCTTGTTCCGAAAGATGTTGATTTTGAACAAATCAAGATCGACGATATAGACTTGGATTTCATTAAAACAATTGATTTAACACAAGTCTTTGAATATATGAATTTCCTTGCTACGGAAAGAAAAAATGGCGTTGCTACTCGTTCCAGAAAAGTTTCAAGCCTAAGGAGCTTTTTTAACTACCTTACAAACAAAACCGGCAAACTGAGCAAAAATCCTGTTCAGGAGCTGGAAACGCCAAAATTAAAAAAAGCACTGCCAAAGTATTTGACTTTGGAACAGTGCCTAGAATTACTATCAAAAATTGATGGAAAAAACCGCGAACGCGATTATTGCATCATAACGCTCTTTCTGAACTGCGGTATGCGGTTATCGGAGCTTGTTAATCTTGATTTAAATGATGTTCATTTCAGCACTCAAACCATAAAAATTACCGGCAAAGGCAACAAAGAACGCATGGTCTACTTGAACGACGCATGTATCGACGCGCTGAAAAAGTACCTTGCTGTTCGGCCAAGAGACGGAGTAATTGATAAAAAAGCTCTCTTTATCAGCGGTCAACGCAAAAGAATTAGCGCTAAGACGGTGCAATACATAGTGAAAAAATACCTTGCCCAAATCGATTTGGGCGGCCCCGGCTACTCAGTTCATAAACTGCGTCACACCGCAGCCACCCTTATGTATCAGCATGGTCATGTCGATATCCGAATTCTCAAAGACATCCTCGGCCACGAAAACCTTGGGACCACCGAAATTTATACACATGTTTCCAATGAACAGATGGCTAAAGCTGCAAAGTCAAACCCCTTGTCAGGTGTAAAGCAAAAGCGCCGCGAGAAGTCCGATGAGTGAATCAGATGCGGTCAACGAAGTCTGATTCCACTTCTTCATCTTCGGATTCATCTTTTTTGTTTTCTTTTTGCATTTTCAGGTACGGTTGAATCATCATTTTATCCACGAGCGGATATACTGCGAAGTTAATGAGAAAAGAGCAATAGGCAAAAACCAGGAAAATTGTGAAGCAGACCATGATAATGATTGTGAGAGGCATAATAATTGAAACGAAATATAATACGACCAAAAGAGCCAAAAGAAGCGTTGTGATAAAGTTGGGTAACAGACCAATAATCGCAAAAATCAAGGAATTTTTGAGAATTTGGGTCAGTTTCAAATCAAACGTGACAATCATAACAGGAACATAATATTGGCTGCAGAGCACGATATAGGATATTACAATACAAAGGACTGTAGCAATTGTACCAATTATGTTCTGGGAGCTAAGATTGTGGTAATAGCTGATTGCAACAATCATTATATTCGTGAAAACATAAACAAGAATTCCATTTACCAAAAATGGCTTCCAATTGTTTTTTACTGCGTCCACGAAATCCGAAAAAATAAAGGCGTGCTCTTCCCTAGCGTAATTTCTCGTTACAAAGGTCAATCCTGCACAGAATGGAGAAAGAAGAATCAGTGGAAGCAGGTCAATCGCAACGATTGGTGTGATTGTAGACACGAAGTAGCAAAGCGCTGCTACAGCAGCAACCGGTATACAGAAAAGAAGGTTTAATTTAACCAGATCAAAAAACTTTCGCTGTAAAATTGAAAAGAAACGCGGCACAGGTTTTAACGGCGGAGCGTTCTTTGGAACGCCAGGCCCTGGCTTGTCATAATTTCCAAACAGCAAGCCCATTGATTTTCACTCCTAACTTAATTTTGCCCTTGGATGGCAATGATTATAGACTTCCTTAAAATGATCATTCATCATGCGGACATAGATTTGCGTCGAAGAGATGTCCGCATGTCCAAGCATAACTTGTATATCTTTTAAGTCTGCCCCGTTTTCCAGCAGATGCAAAGCAAAAGAATGTCTCAAAGTGTGAGGAGTTATTTCCTTGGAAATCTTCGCTTGTTTCGCATACTGTTTGACGATTTTCCAAAAACCCTGTCTTGTCATTCTTCGGTTGTTTACACTTAGAAAAAGCGCTTGTCCACTTTCTGGGGACGATATTTTGGGGCGAACCCGAAGCAAATAATCGGAAACAGCGTTGACAGCGGCCGCATAAACGGGTATTTCACGGTTCGATTTGTTTCCGCGGCAATGTAAAATTCCAGCGTTCAGGTCCAAATCGTCAATATTAAGGGAAATAAGCTCTGAAACGCGGATACCGGTTGCGTAAAGCAGTTCCAGCATAGCCTTGTCCCTGCAGCCCTTCAGAGTTTTGGTATCCGGTTGGGAAAGCAGCAGCTCTGTTTCGTTTCCGCTTAATATCTGAGGAAGTTTTTTTTCGGGTCTCTTCAAAACGATTTGCTCAACAGGATTTGATGTGACTTTTCCTGATGCAAGAAGAAAACCGAAATAACAGCGAAGCGAAGCGATATTTCTAAGGATGGTAGCATCCGATTTGCCTTGATTGGACAGATACTCAATATATTTTAACATACATTCTTTATTTATCAAATACGGCTCAATATGAATGTTTTCACAGAACAACAAAAATTGTTTGAGATCGCGAAGATAAGAACCTGCCGTATTTACAGAAACAGACTTCTTATTTCGCAGATAATCTTCAAATTCCGAGAGATGATCTACCATAACCCCTCTCTCCCCCTTTATCAAAACGAAAAAAATCCCCCAAACAGCGCAGACATCAGAGTGTCTACAATCGCTGCAACACAAGCAAACCCTAAAAATCCGGCAAAACGGGTTATATAAGTTCTGATTGGCTTCCCGCCGGGTGCGTAAACTTTATGAAGCGCGAGTGACCGGGAATAGCGCATTCCTTCCAGAGTGGCGAGCAAAATGGCTATGCAGCACAAAAAGGCTCCGGGAAGTATTACGGATAAATTATATAGAAACCCCTTCCATCCGTACGTTGCATACAGAAATCCGGACGTAAGCCCAAGGCCAAAGCCTCGAAAAAATGGAATGGCAGGCAGTAAAAACGCCCCCCATATCGAAAGCCCGCAGAGAAAACAAGCCAGAATAAACAGAAAAGCCGAGGCAAATGAAGCAGAGAAGATTGTTACAAACGGCTGATCCAATCTTGCTTTGAAATTGCCCGCAAATAAAAAGTCGAGGCGGCTGATTGACCGGAAACCGGCGTTCCGAGATACAACCGCACCTACTGTCATGCCTGCAAGGAGTAAAAGAGCTAGCAGGCAAATCGCTTTATTCATTATGATTGCCTGCTTTATGTCGTTGCACAAATCCATGAAACTGGACTTTCTGCCATATTTTCTATAATGCGGTCTGTAATGCGGGAAATGAATCGCTAAGACGCTCATACATTTCATTCCTTCCGGAATATACTGATAAAATGTATGTTGGACAAAGCGGTTCTATGTCAGCACGAAATTTTTTCGCCGGAGCATCCAGATATTTCCCGCAAGAATAAATTGAGGGACAGCCTTCTGTCCCCTATCAGCGTAATGGCTAATATTATCTCATATTCCGAACTGTGCAAGCACTGTGCAAGCAGAGTAAAAAAGCCTGAGCTTATACTCAGCCCCAACAGTTTTTGTCCTGTGATTATGGGAGTTTTGCTGAACATTATTATAGCACGCTATAATCTTTAGGAAAAGGTTATTTTCGGCGGGATTTTCCGTTAACGGCAAGCAGACCGCCGATTCCGCCGGAAAGCAGCATCATAATTAACCGCATGAACACTTCTGCGCTGGTGTGACCCTGTGAAACTGCAACGCCGGCAACGAAAAAAATTAAAAATAGAAGCAGCCCGGCTGCGCTTCCGCAAAGAAGGCCTCTTTGCTTTGTAAATTTTACCGTTACGATTCCAGCCACAAAGGAACTGATTATGGTTACAGCTATGATGAATGCTGAAAGAAAATTATGAGGAATACTTTCCGCAGAAACAAAGGCAAAAGCAAGGCAAGCGAGAAGAAGGGCACACACCAATGCTCCTACAACAGAACCGATTACCACAGCACGGATAGTGAGAAGTACCGTTTTTTGGCCGGAAGCACCAGATTGTCTCATGAAAAAGCCGCCCCCTTCAATAATCCATACAAATAGATATTCTTAGGGAGCGGCTGATATTCATAAAGGTTTGGAGCAGATTAATCTGCGTCGTCATGAATTGTAAGAACGCTTCCGACTGCCCATTTCTTAATTTTTAGCTTTGAACGGTCAGTACCGGTTTCAATGATGAACGCTTCGTTGTCTTCTTTAATACCAACGACTTTGCCGACGATTCCGCCGATTGTCACGATTTCGTCACCAATTTGGATGCTGTTGCGCATCTTTTCTTCTTTTTTCTTCTTCTTGTTCTGCGGCAGAATCAACAGAACATATAGAAGGATGAAGAAAAAGACCATGTAGCCTATTGCAACCCAGATGCTTGTGGACGAATCTGCTGCTGCGGCGGCCAGATAATGAAAAGACATTAAGTTTACACCTCCATAATGATGTTTTGATTATACCAATAATTCTGACCAGGCGCAAGCAATTTCAGATTCTTTGTCCAAGTACTTTTACATAGCGGGCAAAAAAGCTCTCAAAATTACCTGCATCAAGTGCTTCCCTGATCTTTTCCAGCAGAGTATTGTAAAAGTAAATGTTATGCATCACGCATAAGCGCATTGCAAGCATTTCTCCGCTCTTAAACAAATGGTGAATGTAAGCCCGGCTGAAGTTTCTGCATGTTGGGCAGTCGCACTGTGGATCCAAAGGAAGTTCATCCAGCTCATATTTTGCATTGAGCATATTGCGACAACCTTCCCAAGTAAAGGCGTGCCCATGTCTGGCGTTTCGTGTAGGCATAACGCAGTCAAAAAGGTCAACACCGCGCCGAACAGCCTCAAGAATGTTTGTGGGAGTGCCTACGCCCATCAGGTAGCGGGGCTTGTCCGCAGGCATTTCCGGCTCCACCGCTTCAATCACACGGTACATTTCTTCTGCACTCTCACCTACTGCCAGCCCGCCGATTGCGTATCCGTCCAAATCAAGCTCCCGAATTCGTTTCATGCAGTCAATTCGCAGGTCCTCGTATGTGCTTCCCTGATTGATGCCAAACAGCATCTGTTTCTTGTTGATTGTGTCCGGCAGAGCATTGAGACGGTCCATTTCCTTCTTGGAGCGGTAAAGCCAACGTATGGTGCGCTCGCAAGAGGCTTTGGCATAGTCATATTCTGCGGGATTTTTGACACATTCGTCAAAGGCCATGGCAATTGTGGAGCCTAGGTTTGATTGAATCTGCATGCTTTGTTCGGGCCCCATGAAAATTTTGTGGCCGTCGATATGAGAAGCAAAGGTGACTCCTTCTTCTGTGATATTACGCAGCTTCGCAAGGGAAAAAACCTGAAATCCGCCGCTGTCGGTCAAAATTGGGCCGTCCCAGCGGGTAAATTTCTGAAGTCCACCGAGCTTTTTCACGATTTCGTCGCCCGGGCGCAAATGAAGGTGATATGTGTTGCAAAGCTGGACTTGACATTTTAGTTCTTTTAGGTCCAGCGCAGAAACGGCACCTTTAATTGCACCACAGGTTGCTACGTTCATAAATGCAGGAGTCTGAATCGTTCCGTGAGGAGTAACAAATTCTCCGCGCCTTGCTTTACCTTCCAATTTTATTAAGCGATACATGGAATCAAAAACACCGCATTTCCCAAAAAATCAATAAATAAACATCGCGTCGCCGAAGCTGAAAAAGCGATATCTTTCCTGAACAGCTACACGATATGCATTCATCGTGTGATCATACCCGGCTAGCGCTGCAACAAGCATAATCAACGTGCTTTCCGGCAAATGGAAATTCGTAATCAATCCATCCATAGCCTTAAACTCAAAACCGGGATAAATGAAAATATCGGTCCAGCCTGCGCTCTCTTTGATACATCCCTCTTTTGCCGCGACACCTTCCAGGGTACGGCAGCTTGTTGTTCCGACGCAGATGACCCTACCGCCGTTTTTCTTTGTTTCATTGATAATATCCGCAGATGCTTTTGGCATAAAGTAATGCTCGGAATGCATCTTATGCTCCGTAATTTTTTCCACGGTTACCGGGCGGAAGGTGCCTAAGCCGACATGAAGCGTTACAAAGGCGAGCTTGACTCCCTTTTTCTGAATCCTTTCCAACAGCTCAGGTGTAAAGTGCAATCCAGCCGTTGGGGCAGCGGCAGAACCGACTTCTTTCGAGTAAACCGTCTGATAGCGCTCCTTATCCTTCAATTCCGATTTGATATAATGCGGAAGCGGCATCTGACCAATCTTGTCCAAAATTTCATAGAAGTTGCCGTCGTAGGTAAAGCGAGCAAGACGGTTACCGTCTTCGACAATGTCGAGAATTTCTGCCTTCAGTTCACCGTTGCCGAAAGTGAAACGTGAACCGGGCTTTGCGCGCCTGCCCGGACCTGTAAGGACTTCCCACACGTCGCCTTCCTTGTGATTGAGCAGAAGAAATTCTACTTTTGCTCCGGTATCTTCTTTAATACCGAATAATCTTGCAGGCAGAACACGAGAGTCATTCAGCACAAGGCAGTCGTTGGGGTTCAGGTAGTCGATAATATCGCGAAAATGCTTATGCTCGATTTCCCCGGTCTTTTTATTCAAAAGAAGAAGCCTAGAGGAATCTCTCGGCTCCACTGGCGTTTGTGCTATCAATTCTTTCGGAAGGTCATAATAAAAGTCGCTTGTTTTCATTTCATTTAGGTTTAATCCCATTCTATATAATCTCCTATTTATAATTTACCTTTTACCCGCAGTCTATTATAAATAAATTGACAACTAATAGCAACACATGGTATTATATTTTTAATTTAATAATCCCGTAGATAGAGGCGCAGAATTTATGATTAGCTGCCGGGAGACCGCCGTGGGTCGAGGAATGGCTGTGAAAGGAAATTCTGCCGAAGGGAACGCTTGACGGATTGCGTTTGCCTGGTCGTGATGCGAATAGTGTCCCGACTGTCATCATTTATTGATGGAGCGCTATCAAATCAATGTGCTGCAAGAGTTGCAGCATCGTTCGATTTGTATTTATTCTCCATAAATGATGACCGGTTTTAGAACCGGCTTTTTTATTATCTATTATCTTGGAATATTGTCAGATTTTTCTTCCAATATTATCATAGAATATTATAGGAGGTTTTCACAATATGAAGAAGTATCGCGTAGGAGTGATCGGTGCAACCGGCATGGTGGGTCAGCGCTTCATCACCTTGCTGGATAACCACCCGTGGTTTCAGCTTGCCGTGCTTGCAGCAAGTTCACGTTCCGCCGGAAAGACTTATGAAGAGGCCCTTGGCGGTCGTTGGCAAATGACCACTCCCCTTCCCGAGCGCGTTAAAAATATGGTTGTATATGACGCAGAAAAAGACAAAAAGAAGATTGCTGAGAGTGTAGATTTTGTTTTCTGCGCCGTAAATATGGATAAACAGAAAACGAAAGAGCTAGAAGATGCTTATGCTCAATTGGAATGTCCGGTTATCTCGAATAACAGTGCACACCGTGGTGACCCCGATGTTCCGATGATTATTCCTGAAATCAACCCGGATCATGCTGTTGTCATTGAGACACAGCGCAAACGTCTTGGAACAAAACGTGGCTTTGTTGCTGTAAAATCGAACTGTTCCATCCAAAGTTATGTGCCTGCAATTACGCCCCTTCTTGATTTAGGCGTTACAAAAGTACTTGCATGCACTTATCAGGCAATTTCAGGTGCAGGAAAAACTTTTAAGACATGGCCTGAAATGGTTGACAACCTAATTCCGTTTATCGGGGGTGAAGAAGGAAAATCTGAGAATGAACCATTGAAGGTTTGGGGGCATGTTGAAAACGGCATTATTGTTAACGCCGTAAAGCCGGATATCACAACGCAGTGCCTGCGTGTCCCCGTTTCCGACGGCCATACGGCGGCGGTCTTTGTTTCGATGGAAAAGAAAATTCCGGTGGAAGAAATCATTGCAAGATGGGAGAATTACAGCGGCGAGCCTCAAAAGCTGAAACTGCCAAGTGCCCCGAAACAGTTCCTGCATTATTTCCATGAAGATGACCGCCCGCAGGCAAGACTTGACCGCAACCTTGAAAACGGAATGGCTATTTCCATCGGCAGACTCCGCGAGGATACCCAGTATGACTACAAGTTTGTCAGTCTCTCTCACAACACCCTGCGCGGTGCAGCCGGCGGCGGTGTTCTGATGGCAGAACTTCTCTGTGCCAAAGGTTACCTCGATTAATCTCTGTCTGCAACGATAAACCCGATTCCTTACGGGGAGGCTATGAACATGAAAAAAGAATTGTTTACCGGTTCCGCCGTGGCACTGGTTACGCCGATGCATGCGGACGGTTCTATCAATTATGATACGCTCGGAAAGCTCGTAGATTATCATCTTCAGAATGGTACCGATGCGATTGTAGCCTGCGCCACAACAGGTGAATCACCAGTGCTGAGCCACGAAGAGCACTGTAAGGTCGTTGAATTCATTGTCAAGCGTGTCGCTAAGAAGATTCCTGTAATTGCAAGTTCAGGAAGCAACAACACTGCTTATGCGCTGGAGCTTTCCAAAGACCTACAGAGTGTCGGCGCCGATGGCCTTCTGATGATAACGCCGTATTACAATAAAACGTCACAGGTTGGTTTTGTGAAGCATTTTACTTACATTGCTGACCACGTTGACCTCCCGATTATCTTATATAATATCCCATCCAGAACTGGATGTAATATTATGCCGGAGACCTATTTTGAGCTTTCCAAACATCCCAATATTGTGGGAACAAAAGAGGCAAACGGCGATCTTGCAGCGGCTGCTAAAACCGCGGCGTTGTGCGGCGAGAATCTTGCCATCTATTCCGGCGAAGACAATCTGACGCTCCCGATTCTTTCCATCGGCGGAAAGGGCGTCATCTCAACCAGTGCGAACATAATTCCAAAAGTTATGAGCGATATCTGTCATCTCGATTTCCAAGGGAATGAGAAAGAAAGCAGGCAGCTGTTTTTAAAGTATCTCGACGTAATGAACACTTTGTTCATCGACGTCAACCCGATGCCGGTTAAGGCTGCGATGAATATGGTTGGTTGGGACTGCGGCAAATGCCGCCTTCCCCTTACTGAAATCAGTAAAGAAAATGAAGCCAAGCTTCGCCAGACTCTTCAAAAATACGGATTGCTTGCCTGAATATTAAAAAGGAAGTTTCAAGAGGTATGCTTAGAATTATTTTAAGCGGGTGCTGTGGCTCCATGGGTGCTGCAGTCACATCCTGCGCGAAAAGCATGGACGATTGTAAAATTGTAGCAGGAATTGATATCAAAAACACCGCGATTTCAGATTTCCCTATTTTCAGCCAACCCAAGGAAATTACGCAAGAGGCGGATGTCCTGATTGATTTTTCAAACCCTTCCCTACTGGACTCGCTGTTGGACTTCTGCCTTGAAAAGAGCGTTGCTGCTGTTCTTTGCACAACAGGTTATTCGCAAGAGCAAATCAGTAAAATTAAGCTTGCGTCAAAACAGATTCCGGTGTTTTTCTCCGGAAATATGTCACTCGGTGTGAATTTGCTGATTGAGCTTTCAAAAACTGCCGCAAAGGTTCTCGGAAACAGTTTTGATATCGAAATTGTTGAGAAACACCACAACAGGAAATTGGATGCTCCAAGCGGTACAGCACTTATGATTGCCGATGGTATTTCTTCCGCACTCGGCAAAGAGATGCACTATGTCTATGATCGCCATTCACAGCGTAAGCCTAGAGACAAAGCTGACATTGGAATTCATTCCATCCGCGGCGGTACGATTGTCGGAGAACATGATGTGATTTTCGCCGGTCAGCACGAAGTGATAACATTGTCGCACAGAGCGGAGTCACGCGATATTTTTGCCTTGGGCGCCTTGAATGCGGCTAAGTTTTTGTCACGTCAAGGCGTAGGACTTTACAGTATGCCTGATTTATTAAAATAGGAGGTCTTTTGCATGGCACTCTCACCAAAAGTATCCGTAAAAGAAGACATCACGCTGATTGTCCTGCAAGATTGCCCACCGGAACTGAACTTTGTTGCTGATGTATTTCAGAAAATCGGCCAGCTCGGTGTAGACGTTGACATGATTTCCTTAGCGCCGTCCCAAGGTTCAAACACTTCTGTGTCCTTCACAATCGCAGATGCTGACCTTGACAAGATACTTAGCTTTACATCTGAACTTCGCGACAAAGTCCGTGTAAAAGCGATTGTAAGCAGCGGAAACTGCAAAATTTCCGTCTATGACCCGAATATGGTGAACGCACCGGGGCTTGCTGCACAAGTCTTTGCAGCTGCTGCTAGTGTTGATTGCGATATCAGACTGATTACGACTTCTGAAGTTGATATTTCCCTTTTGGTTACGGCTGCGGATGCACCGGAAACGGTGAAGGCTCTGAAAAGCAAATTCAGCGCGTAAAACTGAATTGAATACAAAAAAGCTCAGCAGATTACTGCTGAGCTTTATTTATGATATTTTCCGTGATTGATAATTTGAAAAGCGCGGTAAATCTGTTCCATCAGCATAACTCGAGCAAGTTGATGCGGAAATGTCATTGGAGAGAAAGAAATTCGTAGATCGGCTTTTTCTTTCACACGTTGACTCAACCCAAAAGAACTCCCGATAATAAAATCAATTGAGCCATAACCTTGAACACCATAAGATTCCATTTTTTCGGCAAACTCAACGGAAGAGAACTGTTTCCCTTCAATGCATAAAGCAATTACCTTGGAGCCGGTTGATGCTTTTTCAATCCACTCCCCTTCTTTCTCCAAAGCAGCAGCAATCTGCGCTGCGGAAGGGTCTGACGGAAGGCGGCATTCCGGCAGTTCCGTCAAGCTGAAATTACAGAATTGCCCTAACCGTTTTTCATATTCGGCGAACGCATCGCGCCAATAAGATTCTTTTAATTTTCCGACACAAATCAAATGAAGCTTCATCATGGCAATTTCTCAAAAAACAATCGTACGGGTCTCCGTATTTGCAATCGGAGCTACATACAGTTCAAAGTCGATTCCCTGCTTCATTCCGGACATGCGCAGAGAACAAAGCGAAGTCTGGAAGGCAAGTTCTGGTGTGTTATTCTCCCGGCTTAAGTGGGCGAGTACAAAACGCGTTGAACCATTGCGAACAAGATATTCCAGTTCGGCAGCGCAGTCGTCATTGGAAAGATGTCCGGTTTTCGATAGAATCCGGCGTTTCAAAACATACGGATATGGTCCGTTTTCCAACATTCTTACATCATGATTCGATTCGAGCACAACAAGGTCTGAGCCCTCCAGAGAACGCCGAACCTCCTCCGAAAGATAGCCCAAGTCTGTGGACAGAGCTATTTTTCTGCCATCCGGTAAATCAATGCGGTAGCCGGAACATTCTGCACTGTCATGAGGAATCGGAAACGGAGAAATCTTCATCCCAGCTGCTTCAATCCCTGTTTTTGGAATTACAAAGGACTCGATTTTGTCGTTCACGCAGCCCATTTTTTGGAGCGCATTTAGCGTGCCTGACGAAGCGTAAACGGGGATTTTTAAGCGCGAGGCTAAAACACGCAGTCCTGACACATGGTCGGAATGCTCATGTGTAACAAAAATTGCCCTAATTTTAGCGGGGTCAATGTCACAGGCTTTGAGCATTTCTAATATTTGTTTTGCAGAACGGCCGGCATCAATCAGAATTCCGTCAGTTGCCGAGCCTATGTAATAACTGTTTCCAGTGCTTCCACTGAAAAGCGGACAAAATCTGGCCATATTTCCCCCAAAAGAAAAAGGATTGGCAGCAACCAATCCTTTTGTTATTAGATTGCCTGTGCAGCCTCAGGCTCAGGAATGTGAACACGTCGTATATCTGCACCGAGCTTGCGAAGCTTTCCTTCAATATTTTCGTATCCACGCTCAATTTGTTGAATATTTTCAATCTGTGTAACACCGCGTGCGCAAAGACCGGCAATTACAAGCGCGGCACCTGCACGCAAGTCAGTTGCTTTTACAGGCGCTGCATCAAAGTGATCAATTCCCTCCACAATCGCTAATTTGCCATCTACGGAAATTTGAGCACCCATGCGCTTCAATTCTTCAACATAACGAAAACGGTTATCCCATACGCTTTCGTTTATGATGCTTGTCCCTTCGGCGAGGGAAAGAAGCACGGCAATTTGAGGCTGCATATCTGTCGGAAAGCCCGGGTGCGGCATTGTCTTGATATTGCACTTGTGCAGTTTTCCATTCCTGCATACGCGAATGGAATCATCGTATTCTTCAACCGTTACGCCCATTTCTTCCAGCTTGGCTGAAATAGACTCAAGATGTTTCGGAATAACGTTGCGAACAAGCACGTTTCCGCAGGTTGCAGCTGCTGCAACCATATAAGTTCCAGCTTCTATCTGGTCAGGAATAATAGAATAGTTTGTACCGTTCAGTTTGGAAACACCGAAGATCTTGATTACGTCGGTTCCCGCGCCGCGAATATCTGCGCCCATTGAATTCAGAAAGTTTGCAAGGTCGACAATGTGCGGCTCTTTTGCCGCGTTTTCAATGATGGTATTTCCTTCAGCGCGAACAGCCGCCAACATAATATTAGCGGTCGCACCAACAGAGGCAACATCCAGGTAAATGCTGTTGCCAACTAATTTGTCTGCATAAATGTCGACCATACCGCCCTCGATACGGTATTTTGCGCCAAGTGCTGCAAATCCCTTCAGGTGCTGGTCAATGGGCCTTACACCAAAGTCACAGCCACCGGGCATCGTTACTACTGCATGATGGAAACGCCCGAGGAGTGCGCCCATCAAATAATAAGAACCACGCATATGGCGCGCAAGTTCTTCTGATGCAATATACGTGTTTATTGGAGTAGGATCAATTTCAATGGAAGCTTTATTAGGAATTCTGATTTTTGCTCCCAAATCATATAGAATTCGCGTCATGGAATTGACGTCGGTTATATTTGGAATGTTCTCAATACGGCATACGCCGTCAGAAAGAATGGTAGCGGGAAGAATTGCAATTGCCGCATTCTTTGCCCCGCTTATTTCAACTTCGCCGTTTAGGTTGTGTCCGCCAGATATCACAAACTTATCCAATCCGGTACGCTCCAATCAAAAAATCAAACATCAATATTATCTCACATTTGCGTGGAATATTGTGTTTGGAGTAAAGAACAAAAGAAAAGAATTCTGAAATTGTATGACAAACTTCCACACAACCACAAAATAACAACATATTGATGATAATATAAAAAACGCAAAAAGTCAACCGTATATCTACATTCTGCAGCTAAAAATTATTCTATTCAAAAATAATACGCTGTGTGCATAATCTACGAAACATAATTTCGTGGATTGACATGGGAACCTCCGACAATAACCTCAAAGTGGAGATGCGGACCGATGGAGTCTCCGGTACTTCCGACGCGGGCAATTGCCTGTCCTCTTGACACGGCTTGGCCGGCCGATACAAGCAGAGAACTGCAATGACCATACAGCGTCTTTTTCCCGTTTCCGTGGTTAATGATTACGCATTTGCCATATCCGTCGTTCCAACCTGCAAGTGTAACAACCCCGCCATCAGCGGCAACGATCACTTTTCCGTAGGCACCCGAGCCGGAAATGTCGATTCCTTTATGGAACGCTCCCCAGCGCGACCCAAACGTAGAAGTAATCATGTGAAGAGAAGGTACAGGCCACATGAATTTTCCGCTAGCGACGCCTTTTTCATTGACCGGCCGCTTTTTCGTTCCAGTGAGCACGATTTTGCTGATTGGCTGTTTTGTTACTGTCCTCTTCACGGATTCTCGTGAAACCTCTATCCCGTTTATATAATGTACGCGATCGACACAGTATTGCTTACCATCTACCCCTTCTTGCAATACTTTTACATAATCGCTGTATTTTGAATCGTCTTTCTTGGTTTCAGTTGAATAAGGGAGCGTGCCTTCGTAGGATATCGTTTTGATAACTTCCACTTCAAGCGTCGGGACAGCTACTTTCAGTTGTATCAAGTCTCCCGGATGAATCGACTCAGTGATATTCGGGTTCAGCTTGCGAAGATCACTGATTGACATGTTGTTTGCGGCGGCGATGAAAGTCAGTGTATCGCCTTCTTTCACCGTATAGGTGGTGCCGGCACTTGATTTTCCGTTAATGTAAGCCTGCATCTTGTCCGTTGAGATAATGGAAGAAATCGGGTACAAGCCGTTGATTACTTCCACATTCTTGACAAATTTGGCAGTCGCGTCTTTATCGTTCCCCTTTGCTTCGTTAAGATAATTTTGAAGCATATAACGAAGGTCGGCAGAACTTTTTACAGCTCCAATTAAATCGCCGTCAACATAGAGGCCACTGGCTTCATCAATGATGTCATTACTCTGCTTTATGAGTAAATCGCAGACCGCTTGCGTGCTCTTTAGCCCGGATTTATCACTTGTCAGCTTGAAAGCCGGCATAAACTGGATGCTCGCATCACTTTGTGATGAGCCATGAATCATGCGTTGATTGACAAGTTCACTCGCTTGTTCAAAGACTTTCTCATCCCGAATGGTCCCAATTGTTTTGCCTTGGTTAGAAAGTGTGAGGTTAAATTCTTGATTTTTCCAATAGCGAATCGAAGAAACAAGAAGCAAAATGCAGATAACCGAAACGCAGAAATTTAATGCAGTGGATAGTACACCCCGATGTGCGGAAGCACTTTTACGCAGGGAGTAAAAAAAGATAGAGCACGCCGCAAAAAAGTTTCTTTGTTTGGCTTTTTTTACACGTGCCCTAATTTTCTTAGCTCCACTTCGAGCAATTTTAACTTTATTCCACAGCCTGTACAAATTTACGCCAAGAGTAACCGAGTAAATATGCCTCAGGAAATACCCAATAGGCAGTAAATATGCAAAGACTCTCCTTCCTACTCTCTTTGAAGCGCGTATTGTCTGAATTCCGATGATATATGTGAAACGGCAAAAATCTCTAAAATGATTGCGCGTAAAGTTCGCAGTCATTTTCAAAAAGCAGACAATTGCGCTTTTTAGAGATACCTTCATAAGAGCCTTTCCTTCCGCGATTACAAAGTTGTAACTTATTTATTAATAATATAACAAAATCGTTATTTTTGCAACACGTAAAGGAAATTATATTGCTGTTTAATATTTCAATTTCGCTTCGGTCCAATCTTTGATGACAGGCAAAAATTCAGATACTCTTTGCTTTGCACCGGCGAGATCGTGATCAAGATAGTTGCCACATTCCTGCGCGGATGCCCCGGGGATTTCGCCTTCATAGTCCGCAATCTTTTGGAAGATGTCGATGATAAGCTGTACTGCTTCGCTTTGTGGGACATTACGGAGCAGAAAATAGAAACCGGTACGGCACCCCATCGGCCCAAAGTAAATCACACGGTCTGCATAAGAAGAATTGCGCGCAAATGTCGCAAAGAGGTGTTCTATGGTGTGCAGTTCTCCGTTTTTTAGGTATGGCGGCGTATTCGGGCGCACCATGCGGATATCATAAGTTGTAATATCGCCATCGACCCGTGAAACATAAATTCCGGGAAGAAGTTTTGTGTGGTCCACGCAGAAGCTTGCAATTTTTTGCATCATTTAACTCTCCTTTATAAAAATGGATTGTTTCCGAACAATTCGGCAAGGTTGGTGTTTTGGTCAATTCTTTTTAGAAATGTTACGCTTTCATCTATGGCTGATTCAAAAAGCTCAAAGAAACTTTCCGTATGCTCTCTGGAACTGTTTGTCGGATCTCTCCATGGTGAAGAAAGAATGTTTGCAAAGTCGAAATCATCATCTTCCATGACGCCGCGCAGAAAGCAGGAAAGCAGGTATTTTCCGCGCTTTCGTTCAAGGTAATTGAAAAATTGTGTCTTTAAGCCGGTTCGATCATTTTGTAATGCGGTGACAAAGCGGCAGTCCCTTTCCACGCGAATGATTTCCTTTTCAGAGTATTTTAATTGATATACGTTCTGCAAAACATAAACATATAGGGATGCGATGCTTTGCTTTACGAGCGGATTGTTGGGATAAGCCTTTTTTAGATTGAATTCAGTTGGAAGCATTTCGGATTCATATCGCAGCAAAATAACATCGAGGGATGTTTCAATCTTCGCGTGTAGAAAAGAATCCTTCGCTCCCGGATAATGGCTCCTGAATTCCTCTATCTGCGCATGAATAAAGGGGTGGCAAGTTCGATCAAGACTGTAGTGACACAGGAAACCAAGCCAATAGGAACGCGCAGCAAGGTCATCGGGATGCTGAATCGTGTACTCATTTATCGAATGAAAAAGCGGAAGCGGATTCTCTTTATGCATAAGCAAACCTGTATTTCTAAGGCTGAGATTTCGCTCCTTGGGCAGTGTAAATGAAGTATACAGAAAATCAGGCCCCTGTGCTCCCCACAGAAAAGCATCTTGATCTACGGGGGCTTTTCCACTTTGAACATAAGCTTTCAAAACTCGCAGAGCATGCAGGTAATGGCATATTAAGGCAGGCATCCCCATCAACACTCCGAAAATAAAAAAATAGAAGGATACAGATAACCGTATCCTTCATACTATCACATTTCTTTTTAGGATTAAAGTACCTTTGCCAAAAAGTCCTGCAGACGTGGACTTTTGGGATGATTGAAAAATTCTTCCGGAGGAGCTTCTTCTACAATCTGTCCGTCATCCATAAAAAGGACACGCGTTGCAACTTCGCGGGCGAAGGCCATTTCGTGAGTAACCACTACCATTGTCATTCCCTCGTTGGCAAGCTCCTTCATAACAGCGAGCACTTCACCGACCATCTCAGGGTCGAGAGCACTGGTAGGCTCATCAAACAGCATAACATCCGGTTCCATCGCAAGAGAACGCACAATTGCGATACGCTGCTTCTGGCCGCCAGAAAGCTGTCCCGGGTAGGAATCTGCTTTCTCCTCAAGGCCAATACGCTTCAGCAACTCAATAGCCTGTGCGTCAGCCTCTTCTTTTGTTTTCAAACCTAAAGTTACAGGAGCAAGCGTAATGTTCTGTCTTACTGTTAAATGCGGAAACAAGTTGAAATGCTGGAATACCATGCCGATTTTCTGACGCAATTTATCAATGTCACAATCAGGAGAATTGATCTGTTTGCCTTCAAACCAGATTTCCCCTTCCGTTGGTTTTTCAAGAAGATTCAGGCAGCGCAGAAAGGTGCTTTTTCCGGAACCGGAAGGCCCAATGACAACCACTTTTTCTCCCTGCTGAATTTCCTGATTGATTCCCTTCAAGACATCAACATCACCATTCAGCGTATGAAAACTTTTGTGAAGATTTTTAACGGTAATCACTTCTGCGCAGCCTCCTTTCAAATTTGGTAAGCAGAGCACTTAGACCAACAACGATGACGAGATAAATCGCCGCTGTTGAAAGCAGCGGTGTAAAAGCCTGGTATGTGATACTGCGGATAATATCGCCGCCTTTTGTGAGGTCCTGAATACCGATGTATCCGGCTACGGAGGTCTCTTTTAGGAGTGCGATGAATTCATTGCCAATTGCCGGAAGAACATTCTTTAGAGCCTGCGGGAAGATGATTTTTACCATCGTGGTGCGTTGGCTAAGACCCAGTGAGCGTCCGGCTTCCATTTGTCCGCGGTCGACCGACATGATACCGCTGCGGATAATTTCAGCAACGTATGCGCCGGAATTGATGCCGAATGCTAAAATTGCAGTTGTAATCTCGTTGACGGCCGTCCCGTTCAGGATGATATAATACATAATCATCAGCTGAACAACGACAGGAGTTCCGCGGATTACGGTTAGATACAGCGAGCAGATTCCGTTCAAAATACGCAATTTCGATGGGTCATTGCTGTGTGCTACCTTGACAAGTGAAACAAGAGTACCGAGAATTACGCCGAGGATAACAGCAAAAATAGTGATTATCAGCGTGTTCCCGAGGCCGTCTAAAATATACTGGTAACGGCCCTGTTCTACAAAACTTTGGTGTAGTTGATCGGTAAGTTCAGAAAAGAAAGACATCGGCAAAGCGGCCATTAACGAATGCATTAAAACCCTCCCTGTTAACTGTTAAAAGCAGGAAGCGGAAAAGCTTCCTGCTTTCCTTTACCTGTGGGCTGCCCGAAAAGTTTCCTTAGCTATTTTCTAATGCAGCTTTATTTTCCTCAATGAGTTTATCCAGTTCTCCACTGGACTTCATTTCTGCCAGAACACTGTTAATCGTGTTGAGCAGATCTGTATTGCCTTTCTTGACGGCAATTGCGTAATGTTCGACAGTGAGAGCGTCATCGAGTTTAACGATCTTGTCGGAGTTATTCTCAACAAATTTCTGTGCCGGGAAATCGTCAATAACAACCGCGTCGAGTCTTCCAGCAATCAGGTCCGAAATGGCATCGCTGCCTTTGTTGTAACGCTTTACGGTTTTCACGTGAATATCCGACGTTTTCTCCTCGTCAGTGCAGTACGTATCACCCGTTGTTCCCTGCTGCACACCGACCGTCTTACCGTTCAGATCTGTACGGCTCTTGATGGAGCTGTTTTTCAAAACAATAATCGACTGTGTTGCATCGAAATATGTGTCGGAGAAATCCATGTTCTTTTTCCGGTCCTCCGTGACGGTCATACCTGCTGCAACAAAATCGCATTTGCCGGAAGAAAGCTCATTGGGCAAAGAATCGAATTCAACGTCACGAATTTCGAGTTCCTTACCGACTTTTGCAGCAATTTTCTTCGCAATCTCAACATCAATTCCGACGATTTCTTTTCCAGAATAATACTCAAACGGCTGGAACTGCGCATTCGTTGACATGACTATTTTGTTACCTTTTTTGGAACATGCGGCAAACGGAACGAGCATTGCCGCCGCGAGGCAAATGGCTGCGACTTTTTTAAGATTTTTCATATTATTTCCCTCTTCCAAATCATTCTCTGTTTTGTATGTCTGTATTATATCGCATAAATATACATTATGCAAGAGTAAAATTGAATTTATATTCAACTATTTTCAAATTTTTATGCATGAAAGCATATCCTCGGGAAGCTGCGAGCAAAAGCGCATCGCTTTGCCTGTAATTGGATGGCGAAAACGAATTTCCCCGCAATGCAGAGCCTGCCGGTATATTTTATCCATGCTCCCGCCGTACATATCATCGCCTGCAAGCGGATGTCCAATGGAAGAAAAGTGTACCCGTATTTGGTGGGTCCTTCCTGTTTTTAATCTTACCGCAATAAGGGTGCAACCATTCAGCGACTGAATCGCACGCCAGCGCGTAACAGCGGAAATCCCGTTAGGCATAACGGCGCGTTGTATAGCATGCCCCGGCATGCGGTCAATTGGCCGGTCAATGACTCCGCTTCCGTTAAGAACCCCTTCAATGATAGCAAAGTAAGTTTTGCGGATATTGCCGGCAAGCTTTTCAGCCGCAAAGGGATTCTTTGCAATCAACACTAAGCCAGTTGTATCTCGATCGAGCCGATAGACCGGGCGAAATGCGTATTTTTCTCCCATTGCCAATTGATGAAACGCCACGGCATTTGCCAAACTGTCGGAGTCGTGGCCTGGGCATGGGTACATTGGCATGAAAGCGGGTTTCTCTACAATCAGAAGGTCGTCATCTTCAAATACTACTGAAATTGGATGAGGAACCGGTTCCGGAATCTTTTCATCGTCAGGGAAACGCAACTGAATACAATCTCCTGCATGCAGCAGTTCCGGAGCCGTTATTTTTATTCCGTTTCTTGTAATGCCATTCTGTTCTCTTTTCAGTTTGGCAGTTTGGCGGACTGAGAGGCCGACATAGTTTCTGAGAAAACTTTTCAGAGTTATACCATCGTATTGATCTGGGCTATGTCAAGAGAAGTTCGCAATTTGGGGACTCCACGAAATGAATTAAGCTGCGCTTAGCAGAAGTGTCTGAATCGATTTGGGATTCAAATATGCTCTGGAAACGGACCAGTCTTCAGCGTATTCCATGAGATATGTTGTAACCAACCGCAGATAGGAATCTTTGTTTGGGAATATCCCGACGACGTTGGTTCTGCGCCGGATTTCCTTGTTCAGCCGTTCCAGCATATTGGTCGATGAGATTTTACGGGCATCAAGCTCGGGGAATGCATAGAAAGCCAGTGAGTCCTCCAGCCCGTCTTCCAGAAGCTCGATTGCTTTGGGAAACCGCTTCCCATATTGCTCCGACAACTGTTTTGCGCGCTGTCGCGCTAATTGGACGGAAGGCGCCAGCCAGATTTCTTTCAGTTGGACCGCAAAGGATTCTTTTTCTTTCTGCGGTATATGGGCCAGAATATTTCGCATGAAATGCACTTTGCAGCGTTGCCAGGATGCGCCGGGAAAACTTTCTCGGATGGCGGCAATCAGCCCTTTGTTCGCATCGGAAACCACCAGCAGCGGTGTTTTCAAGCCGCGATCCAAAAGACTTTGAAACAACTGGGAATAGCTCTCTTTGGATTCGTCCAGCATCGGCTCCACGGCGAGAATGTCCCTGTGCCCTTGCTCGTTGACGCCGCAGACAACCATCACCGCCATGCTGACGACACGGCCATCCATACGGACTTTTTCGTACAGGGCATCCGTCCAAATGACAGGATAACGAGTATCCGTCAGAGAACGGTTGCGAAATTCCTGTACCTGTTCATTGAGCCCTTTTGTCATCTCACTGACCTGACTGCGGGAGAGGTTCTCTATCCCCAGACTGTGAGCCAACTTTTCCATCTTCCGTGTGGACACGCCCTGCACGAATGCCTCCTGAATAACCTGTACCAGCGCCGCCTCGCTGCGTTTGCGTTCAGTGACAAAGAACGGGATATATCCATGGCTGCGCAGCTTTGGCACCATGAGATACATCGTCCCTACGCGAGTATCCAGCCTCCGGGGACGATATCCGCAGCGGTAGTCACTTCGAGACGGATTGTGCGCATTCTTTTCCGCCCCCACAAGGCCGGAAACCTCCGCCTCCATCAGTTGAGCGCAGAGCCATTCCAGCATACTGAGCATCGGGTCGGGCTCCGCCATACATTTCAGTAGCAATTCCGTAAGATCTGTGTTATTCTTTCCTTGAGTCATTGGGACCAACTCCTTTTTGAATGTCTTGACACCATTCATTTTAAAGGAGTCCCAATGGCTTTTCTATACCTTCTCGAAATTGCGAACTTTATTGTACTCTATCTTGATCTGGGACAACGAATTTAATTTCGCGCATACTTAAATTATATCTCCATAGTTGATGCATTGTTTAAGACTTCATAAAACAAACGCCGCTCTGCATTGCAGAGCGGCGCAACACATTCTACAGGAATCAGCAGACTTTTGTAGTCCAGCCCATATCATCCGGCAGAAGGCCCCACTGAATGCCTGTAAGAGTATCATAAAGCCTCTGAGTAACTTCGCCGATCTTACCGTTATTGATGACAGCAACTTCATCTTCATAGCGAAGTTCGCCGACCGGTGAAATGACAGCAGCGGTTCCGGTTCCGAAAACTTCTTCCAGTTTTCCTTCTCTGGCAGCTTTCATGACATCGGTAATTGCCAGACGTTCTTCCGAGACTTTATAGCCCCATTTTTTCAGGAGTTCAATGCAAGACATACGGGTAATGCCTGGAAGTACGGTGCCGACCGTTGGCGCTGTGTAAATCGTTCCGTCAATTTTGAAGAAGCAGTTCATAGAACCAACTTCCTCAACGTATTTGCGCTCTACGCCGTCGAGCCAGAGAGTCTGGCTATAACCCAAGGATTCGGCAATTTCCTGTGAAATCAAGGATGCAGCGTAGTTGCCGCCGCACTTAATGTATCCGGTTCCGCCGGGTGCTGCGCGTACATATTTATCTTCGACATAAATCTTGACCGGATTCAATCCGGTGGGATAGTATGCCGCAACCGGACAGCAAATTATGATGAAATAATATGTATTGGAAGCTTTCACGCCAAGGTGCGGTTCCGTTGCGATGCAAAACGGACGAATGTAAAGCGATTCGCCCGGCTGGGAGGGGACCCAGTCTTTTTCCACTTTTACAAGAGCCTTGACAGCTGTAACAAAGTCTTCTTCCGGAACAGGGGGCATGCACATGCGCTCATGTGTCGATCTGAATCGAGCAGCATTCTTTTCCGGACGGAACAGTTGAATGGTACCGTCCTTGGTACGATAAGCCTTCATGCCTTCAAACGATTCCTGCGCATAATGCAGAACGATTGCCGCCGGGTCAAGCTGCAGCGGTGCATACGGTACGATTCGAGGATCGTGCCACCCTTTGCCTTCGGTGTAATCCATCATAAACATGTGGTCGGTAAAGATGGTACCGAACGGCAGCGGATCTCCCGGTGCAGGTTTCTTTTTCGGCGTTTTTGTTAATTCATACCTGATCTCCTGCATTTTTTGAATGCCCTTCTTTCAAAATATTAAATCACAAATTTATTGTTTATAGTTATATCATCTTTTCTGTGCTTTTTCAAGCTTTAACTAATTATTATTGTGTAGTGTTAAAGAATCTCAATGGATGCCGCAAGATGGATTTATATTACTAATATCATCAACCGTTCAAAACCCGCATACTGCATAATATTTACTTTCCGGTCAAACAATAACGTGCAAAGGGGGTGAACGAATTTGGAGAAACAGAACAACTGCAACAATAAAAAAGACGATTTTTCCAATCGGAACTGTCAGACAACGAAGGACAACTGCAACCGTTCTAAGGCACAGGATAACACATCTTCTAACAACACGTCTTCTAATAACACATGCAGAACAGAAAATTGCGACTAATAATACGACTAATAATATAAGAAAAAGAAGCGGTTTCGTGGAGGACACGAAGCCGTTTCTTGCATTTTGACTATACTATTGCTTTTTTATGATTTTGCTAAGCCCGGAAGACTTTTCTTCTTTCGGAGGACGGAATCCTTCGCCCGTGATGTCTCCCGCATCACCGACAATAATGAACGCGTTTTTGTCGATGGAATGGACAATATCTTTCACTTTTGCCACTTCAAAGCGTCTTACCGCGCAAAGAAGGACTTCCCCTTCCCTGCCGGAATACGCTCCGCGCGACTGTAGCATCGTAGCGCCTCGTTCCATACTGCTGAGAATTTCTTGAGCGATTTCTTCATTCTTCGGCGAAATAATAAACAGCACTTTGCCGGTGCCGATGTCAGTACCGTAGAGAATCGTGTCGATGATTTTTGAACTGACAAAAATCGTGATGATTGCGTACATCGCATTATCAATGCTGTTGTACACAAAAGCGGAGACGATCACGACAACCCCGTCGACGATCATCATAAGACGCCCGACGGACATAAAGCGCACATGACGCCCCAAAAGGCGTGCGATTAAATCGGTTCCACCGGTCGTTGCACTCCGCATGAAAACAAGGCCGAGCGCAATCCCTTGCAAAACGCCGCCGAATATTGCGGCAAGCAGAACGTTTGATTCATAAGGCTGAACAAAAGCAACTAAAATATCAATTGCAGCAGAGGATAGCACAGTCGCAATCAGACTTCTGAAAACGCCCTCAAAACTAAGTTCGACAAATGCCCAAATAAAAATTGGCACGTTCAGAATCAGCGACGTTGAGCCGATTGGCCATTGTGTAAGGTAATTTATTACCGTACTGGCGCCGGAAACGCCGCCCGGAGCAATATTATTCGGCGCTGTAAAAATATCAATGGATAACGCAAGCAAAACACTGCCGGCAACATATGCGAAAATATCTTTCAAATAATCCGCTAATTTATTTTTGAAGTTTTGAATTGGCGGCATGGAACCACCCCTTCTAAGTCAGGTACCCTTATCATTCTCCGTCTTGTGCTGAAAAGTCTGTATTGTTTCAAAAAGATATGTTAGACGATCAATTTTTCCGCAAAGATAAAGATAGCCAAACAGTGCTTCCAAAGCTGTTGCCTCGTGGTAATCTGTCTGATCGGCATTTTGCGGCACATGCCCTGGATGGGCATTCTTGCCGCGCTGGTAAACCGCAGCTTCTTCTTCCGTAAGTTCCGGTAAAATCGCCTTTCCTGCCGCGGCCTGTGCTTTGCAGCACACATCACGAACGGAAAGACGGTGAAGCTGTGAAACCGGCCGGCTGCCTTGGCATACGATTTTTTCCCGCACGAGAACTTCAAACACAGCATCTCCGAGAAATGCCAGCGTCAACGGGCTCAGTTGCTTCGGGTCACATGAATCTTGCAAAAAACGTTCCATTCCCCGCCATCTTACTCCATAAATTCAAATTCAAACCCATACAGGTTGACGGTGTTTCCCTCCTGTATGCCGGCTTGACGCAGTTTTTCAATGACTCCCGTTTTTTCCAATACACTTTCAAAATAGCGCAGAGAGTCTTCGTCTTCATAGTTGATGGTCCGCATAACCTGAAGCAGCCAATCCCCTTCTACGGTAAAGACGTCTCCTTTACGGGTTATGGTTACTTCCTTCTTTTCGCTGGACGGCACCAGTTGCTCCGGTGTCACTTCGGGCTCATAAACTTTTACAGGAGGAAGTTTTGCTAGCAGTGCACCGATGCGGTTCAGCAGAGGATCGACCTGATAGCGGATTGCCGCCATAATCGGGAAGAATTCATAGCCTTGCTTCTCCACAAAGGCTTTGAATTCGGCAATTGCTTCATCCGTTGCCAAATCGCATTTATTGCCCACGACAAGCATGGGGCGCTTTGCAAGTTCCGGATTGAACTTTTCCAGTTCGGCATTGATAATCTTGAAATCCTCTTTCGGGTCGCGGCCTTCACTGCCTGAAACGTCTACCATATGCACAAGAAGACGGCAGCGTTCTACATGACGCAAAAATTCATGTCCCAGCCCAGCGCCCTCATTTGCTCCTTCAATCAGTCCGGGAATGTCTGCGATGACAAATGAACGCTCATCGTTCAGGCGAACAACGCCGAGTACCGGAGTCAGAGTTGTAAAATGGTAATTGGCGATCTGTGGTTTGGCTTCGCTTACAACCGAGACGAAGGTTGATTTTCCAACATTCGGGAAACCAACAAGACCCACATCCGCCAGAAGCTTCAGTTCGAGGTAAAGTTCTAATTTTTCACCCGGGGCGCCCGGTTTTGAAAAACGCGGTGTTTGGCGGGTCGAGGTAGCAAAATGTGCATTTCCCCAGCCGCCGCGGCCGCCTCTGGCAATAATTTTCGGCTCATCCGTAGATAGATCGGCAATCAGTCGGCCAGTTGCGGCGTCCTTTACCAATGTACCGCGCGGAACCCGAATAATGAGATCAGCACCGTTTTTTCCGTTGCAACGATTACCGCGCCCGTTTTCTCCCGGTTCCGCAGAAAATTTTCGCTTATAACGAAAATCGGATAGCGTGGAAAGGTTATCATCAACCTGAAAAACAACATTTCCTCCGCGGCCGCCGTCTCCGCCGTCCGGTCCTCCGGATGCAATGTATTTCTCACGGTGGAACGCAACTGCGCCGTCACCACCGCGCCCTGCAGAAACAGTGATTTTGGCACTATCAATGAACATATAAGTGCTCCTTATTCATCCTTTGTTTGGTACTGTTCTCTCTATATTCTGCGTGATAACACGAAAAAAATCCCGGGCGAAAATACCCGGGATTTTCCTTCTGTTTTCGCCGTAGAGCTTACTGCTCAGCGTAAACGCTGACCTTCTTGCGGTCTTTGCCGAAATGCTCAAATTTCACTCTTCCGTCAATAAGCGCAAAAAGGGAGTCGTCAGAGCCTCTGCCCACATTTGCACCCGGATGGATGTGTGTTCCGCGCTGTTTCACGATAATGTTGCCAGCAAGAACAAACTGTCCGTCGGCGCGTTTCACACCAAGACGCTTCGATTCTGAATCACGGCCGTTCTTAGTGGAACCCATTCCTTTTTTATGAGCAAAAAGCTGAAGATTGATTTTCAGCATGATGTTACACCTCCGTGTCAGTTAATGTAATATTCTCAGGGTACTGCTCCTTTAAGGACATCATGTGCAAACGAAATCCTCTGAGAAGCCCACCGCATGCTGCGGCGTCTTTTTCAGAAACCATCAGGAACATTCGGCCTTCTTCAACAGAAACCTCAGCTTTAGCACCGATGATGTCTGTCACGGTGTTGGCCGTCATGTAAGCAGCGGAAGAAACCGCCGCACATAAAATATCTGTTCCGGCTTCCGAGATTCCGGCATGTCCGCTGATGCAGAACCCTGCCGGTAAACCTTTCCGCACAAAAAATTCGGCGCGGATCATTGCTTAAGCGTTAATGGACTCAATCTGAACTTGAGTGTACGGCTGTCTGTGACCCATTTTACGCTTTTCGTTTTTCTTAGGCTTGTAAGTAAAAACAGTAATTTTGCGAGATTTACCGTTTTTCAGCACTTTACCTGTTACGGTAGCACCGTCTACATACGGAGTGCCAACCTTCATGCCATCGTCAGTATTCAGAGCAAGAACTTTGAATTCAACGGTGGAATCCTTTTCAGCTGCAAGCTTTTCCACAAAGATGACATCATCTTTCTGAACCTTGTACTGCTTGCCGCCAGTTTCAATAACTGCAAACATCAATAAGGCCCTGCCTTTTCTTAGACTCGCTATTGTCGGGCGGGCATAAAACCACTTAAGCCCGCAATAAGCGGCTTGATTATAGTACCATATTCCGTCAAACTTGTCAACATGGAAATCTTATCGGTCGCGGCGCGCGAGTTCCATGGCAAGTGTGCGCAAATAAGACGTATCGCCGTTGAATGCATCAAGAGTGCGAACGGCGTCTTCCGTCAGTTGCGAGACTGCTTTTTGCGCTTTTTCCATCCCCAAAAGAGAAACGTATGTGCTTTTTTCTTTTTCCTTGTCGCTCCCGATCGGTTTGCCAAGAGTTTCTGCGTTTCCCTTGACGTCAAGGATATCATCAACAATCTGAAAAGCGAAGCCAACTGCGGCTGCATACTCATCTGCAGCACGAATCAGATTGCTTTCGGCGCCTGCCAATATACAGCCCATTTTCGCAGCAGCACGAATCAGCGCGCCGGTTTTACATTCATCCATTTTCTGAAGCGTTTCTATGGAAATTTGCTTTCCTTCGCTCATCAGGTCAATTGCCTGCCCGCCTGCCATTCCGTAGGCACCTGCAGCGAAGGCCAATGCCCCTGCAGCGTTTGCTGCTTTCTCTGCTCCGACAAGCCGGATACTCTCAGAAGAAAGCATAACTTCAAACGCCCTTGTCAACAAAGCATCGCCGGCGAGAAGAGCTTGTGCCTCTCCGAATACGACGTGGTTAGAAGGCTTTCCGCGCCGCATATCATCGTTATCCATGCATGGGAGGTCGTCATGAATCAGGGAATATGTGTGAATCATTTCAACCGCACAAGCAAACGGGAGCGCAGCCTCCTGGTCTCCCCCGCACAGGCCGCAGAATTCTAAGACAAGAATCGGCCGAATTCTTTTCCCGCCGGCCAGCAAGCTGTACCGCATGGCGCGGAAGAGCTCCGACTGCATCAGAGTAGTCTCGGGAACATATCTGGCGAGGGCTTCCTCGACCGCAGAAATGTAATCGGCACGGTCAATCCTGCCCATCAGCCTGTTCCCCCTTCTCTGTTATTGTTTTGATTTTCTGCTCCGCTGCGGAAAGCTTATGGTAGCAAAAAGCAGCAAGCTCAGAACCTTCTTCAAAAAGCTTCATGGATTCCTCAAGCGGCGTATCGCCTTTTTCCAGTAAATCTACAATTTCACTGAGTCTTTTCAAGGCTGTTTCAAATGTCATTTTCTTATTCATTTTCGCCCTCAGCTTCCTTTTCATCGACGGTGCAGTGTAAGGTTCCGTCCGAAAAACGTACTGCTATCTTATCATGGACGGAAATCTTTTCCGCACTCGTCACAATCTTTCCTTCCTCATTAAAGACTTCCGCGTAGCCTCTTGAAAGAACAGAAAGCGGGCTCAGCGCATTCAGTTTTCCGCATAAGGCTGAGACGCGTTCCTTCTCATGTTCGATATTCCGCTGGGCGGATTCCGTCATTTGACCGAAAAGACGGTCAACTTCCAACTTTTTCAGTTCAACGCTTTCAAGCGGGTTCTTCAGAAAGCGGTTCTGGGAAAGCACGGATAGTTCCGCCTTTGCATTTGCTACTTTATCCGATGCTGCACGAATCAAATTCATTCTCAGCGTCTCAACGCTTGCCATCAGCTCTGTGGAATCCGGTACGGCGAGCTCTGCCGCTGCAGAAGGGGTCGGCGCCCGAAGGTCGGCTGCAAAATCACAGATGGTAAAATCTGTTTCATGGCCGACGGCGGAAATGACCGGAATCTCGGATTCCGCAACAGCACGCGCGACGATTTCCTCGTTAAACGGCCACAAGTCCTCCAAGGACCCTCCGCCCCGGCCAACAATGATAACATCGGCGCATTTTAACCGATTGATTTGCCGAATCGCTGCCACAATCTGCGGTGCAGCAGTATCCCCTTGCACCTGTACCGGACAGAAGATTACTTCCGCAAGCGGATATCGCCTTGCGAGAATGGTCATAATGTCATGTACCGCAGCCCCAGTCGGGGATGTAACTACTCCGATACGCTCCGGAAAACGAGGAATCGGCTTTTTGCGAGAGGAGTCAAACAGCCCTTCTTTTTCCAGCTTTGCTTTTAACTGTGCAAAGGCGAGACTCAAGGCCCCTAATCCATCAGGCTGCATATCCTCAACATACAACTGATATTGCCCGGAAACCTCATAGATTCCAACTCTACCTCGTACAAGTACCTTCATACCATCTTCCGGGCTGAATTTTAACCGGGAAGCGCTTCTGGAAAACATTACGGCATGTATCGCACATCGGTCATCTTTGAGGGTAAAATACAAATGCCCCGAGCGATAATTGCACGTAAAATTGGAAATTTCCCCAGTAACAAAAACGTGCGAAAGGATTTCGTCATCTTCAAACTTAAATTTGAGGTAAGTGTTCAGCTGGGTGACAGTCAGCACTTCCGGTTGCGTAATCACGGGTAAATTCCCTCCTTCAGCGCAGCAAGAACCGCAATTCCCGCAGCATTATCGGCGGAAAAGACAGGTTCTGCAAACCATGCGCCGAACTTCTGCGACAGTTTTTCACGCAAAATGGAATTGCTCATAACACCGCCTGCGAAAACAATCGGCAGTTCGCCGTATTGGTGAAGGAGCGCTTCCGCCATAGCGTCAAGTGCCGCATAAATCGACTGAAGACAAAATGCTGCAATTTCTTCTTTTGGAGTACCCTTTTCCAGCATGGAACGGCACTGGTTTTCCACGCCGGAAAGCGAACAGTTGCACCCTTTCATCGAAGCGCGTACGGAATAGGACTTTTGTGCCTTTAGAGCCAGTTTTTCCAATTCCGGCCCGGCCGGGAAAGGAAGGCCGAGCATTACGCCGACGCGGTCAACAGCTTGGCCAGCTTTCAAATCCAATGACTCGGCAACAATCTGTGTTGAAAAGATATTTTCCTTGTCAGGCTGGCAAAGAATTGCTTCTGTGGTTCCTCCGGAAACATGGAATGCGAGAAAACGCTCGGAGAGCAAACCGATTTTCCCTGCGGAATATAGGGCGGCGGCAATATGTCCCTGCTGGTGTGAAAAAAAGTGAAACGGCACTTTCAGCGAAAGTGCCGCTGTTTTTGCCGCAGCGACACCAACAAGGAAGCACGGCATATAGGAACCGTCCATACTTCTGGGACGGTTGGAGACTCCTACAGCCGCAATCGTGGAGTCACTGAACGAAAGAGCTTCTAAAACCTCAGGCAGCTGCTGCACATGGTGAAAAACTGCGTCACTTTGGCGCAGGCCTTTTTCCCCTTTTTTTACGGGAAGCAGGCGTTTACTCTGCTGGATTAAGCCATCGTGAAGCAAAGCGGCGGAAGTTGTGTAGTTGCTGGTATCGAGTCCGAGAACATCAGGCATTTTTGTTCCCGGCCTCCTTTGCCGCAGAACCGAGGACACCATTCACAAACGGCGCATCTTCTGCCCCGCCGTATTTCTTGGCGAGTTTTACCGCCTCATTGATGGAAACGCTCACCGGAATATCTTCTTCATATTTCATTTCATAGATGGCAAGACGAAGAATCGCCAGAGATACACGTGACAGTCGGTTCATCGTCCACCCGCGGATATATTTGCTGATTACTTCATCCAGTTCTGCCTCGTGATCTTCTACACCTTGAGCGAGCTTTTCCGCGAATTCTTCAATGTGGATACTGTGCGAAGTCTCAGAGACGTCGATAATATTCTCGATGGTATCGTGGCTGAAACTGCGTTCAAATGTGAGGATAAAGGCCTGTTCACGGGATTTTGTACGATTCATAACATCCTCCGATATCTTTCATAAAAAGAACCCTCCATGGGTGTGTGGAGGGTTCCAGAAAAAGCTGTAAAATTTTCAAACTTCCACATGAATATTATACCACATTTCCCGGCTTTGACAACTATGTACGTTCAATAATATGGATTTTATCAAAGGAGAGACCGGTCTGGGAAGCAACGATATCCTGAATTACGATTGCGTCGTTCTGGGAATTTTCCTTTGTTTTCACAATGACACTGCATTGATCTTCCCCTAACGTGACGATGCAATCCGAATAGCCCTTTGCTTTGATGAGCGTTTCAATGTTTGCCTGCTTTAAAAGATTTTCCGTCATTTTTGCCGCTTTATCTACCGCTTCCTTATGAGCTGCATCACTCTTTGAGGTATCTTCCAGAATCTTTGCAAAGGTTTCTTTTGCTTCGTCCTGAGCCTTCTGCCGAGACAGAGCAGCCTGCGTAAAGAAGTCATCCGTTGAAGTGTTGGCTTCCGTTTGTTTTGCCGCCGAGCTAGAAGCAGCTGACTGACTCTTTGCAGAAGAAGCAGAACTCTTTGCGGAAGGTGCACTGCCGTTTACCATCAGCGTCTGACCTAACTGCCGGCCGGTATTTGAAGCCACGGCCTGCGTTGCTTTGAGCGATGCGCTATTGCCTGAAAGTACTACATTCAGATATACGGCTGCACCCAATGCAACTACTAGTGCCGCAAGCACGAGCTGCCGTTTGCCCATAGCCATAAAATGATTCCCCCTGATTTTATTATTTTGCCTTAATCACGCAAACATGCACAGAAGTTATGTTCAGAGCCGTAGTTACGGCAGTTGTAATATTCTTTTGAACTTTCAGATCATCACCGCCGTCACAGACGACGACGACACCTTTAACAAGCGGCTGAATTTCCGTAACCTTCACAACTTTTTCAGCACCGTTCTCATCTTTGATGACCAAATATTTCTCTTCTTTGCTGTTGCTTTTTTCCTTCGTACCGCTTCCGCTTTCTGCGCTATCGCCTTTTTCTTGGTCATCCGTTTTAACTTCTGTTGCATATACATCTTTAGTTGTCTGCTCAAGAGTTACCATGACGCGCACTTTTCCGGCGCCGTCAATTTGCGAGATAATGTTTGTAAGCTTATCTTCCAACAATTTTTCGTAGCTTTCTGCGGATATAGCATTGACCGCAGAGCTCGATGATGAAAGTGCTGCGGAAGTCTGTGTGCTGCAACCTTTGAGGCTGCCGGAGAGTGCAATCAGGAAAATTCCAAGAATTCCTCCCCCAACAGCAATTTTGCGGTATGTATCGTTTTCGGCAAGACGCTGAAATGCACTTTTTTTCTTCTGCTCTTTTGAATTTGCCTCAGCTGCCATCCGCAACGACCTCCATTTGCAGTCCTAACTCTTTTGCAAGATAATCCTGAGCTGTTTTTGTTTTCGCAACGTCCTGTTTTGAAAGTGTAACAATTACTTTAGTAATTGATATGCGGCCGTCCTCTTTTGTATCCATAATAACAGAAACATTTTTGCATTTAATCTTTATCCGCGCAAGCTCAGCTGTTACAAGATTTTGGATGCTTTCTTGGGTCGCCTGCTTGAGCTGATCGTTGACGGTTGATTGCAGTTGTGTGTTCTGCGATGCTTTCCAGTCACCTCCACTATTGATGCTCATGCGAATCTGCGGTGCGAATTTCGATAACGGAGAAATCATGACGCAGATGATAAACGCGCCTACGACGAATTTTCCCATACGTTCCATGGAGCCTGCCGGAAGAATACTCTGAGCGAGAGAAGCGGTCAGCGCAGCTAGGCATATTACCATTGTCCATTGTTGAATCTCTTTCATGCCAAGCCTCCGATCAAAATCATGACCACGGTAGATATAATCAGCACCGTCATGCAGCAGAAAAGGATGGCAAGCATGGTAGAAACAACATCTGCAGACGCCTTGAGAAGACCGGTGATACCGTCCAATTCAAACATCTGGCTGATACCTGACGACAGCAGTAACGTCAAGTACCAAAGAATACATTCGGCTAAGACAGGCAGAAAGATAGCGAGCCCTGCAAGCAGCCCAAATGCGCCAACGCCGGATTTGAGCATTTTCACGCAGCTTGTAACCGTGTTCAACGCTTCCCCAAGCGCGTTGCCGACAACCGGAACGAAACTGCCAACGATGAATTTTGCCGCGCGCACCGCTGTGTTGTCCTGAGAAGCGGCAATCAGGGAGTGCATGGTTACAAGTCCGGTAAACAAAGTCATTCCAAGGCCCATAATCCATTTCACGATTTTATTCAGAACGTCACAGAGTCCACTCAGGTTGATTGCCGGTGAAACGGAGGAAACAACGGAAAGGGCAAGAAAAAGATTCAGCATTGGCACAAGAATCGTTGTTGCGAAAACGGAGACAAGGTTGCCCACGGCCATCATTAACAAATGATATGACCCGGCAGAAACCGATTGCCCAGCAGCGACCAATATCGCTACCATGACGGGAACACAGGCTAAAAGAAAGTCCGATGCAGCTTTCAAGACATCGGAAGCGTCGGAAATGCAAGAAACAATTGGCTGCACAATGAGTGCACAGACGCAAAGGGTTCCGACCATTCCGATTACTCCGCCCATTGGCTTTTCTCCGAACGATAATTTTAGACCGTTCAACAAAGCGCAGAGTAAAACAATCGCAATTACCGAAGCCATAACCCGAAGAGGGTTTACCGCTTTTCCGGAGAAAATGGACAAAATCTTCTGAAAGTAATTCTGCGGTGTTATAGACGTAATCGAAGTCCAGTCTGCTGAGTCAACGCCCAACTCTCGCAAAATTTTCTGTGTATCCTCAGGAAGTTTTTCTTGTAACTCATCTGCTCCGCTTTTCTTTGCTTGCTCCTGATAATATTTGCTGTAATCCGGCGATGAAGATGAGCTTTCGGCAAATGCCGGTATTTGAAAAAGCAAACAAGCCAGCATCGCCAGAACCATGCAAAACACTTTTTTCCCCATTCTTTTCACGTCCCTTTCCTATGCACCGGCAAGTTTTGCTGCGGTTTGGACAATATCTTCAAATAACGGAAGTGCAAGAATGATAATTGCAATTTTTCCCGCCAATTCAACGTTTGAGGCCAAAGCGTTTTCTCCCGCATCACGGCAGGCGTCCGCGGCAAACTGAGCAAGAAAACAGATTCCGAGCGTTTTCAGAAGGATGACCGTGTAACTCGCGGAAAGACCGGCAGCGGAAAGCAGCTTTCCGATTTGGCTGACTGCGGGCTGAACGCCGGAAAATATCGCAAAAAGGATTACAACACCCGCAGCAATGCTTATGAGTACGGCATATTCCTGATGGTACCGGCGCAGCATCGCTGCTACGACAGCAGCGAGAACGGCAATTCCCGCAATTCCGATAATATCCATCGTCATAGCCCAAAAACAGATTTGATTGTCTTAAACAAAGTGCTGATTTGCTGCACAAGCATCATCAAAACGACAATCAAACCAGCAAGAGTTGTCATCAATGCCTGCTCTTCGCGCCCGGAACGGATCAGCAGCTGATTAAGAACCGCAACGATAATGCCGATTGCCGCGATTTTGAAAATCAGGTCAACATCCATTTCAAATTCCTCCGTTTTCAGCAGAGCAGGATTGCGGCGGCCATTCCGCCGAAAACGCCCAGCATCAAGTATAATTTTGACTTTCTGTCCCGTTCTGACCTCGCTTCGTTTATGGCGGACACGGTTAATGTTTCGTAAAGGTTGAAATGCGCTACCTGACTTTCTGTGTCGCTTGCGCCAAAGCCGGTACCGAAGCCGTTCAACAAATCCAAATCTTTTTTGGAAAAACCCTCGTTCTTGGCGTGCTCCAAGACGGCCTTACTCCACATTTCTTGCCAGTTTCCGCAGTCGGACACATCTTGCAGATAATGAAAAAAATCAATACCTTCTCCATGCTTCTGAAGGATTGACTCCACCGGAATGGCCGAATACTGAATTTCAGCACGGGCGGAAGACAAAAAGCGCAGGAATGCTTCGAGTTTTTCTACGCGCACTGTCAATTTACGCGATTCCATATATCCCACGAGAAATCCCGCGGCTATTAGCAGCAACGCTCCCGCCAACTTCATGTAACAATTCACCCGCCATGCAAATTTCAGAAATTTCCCCCGGCTTTCCTGATCCTCGAAGAAGAACTACGTTTTGAAATGCACCGGTCTTTAATAAGGAAGCAACTTGTCTTCGACTTATCAGCTCTTCCTTCGTCCCTGCGTGAATGCTTGCGATAACGGAAACGCCTGCATTGAGGCTTTGTTCCACCGCTCGGACTTCTTCTTCTGTGCCGATTTCATCGCATATGATAAATTGCGGAGACAATGTTCTTATAGCTGTAAGAATTCCTTCGGTTTTCGGGCAGCTATCCAGAACATCGCAGCAAATGCCGATATCGTTTTGCGGGACGCCACGATAGGTACCGGCAATTTCTCCGCGCTCATCTACCACCGCAACCTTGTAGATGTTGCCGTAAAATCCGCTGGATAACTGCCTTGCAATGTCCCTTAGAATCGTTGTTTTTCCGCTCGACGGAGGCCCGGCAAGAAGAAGTCCCCCGTTCAGTGAATTTTTAAGCTCACCGAGAATTGCGTTGGCACATCCGGGAACCTCGTGTGCGATGCGTATGTTAATGGAGGAAATATCTCTCAGCCCGGAAACGGTGCCGTTTTGAAAAACAGAAGTTCCGCAGATTCCTGCTCGATGTCCTCCGCGTAGTGTTACATACCCGTTTCGGATTTCCGTGTCGTGACTATAGATGGAATTTCCGCACAGGATGCGAAAACTTTCTTCTACTTCGTTCTTACCGGTAATAACGCAATTGGGGCCAGCGGTACAAGCAATCCCTCCGCCGTTTTTCAGAAAATATATTCCTTCCGGGCAACAAAGAGTAACCGGCCTCCCTACACGAAGGCGGATTTCCTGTGCACGATTCTTGATTTCAGAAGGCAAAGCCAACAAGTGTTTTCTGACACTATCACAAACGCCTAATGACGCGGAATCAAATCTTTTTTCACCGGTTTCTTTCATTGCCTTGTCCTCTCCCTTCACAACATTCTTATGGACAAAGCAATCCGAATAGAACATAAAATTTGGACATCCCCCATTATGAAAAAAGGGCGGGCCTCCAAAAGAGGCTCGCCTAAGAAAAAACACACCGAGGTTTTTACCCGGTGTGCTTTGGCAGTGATTATTTCAGAATTTTTTTGAGATACTGGCCGGTGTATGATTCTGGTACTTGCGCGACCTGTTCCGGAGTACCGCAGGCAACGATTCTGCCTCCGCCGTTGCCGCCTTCCGGTCCGAGGTCAATCAGGTAATCTGCGGTTTTTATGAGGTCAAGATTATGCTCGATGACCACAACCGTGTTGCCGCTGTCAACGAGCTTCTGAAGAACCTCGATCAACTTATGAACGTCAGCGATATGAAGTCCGGTCGTTGGTTCATCTAAAATATAAATCGTGCGGCCGGTTGAACGTTTTCCGAGCTCCGCTGCAAGCTTGACGCGCTGAGCTTCACCGCCGGAAAGCGTTGTGGCAGGTTGTCCGATTTTAATATAGCCCAACCCGACTTCCTGAAGCGTTTTCAGACGACGTTCGATTTTGGGCACATTGGCGAAAAAGGCAAGGCCCTCTTCGACCGTCATCTCAAGAACGTCGTAGATGTTCTTCCCTTTGTATTTAATTTCAAGCGTTTCTCGATTATACCGTTTTCCTTTGCAGACCTCGCAGGGCACATAAACGTCCGGCAGGAAGTTCATTTCAATCTTGATAATTCCGTCGCCTTCGCAGGCCTCGCAACGTCCGCCCTTTACATTGAAGGAAAACCGTCCCGATGTGTACCCCCTGAGCTTTGCATCTTGCGTTGAAGCAAAAAGGGCACGAATATCATTAAACACACCGGTATAAGTAGCGGGGTTGGAACGCGGAGTACGTCCAATCGGCGACTGGTCAATCGCGATTACCTTATCGAGCGCCGAAACACCTTCGATTCTCTCAAATGCCCCGGGGTGTGTCTTGGCACCGTTCAGTTCCGCAGCAAGGTATTTGTAGAGAATTTCGTTAATAAGAGAAGATTTGCCGGAACCGGATACTCCTGTGACACACACAAAGGTTCCAAGAGGAATCTCAACATTGATGTTTTTCAGGTTATTCTGGGATGCTCCGATGATTTTGAGTTTTTTTCCGTTGCCTTTACGCCTGTGTGTTGGAATCTCAACTTTCTTCTTCCCGCTGAGATATTGTCCGGTGATGGATTCCTCACATTTGATAAGGTCTTCAACTTTTCCGCTGAACACAACTTGTCCGCCGTGAACGCCCGCACCTGGCCCGATGTCAACAATATGGTCCGATGCAAGCATCGTTTCTTCGTCATGTTCAACGACAATGACCGTATTGCCGATGTCGCGCAGATGCTTGAGCGTGGCAAGCAGTTTGGCATTGTCGCGCTGATGCAATCCGATACTTGGCTCGTCAAGAATATAAAGAACGCCTGTCAAAGAAGAACCGATCTGCGTCGCAAGGCGAATCCTCTGACTCTCGCCTCCGGACAATGTTTCGGCGGAACGGGAAAGGGTTAAATATTCAAGCCCTACGTTTTTCAGGAACGTTAGCCTGCTTTTGATTTCTTTCAGAATCAGGCGGGCAATCTGGCTTTCACGTTCTGTCAGTTTGAGGTTTTCCAAGAAGTCAAGAGCTTCGGTGATTGACATGTCACAGAACTGCGAAATATTGATTCCGCCGACCGTAACAGCCAGGCTTATAGGAGCAAGGCGTTTCCCTTTACATGCGTCACACGGAATTGCCGACATGTAGTTCTGAATCTCATCGCGAATCCAGTTGCTTTGGGTTTCATGGAAACGCCGATCAAGGTTGTTGATAATTCCTTCAAATGGGGTTTCGTAGGTGCTGTGGCCGAAACTGCTATCGCGCTCTACCTTGATTTTTTCGCCCTTTGTGCCATACAAAAGAATATCAATAATCTCAGGCGGAAGATCCTTTAAGGGTGTATCGAGCGAAAATTTGTATTTTTGGGAAAGAGCTTTCAGGTACATGGCAGCAATGGTGTTGCCTTCCATTGCCCAACCACTGGCCTTGAGACCGCCTTGATTAATGGAAAGAGATTTGTCTGGCATAATGCGGTCGGGGTCAATTTTCATAAAAACCCCAAGGCCCGAGCATTTTGGACAAGCGCCGAACGGGCTGTTGAAGGAAAACATGCGCGGTGTTAATTCCTCGATGCTGATACCATGGTCCGGGCAGGCGTAATTCTGCGAAAAGAGATGGTCTTCCCCACCTACCACACTAATAATAATCAATCCGCCTGATAAAGATGAAGCGGTTTCAATCGAATCCGCTAAGCGGGAACGAATGTCCGGATGAATGACCAGACGGTCGACGACGACTTCAATGGTATGTTTTTTGTTCTTTTCAAGAGATATTGTCTCGGACAAATCATAAAGGACGCCGTCAACGCGGACCCGAACAAAGCCGCTCCTGCGTGCGGCATCCAGTTCCTTAGTATGCTCCCCTTTTCTTGCCCGGACAACGGGTGAAAGAACCATGATTTTCGTATTTTCCGGCAAAGCTAGAACTTGGTCGACAATTTGGTCAACGGTCTGCTGTTTAATCTCACGTCCGCAGATCGGGCAGTGCGGAATTCCGATACGTGCGTAAAGCAGACGCAGGTAATCGTAAATCTCCGTAACGGTTCCCACGGTGGAACGCGGGTTTCTTGATGTTGTTTTTTGGTCAATAGAAATAGCCGGAGAAAGTCCTTCAATGTAATCCACATCCGGCTTGTTCGCCTGGCCGAGAAACTGACGTGCGTAGGAAGAGAGTGATTCCACATACCGGCGCCGCCCCTCGGCATATATGGTATCAAACGCGAGGGACGATTTACCGGACCCGGAAAGCCCGGTAAACACAATCAGCTTGTCGCGCGGCAGTTCAATATTGATATTTTTTAGGTTGTGTTCCCTTGCGCCCTTAATATATATCGTCTTTGCTGACATATTTCCCTCCGTTTTATGTGCTATTTCTGCGACTGTAATTCTTTAATTTTGTCGCGCAGATATGCCGCATGCTCGAATTCAAGCAGCTTTGCTGCATCTTTCATTTCCCGTGTTAATTGCTCAATTAGGCGTGCTTTTTCATCCGCTGAAAGCCTGCCGTGCTTCTTCTTGCCGTCTTCGCGGTGTGTCGAAATCTGAAGAATTTCTGCAACAGGTTTGACGATGGTTTTTGGAACTATGCCATGCTCTTTGTTGAAGTTAATCTGCAAAGTCCGGCGTCGTTCTGTCTCTCGAATGGCAGCTTCCATAGATGGCGTAACGGAATCTGCGTACATAATTACCTTGCCATTTGCATTACGCGCCGCACGCCCGATTGTCTGAATCAGCGAGCGCTCGCTGCGCAGGAACCCCTCCTTGTCCGCATCCAAAATGGCAACCAACGAAACTTCCGGAATATCCAGACCTTCGCGAAGCAAGTTAATTCCCACAAGAACATCGAATTCGCCCAGACGAAGGTCGCGGATGATTTCCATACGTTCAACGGTGTCAATATCATAATGCATATACCGAACGCGAATCCCCATGCTTTCGAGATAAGCGGTAAGGTCTTCCGCCATCTTTTTCGTCAGAGTGGTTACGAGGACACGTTCGTTTTTTGCGGAACGGATGTTGATTTCAGAAATCAAGTCGTCAATCTGGCCGTCGGTTGGCTTTACGATGACTTCAGGGTCGACCAGACCGGTTGGCCGAATGACCTGCTCAACGACCTGCGCAGATTTTTGCAATTCAAAATCGCCCGGTGTTGCGCTGACAAAAATGACTTGGTTGATGTGTTGATAAAACTCGTCGAAACTCAGCGGGCGGTTGTCATAAGCGGATGGCAGGCGGAAACCGTACTGAACAAGGGTATCCTTCCTTGCGCGGTCACCTGCATACATGGAACGCACCTGCGGCAGCGTTACATGGGATTCATCCACAAACATCAGGAAATCTTTTGGGAAGTAATCGAGCAAGGTAAACGGAGAGCTTCCGGGCGCTCTCCCCGAAAGGATGCGCGAATAGTTCTCGATGCCCTTACAGAACCCGACTTCCAAAAGCATTTCCATGTCATAGCGGGTACGTTCCTCGATGCGCTGCGCTTCAATCAATTTCCCCTGGCTTTTGAACCATGCGACGCGCTCTTCCATCTCTTTCTCGATTTCCCGAACGGCCTTTTCCATCTTTTCGCGTGGAACAATATAGTGGGATGCCGGGTAAATTGCAATATGTTTCAAGTCGGCAACAACTTTTCCGGTCACGGGGTCAAACTCGCTGATGCGGTCAATTTCGTCCCCGAAGAATTCGACGCGAACCGCGTGCTCACTGGACTGAACCGGGAAAATCTCAACTACGTCGCCGCGGACACGGAATTTGTTTCGGGTAAAGTTGATATCGTTGCGTTCATATTGGATTTCAACCAGCTTTTTCAGAAGCTCGTCCCGATTCTTTTTCATCCCGGGACGAAGGCTAATAACCATGGTGCGGTAGTCGATTGGGTCGCCGAGACTGTAAATGCACGAAACGCTCGCCACAATAATCACATCACGCCGCTCGGACAAAGCAGACGTCGCGGAGTGGCGCAGTTTATCAATTTCATCATTAATGGCGGAATCCTTTTCAATATAAGTATCCGTCGTAGGGATGTAGGCTTCCGGCTGGTAATAATCGTAATAGCTTACGAAATACTCAACAGCATTTTCCGGGAAAAATTCACGGAATTCTGAGCAAAGCTGGGCTGCCAGAGTCTTGTTATGGGCCAGCACAAGTGTGGGGCGGTTCATTTGGGCAATGATGTTTGCCATGGTAAAAGTTTTTCCGGAGCCCGTTACACCAAGCATTGTCTGCTCTTTATAGCCGGCCTGAAGACCCTTTACCAGCTCTCTAATTGCTTTGGGCTGATCGCCCGTCGGTTTGTATTTGGAAACAAGCTTAAAATCCATTTTTACTCCATATCCAGTTCCTGATTAAAAAGTTCCGGCATTATTTTACTCTTTGCCAATGAGATATAATTATTGCTTCCCACAATGATATGGTCAATCAACTGCACTTCTATTGTTTCGAGAGCATGATAAACCCATCGAGTTGTATCCAAATCCTGCTTGGATGGAAGGCACTCCCCGCTTGGATGGTTATGCGCAAGGATTGCATAAACAGCATCATAGCGGGAGGCAAGGCTGACAATTTTCTTAATGTAAATATTTGCGGCTGTTGCATTTCCTTCGCTCACAACATCGCAGTATAGGATACGCTCTCTGCTGTCAAGAAGCATGAGCATGACGGATTCGTTTTTCCGCCCGATATATTTCTTAACAAACAGCTTCCCCGCTTCTTCATAATCAAATATTGCCATTTGCCCGTTTTCAAGGTCTTCTTCATATCTGCGGCAAAGCTGAGGAATCATTTTTATGAGAATTGCTGCGGAACGACCGATTCCGTCCACTTTCAAAAGTTCTTCAAACGGTGCATCAAAGACTGCAGAAAGCGACCCAAACTGACGAATCAGCCGGTGTGCAAGGGCGTTTGTGTCTTTCTGCGGTATTGCGTAATAAAGGAGCAATTCCAAAACTGAGTGAGACGAAAATGAATCCAGGCCCGTTTTTAAAAACAATTCTTTTACGCGTTCTCGGTGGCCGGCATGCACGGAGAGCTTTCCTTGCTCCTCTTTTCCAGGCGAATATCCTTTTTTACTCAAGGCAGGAATTCCTCCTATGAAAATCATTTCCCGGAAAGAAAGCGCTTTTACAATGTGAGGCTGAACAACTAAGTTTTACATTTTATTATAAACGATTTATGAATCTTTGAAAAGCCTTTTCCCTTTTCCAAAAACCGTTACGATGCTATAATATAACTTGCCCGATTGATATGCCTTCGAGTGAGGAATCATCGAAGAGAAAGGAACCTCAGCACCTATGATGACTGTAACAATAGGAGAAAACGACGCGGGACAGCGTCTCGATAAATTTTTGACAAAAACATTTCCCAATATGCCCCAATCAATGATGTACAAATGCATCCGGAAAAAAGATATCAAATGTAATGGCAAGCGCTGCGAGATTTCTACTCGTCTGAAAGTCGGCGATGTGCTTACCATGTACATGAAAGACGAGTTTTTCCAGACGCAGCCCAAGGAATATGATTTTTTGAAAGCACCGCAGAATCTTACCATTCTTTATGAAGATGAAAATATCATGATTCTCGATAAGAAGCCAGGACTCATCGTTCATCCGGATGAGCATTATGAGTTTGATTCGCTGATTGCGCGGGTTCAGCATTACCTCTACGCAAAAAAAGAATATGATCCCGAAGCGGAAAATTCGTTTGCACCAGCACTGATAAACCGAATTGACCGAAATACCGGCGGAATTGTAATGGCAGCGAAAAATGCAGAGACACTGCGTATTATGAATCAAAAAGTGAAGGATCGGGAGCTTGAAAAGTTGTATCTCTGCGTTGTCTGCGGCAAAATGGAGCAAAAATGTGCGACCCTAAAAGCATATCTTTCCAAGAATGAAAAGCAGAACCGTGTCTATATTTCTCAGCGGCCCTCCAAAGATGCAAAAACCATTATAACCCGTTATCGGGTATTGGCTGAAAAAAGCAAGTTTTCCCTTCTTGAGGTTGAATTATTGACAGGCCGGACGCATCAAATCCGTGCCCACCTTGCCTCAATCGGTCACCCGCTTGCGGGAGACGGGAAATACGGCAAGAATTCCATTAACAAGCAATCCGGTTTTCCCTACCAAGCGCTGTATTCTTATAAACTAAAGTTCAAATTCACGACGGATGCAGGTATGTTGAATTATCTGAACGGAAAGGAATTTGAAGCGAAAAACATTTGGTTCCTTCCGGAATTCTATCGGTTTTCATAAAAAGAGCCGAGGCTGTTTTGGAAAGGCCTCGGCATTTTCATTTTATGTATTTTTATCAACTACATGAAACTTCTTGAGATTCCCCTGCTTTTTGCTTCTCTTTTCCAATTCGGCTTTTATATCTTCCGGTGTAATTCCCTCATTTACCATCAGAACCGTTAGATGATACAGAAGGTCGGAAATTTCAAGAACTGTTTCGCTGTTGTTCTTGTTCTTTGCGGCGATAATGACTTCGCTACATTCTTCCCCGCATTTTTTCAGAATCTTATCCAAGCCCTGCTCAAACAGATAGCAGGTGTAGGACCCTTCTTTCTTTTCACTCTTTCTGTTCAGAACGGTTTGGTAGAGTTCATCTAAAACATCAGTCATCTTTGTTCCTCCAAATCTCTTCAAAAAAGCAGCTGTGGTGGCCTGTATGGCAGGCTGCGCCGGTCTGTTTCACTTGAACAAGTATTGTGTCACTGTCACAGTCTCCCATAATGCGGATTACTTTCTGAAAATGACCGGATGTTGCGCCTTTGTTCCATAACTCTTGCCGTGACCTGCTCCAGAACCAAGTGTAGCCGGTTTCCAATGTCTTTTGAAAGGATTCCCGGTTCATATAAGCCAGCATCAGAACCTCACCGGTTCCTTCTTCCTGGACGATTGCCGGCAGAAGTTCTGATTTTTGAAAGAATTTATCTGCCAAGGCATTATACTTTACATCAGATTCCATTCGTTTCCCTTCTTTTGCAAAAACGAATCGCGCTTTGCAGGTTGAGGCTACCGCTATAAATCGCTTTGCCGCAAATTGCACCGTAAATATCCAAATCAAGCAGATTAACAATGTCTTTCATATTTGCCACGCCACCGCTTGCGATAATGTTGCAGCTCACAGCGTGGTTGAGTTCGTCAAGCATATCCAGATTTGGGCCGGAGAGAGTGCCATCTAAGTTTATATCTGTAAAGATTATATACTTTACGCCAGCTTGTTCCATTTCTTTCGCCAAATCCAGATAATTGACATTCGATGTTTTCAGCCAGCCATTCTGAGCGACCATGCCATTTTTGGCGTCAATGCCGACAACGATTCGGTCATCGTACTTTTTTACGGCTTCGCGCACAAAAGCCGGGTTGTCAACTGATACGGAGCCAAGAATCACACGGGAGATTCCGTTCGAGAGGTAATATTCTATTGTATCCATGGAACGGATGCCGCCGCCGACTTCAAGCTTTAAGCCGGATTCCTTTTGAATCCGAAAAATCAGTTCGGAATTTTTCGGCATCCCATCTTTGGCACCGTCCAAGTCAACAACATGAACCCAATCGGCACCGCACTTGCGGAAAGATTTCGCAGCTTCAACGGCATCTTCTGCTACCTGATGGGCGGTAGAATAATCGCCTCGAAGCAGTCTCACGCACTTGTTGTCTTTAATATCAATTGCAGGTATCAGCAGCATAGTGATGCCCTCCAATCTTCATCAAAGGATGCCTTTTGTCGAAAGTACACCGCCGCCGGAAATCGTTACCGCAGAGCGGATAGCACGAGCGGCAGATTTAAATAGCGCTTCTGTCTGATGATGTGCATTTGTTCCATATTCCACACGAGCATGCATCGTAAAACCAGCCTGAAATGCAAAAGCTCTGAAAAATTCTTCCGTCATGCAAGTATCGTATTCCCCTATACGGTCTTGCGCGAAATCAGCGTGGAAAACAAGGAAAGGCCTTCCGCTGATATCCACTGCTGTAAAAGCAAGCGATTCATCCATTGGAACATAAGAGCTGCCGAAGCGAGCAATTCCGGAACGATCTCCAAGGGCTTCGGCGAACGCTTTGCCTAATACAATTCCGGTATCCTCTATGGTGTGGTGGCAGTCTACATTCAGGTCTCCGACCGCCTTTACTGTCAGGCCAAAACCACCATGGACTGCAAAGGAATTCAGCATGTGGTCGAAAAAGCCGATTCCGGTAGAAATACTGCTTTCTCCTCCATCGAGGTTCAAGCTGACGGAAACGTCGGTTTCGCGCGTCGTGCGCTTTTGAACAGAAGTGCGCATTTTTATCGCTCCTATTCTTTCAGTGCCTTTTCAAAAGCACTGAGCAATTCCTCGTTTTCGGTCTCACTTCCTGCTGTGATGCGCAGAAAACCATCGAAACAACGAATGGCAATTCCGTCTTTCAGAAGCTTTTGATAAATAGAAGTGCATTCCGGTGTTTTTACGGTGACGAAATTCGTAACAGGTTTCAGTACCCTCATTCTTCCCAGATTTTTCTCTTCTATTTTCTTCAAGCCGCTGAACAGTTCATCCCTTGACTTACAAATTTTCTGCCGGCAGAAGGCAAGCCAATCTTTTCTCTTTAAAATTTCAGCACCGATTTTCTGGGAAATAGAATTGACGTTATAGGGCGACTTAACTGCTTTTAAGAACCGAATCAGATTTACGTTGGATACAGCAAAGCCAAGGCGTAAAGATGCCGCACCAATCGCTTTGGAACATGTGCGTAGAATAATCAGGTTATCATATTGATTGACTTCCGAAAGCATGGACTGATCCCAGAAATCCATGTACGCTTCATCGAGAACAACAAGGGCATTAACTGACGAAACCAGTTTTCGGATTTCTTCGCGCTTGACGCCGAGAGAAGTCGGGTTACACGGATTGGAAAAAATCAGCATGCGAGCCTTGTTTTTGTTTACGAAATCAATCAGATCATCAATACTAAACGAAAAGTCGTCTCTCTTTTTGAATTCTTTATTCTGCCCTTCCGCAATGCCGCAGTAAAAGCTGTACATCGAAAAATCCGGTGACAACGTAACTGCGCACTCACCTTTCATCAAAAAGGAAGAGAAAAGCAGAGAAATCAGTTCGTCCGAACCATTTCCGGCTACAACATTTTCGACATTGACATTATATGCTTTCGCAAATGCCTCACAAAGCTCCTGTGCAATCGGGTCAGGGTAACGCTGGAACGCTACGGAAACAGCATCTTTCTGGATGGCTTTCAGAATCTCATTCTCCGGAACAAGAAACGATTCATTGGCATCCAGCCGAATGCGGTAATTTCCCGTAATCGGCTGATACGGAACAAGCTCTCGGATTTTTTCGTTTACTTCATAAGCCATGTTATTCCCTCACCTTTATGGAATTTGCATGGGCGGTCAGACCTTCTGCGTTTGCCAGAGTGATAATATCTTCTTGTGCCTCGGCGAGCGCTTCTTTTGTGTAATACAGAAAACTCGACTTCTTCACGAAGCTGTCAACAGAAAGCGGCGAGAAGAAACGAGCAGTACCGCCCGTTGGCAGAACATGGTTCGGGCCTGCATAGTAATCTCCGAGAGGTTCCGGCGCGTAATGACCTAAAAAAACGGAACCGGCATTATCAATGCGCCCAATGTAATCCATTGGATTTTCCGTGCAGATTTCAAGATGCTCGGGAGCAAGTTCATTTGCAAAATTCACTGCTTCATCCATGCTGCTGCACACGACAATCGCACCGAAGTTATCGAGTGACTGCGTAATAATATCTTTACGCTCCAGCGAAGATTTCTGACGCTCCAGCTCCTTGAGTGTTTCTTCTGCGATTTTTTCCGAAGTGGTGAGCAGAATGGCAGAAGCTAAAACATCATGTTCTGCCTGAGACATCAGGTCAGCAGCGAGGAATTTCGGATTTGCCGTTTCATCGGCTAGAATCAGAATTTCGCTTGGGCCTGCCACCATATCGATGCCAACTGTTCCGTAAAGCTGCTTCTTTGCAGTTGCAACGAAAATATTTCCAGGCCCTACGATTTTGTCGACTGCGGGGATGGTTTCGGTTCCGAATGCCATGGCCGCAATGGCCTGTGCTCCGCCTACCTGAAAGACGCGGTCAACTCCGGCTTCAACTGCTGCAGCCATAATGGCCGGATTTGGTTTTCCGTCTTTTGAAGGAGGTGTTGCCATGATGATTTCCCCAACGCCGGCAATTTTCGCAGGGATTGCGTTCATAAGTACCGAAGAAGGGTATGCGGCAGTTCCGCCCGGCACATAAATCCCTACGCGAGACAGCCCACGGATCCTCTGCCCCAGCATGACGCCGTTTTCGCGGGTTTCAAACCAGCTTTGCTGTTTCTGACGTTCGTGGAATTCACGGATATTCTGTGCGGCGCGATGCAATGCACCGAGAAATTCTTCTCCGCATTGCGCGGCAAGGCTTATCATCTGCTCTTTTGAAAGTTCTATTGTTTCCGGAACGGAACCGTCAAACTTCTTTGTGTATTCGGCTACCGCACGGTCGCCCTCTTCCCGAACTTTGGCGATAATTTCTGATACGGAGGATTCAATCTGTGCAGTTGCTTTGTTGGAGCGCTTTTTCAACTGAGCAATCAGTTCAGGACCGAATCCTTCCTTCTCTTTCAAAATCTGCATACTGTAACCTCTTTCCCCGTCAGGCTTCCTTGTGGACTACCCTTTTCATCTGGTTTACAAGTTCCTCAATTTCGTCTTTGCGAAGTTTCATGCTGGCTGCATTGACAATCAGTCTGGCTGAAATATCACAAACAGTATCAATAACCTCAAGGCCGTTTTCCTTCAAGGTCGAACCGGTTTCTACGATGTCGACAATCGCATCGGAAAGGCCGAGCAACGGAGCGAGCTCCACCGAGCCTTCAATTTTAATAATTCGTACGTCCATTGCTTTGCCGCTAAAATACTCCGCCGTCACATTGGGGTATTTTGAGGCAACCGTTCTCGAAGAATATCCCGTGAAAAAGTCGCAGCCCTTTGGCCCTGCCAAGGCAAAACGGCATTTTCCAAAACCAAGGTCAAGCACTTCGTAAAAGCTGCCGCCGTGTTCCATGATGGTATCTTTTCCGACTACGCCTAGGTCACAAACACCATGCTCAACATATGTAATTACGTCGGCGGCTTTGGCAAGCACGACTTCGTATTTTCCGTTGTCCACCGGCAAAATCAGCTTGCGCCCTTTATTTCTAACAGCAGAACAATCGCAGCCAATCTTTTCGAGCAAATCAATCGTTTTTTCTTCCAGTCTTCCCTTTGTGAGGGCAATTCTGAGCGGCCTCATAATTTCCTTCCCTTCAGGTCAACCGTGCGGATGGTTTCCCCCACGATGTCCAAACGTTCAATTCCTGCTTTCAAAGCATAAGCAGCAGCTTCGTTTTCCGAAGAAAACACACTGGTTTCGCATTTTTTCCCTTCTGCGATGAGCTGAGAGGCATAATGAAGCGCCTTGGTTTCATAGCCTGGTTCTCCGTGCACCAACAGCTCAGCTTTTTGTGGGAAACTGATTCGCTGCCGCTGGGAAAGAGTCTGCGCAATCGCGTCTACGTTGACACCGAATCCCACAGCGGGCATCGGCATTCCAAAATGGCTGAGAAGGTTATTATATCGGCCACCGAGAAGTACGGCGTCACCGTATTCCTCGACATATGCACTGAAAACGATTCCTGTGTAATAATCGTTTCGCTGCACAAGCCCAAGGTCTACAATCAAGCTGCTTCCAAGGCCGTATTCAGCGAGGGAGCGATAGATTCCGTGCAAATAATCAAGAGTGTTTTTCAAGTCACCGGTACAGAATTTCTCGGCCTGCTGAAAAACTTCCTCCCCGCCGAAAAGACGAGGCAATGAGCAAAGGGCCCGTACTGCATCGCTTTCTTCAAGCGGAGCGAGCAAAGACTGCAAAGCCGCGTCATTCTTCGACTCGATTGCGGCACGGATATCTTCCCTTGTCTCATCCGAAACCGGGAGAGAAGTGGAAAGAGCCTGAAAAAATCCGGCGTGCCCGATTTCAAGGCGAAAACCGGGCATGCACTTGCTCAATGATTCGACGGCAATTGCCAGAACTTCAAGGTCAGGCCGAAATCCATCGGCACCGAGAAGTTCAATTCCCATTTGCAGATTTTCATTGATACGTCCGCTTAAACCTGGGTTATTGCGGCAAACCGGTTGGTTATAAAATAACCGAATCGGTTTCGGAAGATTCTGAAGCCTCGTTGCAGTAAGCCTGGCAATGGAAATCGTGTTGTCAGGCCGCATTACAAGAAGGCGCCCGAGCCGATCGGTCATTTTATACATGATTTCCTGCGGAATTCCGGAAAAATCGGGGTCATAAACATCATAGAATTCAAATCCCGGTGTCATGACTTCCCGATAGCAATGGCCTTCAAATACATCAGAAAGCTGTTTTTGAATTTTGCGGCGAAGCGTACATTCTTCAAAAAGATAGTCCTTTGTTCCTTCCGGTGTAATGCGGCTGTTTTTTTTCATGCGAGGTACTCCTGTCAGCAAGCACTTTATCGTGCTAACATAATACCATAATAAAATATCCTTGTCAATCAGAACAACGTCATTTGGCTGCTTTCCGGGAGACCGTCAAGCACACCGGCCGCAGCCAGTGTTTCAATTACGGATTTTGAGACATTTGTGCGTTCGCGAAGATCTTGAATGGAAAGGATTTTCCCTTTCTTTCTGGCCTCTGCGAGACTTTTCGCGGCAGCTTCGCCGATTCCCGCCAAAGACATGAACGGAAGTCTAATTTTTTGATCTTCCACGATAAATTTTTTTGCTTCGGATTTATAGAGGTCAACCGGCAGAACCTCTATTCCGCGGGCAAGCATTTCGTTGACAATCTGTAAAGTTGCGTAGGCGGCCTCGTCTTTCGCAGTGGCATCTTTTCCCTTCATGCTGATTTCGTTCATTCTGCGGCGCACGGCCTCTCGGCCTTGCATGACAAGAGCACCGTCAAAATCTTCTCCGCGGACCGTAAAGTAGGCCGCATAATATTCCACGGGGCGATGTACTTTATACCAGCCGAGGCGCAGGGTGGAAATCATATAGGCGGCAGCATGTGCCTTTGGGAACATGTATTTAATTTTCATACAAGAATCAATGTACCACTGGGGTACACCATGGTCCTTCATCGCCTGAATATAGTCTGCGGTCAATTTTGTTGGAGCTTTTCCTTTTCGGACAATTTCCATGATTTTAAATGCCATCTTCGGCTCCAAACCTTTGTGCAGCAAATACGTCATAATGCTGTCGCGTGTTCCGATAACTTCCGAAATGGTGCAGGTTCCGTTTTTAATTAATTCCTGCGCATTGCCAAGCCATACGTCCGTTCCGTGCGACAAACCCGAAACCTGCAGCAGGTCGGAAAATGTTTTTGGCTTGGAATCAACCAGCATTTGGCGAACAAAATTCGTACCGACTTCCGGCAAGGAGAAAGTACCGGTGGGAGAATCAATGTCCTCCGGCTTGACGCCGAGCGCTTCCGTTGATCGGAAAAGGGACATGACCTCCGGGTCACTCATGGAAACGTTCATCACCGGTATTCCAGTGTAGTCTTCAAGGTAGCGATAAATTGTCGGAACATCATGGCCGAGTTCGTCAAGTTTACAAATCGTGTCATGAATGGAATGGAAGTCGAAATGGGTTGTGATACTGTCGGAAGTTGCATCGTTGGCGGGGTGCTGAACTGGGCAGAAATCATAGATTTCCATTCCCTTGGGCACAACAACCATGCCACCCGGGTGCTGACCGGTTGTGCGTTTTACGCCGGTGCAACCCATAGCAAGACGCAGTTCCTCCGCACGGTGCAGAACGATGCCCTTCTCTTCCTCATATTTTTTTACAAAACCGATTGCAGTCTTATCCGCAACCGTTGCAATCGTTCCTGCTTTGAAAACGTTGTCTTTTCCGAAAAGCGTCTCTGTGTAGCGATGTGCACTAGATTGATATTCACCAGAAAAGTTCAAGTCAATATCCGGTGTTTTATCTCCGTCAAAGCCGAGGAACGTTTCAAACGGAATCGTGTGGCCATCGCGGTTGTAATCCGTCCCGCAGACAGGGCATTTTTTGGGCGGAAGGTCAAAACCGCTTCCATAACTGCCGTCCGTTATAAATTCACTGTGCTTGCATTTTGGGCAGACATAATGGGGTTCAAGCGGATTAACCTCAGAAATTCCAGCCAGATTGGCGACAAAAGAAGAACCGACAGAACCACGCGAACCAACGAGATATCCATGTTTGACGGAATCGGCCACAAGTTTCTGCGCTGTCATGTAAAGAATGGAAAAACCGTGCTTTGTGATGGAATCAAGTTCTCGTTCAAGCCGCTTCTGAACAATCTCCGGAAGCGGGTCGCCGTATATCTCCTTAGCCCGCGTCCAGACAATATTCGTCAGCTGTTCCTCGGCGCCTTCAATGAACGGCGGGAAGGTACCGTCCGGAATCGGCTTGAGCTGTTCAACCATGTCTGCAATTAAATTGGTATTCTTGACAACGACTTCGTAGGCTTTCTCTTTTCCGAGATAAGAAAACTCCTCAAGCATTTCGTTTGTGGTACGGAAATAGAGCGGTGCCTGTTCATCAGTGTCTTTGTAACCTAGACCGGCCATGAGGATTTTGCGGTATGCCCCGTCTTTCGGGTCCATGAAATGAACATCGCATGTTGCGACGACCGGTTTATTCAGTTTTTCACCAAGGCGAACGATGGTGCGGTTAAATTCACGGAGTTTCTCTTCGTCGGGTACCATGCCTTCCCGTATCATGAATTCATTGTTTCCAAGGGGCTGGATCTCAAGATAATCGTAAAAGGACGCGATTTCACAAAGCCGCTGCCAAGGCTGCCCCTCATAAATAGCCTCATAGAGCTCACCTGCTTGGCAGGCGCTGCCGATTAAGAGTCCTTCACGAAGCCGCATCAGTTCTGTTTTCGGAATACGCGGATTCCGATAAAAATAGTCTAAATGCGACTTTGAAATTAATTTATAGAGATTCTTCAAGCCAACCCGGTTCTTTGCCAAGACAATCATGTGGTAGGATTTGATTTTCTTTACATCACCGCCGGCCAGCGACGTGTTGATTTCGGAAATTCTCTTTGCGCCGGTATCTTCTGCTGTGCGCTGGAGCAGACAAAGAAAAATCTTTGCCAGAATTGCGGCATCGTCGCAGGCACGGTGATGATGGAAATCTTCGAGCTTCAGAAATTTGGCAACAGTGTCCAGCTTATAGTTCTTAATTCCCTTCAGCAGAGAGCGGCACATTGGAATTGTATCAATATATGTATTCTTGAATTCCATTCCATGCCTTAAGGCAGCGGTGCGTATGAAGGAAGTATCAAAATCCGCGTTGTGTGCAATCAGGACGGCGTTTTCCCCGCAAAAATCAAAGAAAGATCGAAGGGCTTCTTCTTCGCTGGGAGCATCTTTCACCATTTCATCCGTAATGCCGGTCAGCTCAGTGATTTTGGCAGGAATCGGACGTTCTGGATTTACGAAAGTATCGAAGGAATCCCTCACCTCTCCATTTACAATCCTTACTGCACCGATTTCCGTAATTCTGTCGCTGTTCGGGCTGAGGCCGGTCGTTTCAATATCGAAAGCAATGAATTCGTCCTGGAAAGTCTTGTCGGTTTCCCCTTTTACGGCAGGAACAAGGTCATTGACAAAATAGGCTTCCATGCCGTAGATAACTTTGATGGGTTTGCCTTTTTTCGCCATTTCGGCAGCGGCATTCATTGCATCGGGGAATGCCTGCGCAACGCCGTGGTCCGTAATTGCCACGGCAGGATGTCCCCATTGCGCCGCGCGTTTGACAAGATCACTTGCGGAATTGACGCCATCCATCGAGGACATGCTTGTGTGCATATGTAGCTCCACACGTTTTTCCGGCGCGGTGTCTTCAACTTTTAATTGTTCCACAGTGGCTATGCCGCGAGGCCGAAGAACAATTTCATGGTCATATTTATCATACTCGACATCGCCGCGGACAAGGATTGTCGAGCCAACTGTGAGCGTATCTAAGGTTTTACATTGATTGACCATTTCTATGATCTTCAAGGTGATGGATCCGGTATAATCGGTAATGTTAATCGAATAGATTTTCCGCTGCTTGTCCCTTGTTTCTTTTTGGTCTACGGAAAAAATCTCTCCCCAAACCATAACGCTTCCGATATCCGGCGTTATGGTAGAAAGAGCAACCGGTTTTCCCTTTCCGATATGCCCGAAAATCTCTCTTGCTGTTTCGGGGACTATGCAAGGCATGAGAGTATCGCCACTGCGAATGCTGATTGTCTTTCTAGGAGCTTGCTTCAGGCTTGCTTCATGTTCCTCAACCATTTTCACAACAGCTTGGCGGCGCTTCTTTTCCTCCGTTTGCTTCATGCGTTCGATGTGAACAGGATTTGTCTCGTCAATTGCCAAAACACCGTCAAAACGTACCGGCAGCTTGATACCGAATTCATCATAAATCAGGTTGGAAAGAATGTGATCTGCATGCTTTGAAAGCAAAAACTCGCCCCCACCGTGGTGCAGGGAAATAACCAGTGCACCGTTCTCCAACCGGGGAGACGAGTCTTTCAATGTTCCGTTGATGCTTGCTTCACGACGCTTTAATTCCAGCACGAGGTTGGGGTAATAATCCAGTGAAAAGCACTCGGCAGGATACTCAGGAGAAATAACCGCACGGCTCAGGCGAAGCTGTTTGCATGCGGCAACCTGATTTTCAAGTTTATACAGAGTTTCACGTTCTACAGGCGAAGAAAACCTGATTTTAACCGATAATACCCTGTTTTCGGAGTCAATTTGGATTTTCCGGACTTCCCCGCTGGAAATCAGCGGTGGAAAGCCAGACATATCTATGTACGGACTGAAAAATTCCCCGAATGTTTTCAATGGTACGTCTCCCTTTACAAATGATTGATTTCTTCCATTAGGCAGTCAATCAGTTTTTCTTCCGGGACGCGGCGAACAATCTGCCCCTTTTTGAATATTAAGCCGCATCCGTCTCCGCCGGCTATGCCCACATCGGCCTCTCGCGCTTCACCGGGTCCATTGACAGCGCAGCCCATGACAGCAACCGTAATGTTTTTGCGGCAATTAGCCAAACGTTTTTCCACTTCGGAAGCAATCGCAATCAGGTCAATCTTTGTGCGACCGCAGGTTGGGCAGGAAACGATTTTAACACCGCCGCGCAGGCCCAGAATTTTGAGCAAGTCAATTCCCGCTTCCACTTCTTTCACGGGGTCTGCAGTCAGAGAAACGCGAATCGTATCGCCGATACCGCTGCGAAGCAACGAGCCGATGCCGAGGGCAGATTTCATAATTCCGATTCTTTCGGTTCCGGCTTCTGTCACGCCAAGATGCAGCGGGTAATCACACTTTTCCGCTACGATTTCATTTGCTCGAATCATCGTTTCTACGTTGGAAGACTTGATAGAAATGACAATATCCGTAAAATCGAACTTCTCAAGCAAAGAAGCGTGGTACAGCGCGCTTTCGGCTAAAGCATCCGGCGTAGGCCCGCCGTATTTTTCTAAAAACTGCTTCTGAACGGAGCCGGAGTTTACTCCGATTCGGATTGGAATATGCCTTGCTCGGCAGGCCTCGGCAACAGCCTTCACTCGGTCGTCGGAACCGATGTTTCCGGGGTTGATGCGAATCGCATCAACCCCGGCGTCAGCTGCTGCAAGAGCAAGCCTGTAATCGAAATGAATATCCGCAACCAGCGGAATGGAAACAGCTTCTTTAATGGCAGGAATCAAGGCAACGGCTTCTTCATTCGGAATCGCCGCACGAAGAATATCACAGCCGGCCTCGGCAAGTTCTTTCGCCTGCTGAACGCTTTTTTCCAATTGGCTGGCGGGCACATTCAGCATAGACTGTACCGTGATGGGTGCTCCTCCGCCCATGGGAACATTTCCAACCATTATCCGTTTTGATTTTCTCATTGCTATCCTCCGAGGCCCTTTCCGGTTACAAGTCTAAGTATATCGCTGTAAGTTACGATGAGCATAAGGCACATCAACAAAGCAAAACCGACCGTCTCAACAACTGCGACATATTTTTCCTGAATCGGTTTCCGGCGAATTGCTTCAACGATGAACAAGAACAGTTTGCCGCCGTCAAGTGCCGGAAAAGGAATTAGATTGAAAATACCAAGGTTGATGGTAAACAGCATCATTACATAAATCACATTATTTAGGCCTGCAAGGAAGCTCTCCTTTAGACCGGATGTAATAACCTGCCCTACCGCGTCTGCTGCCCCGACAGGTCCGGCCATATCGTTAAAGCCGAATTTCCCTGTAATCAGGCTGATGAGGCTGTACCACACGAGACGAACAACAGACACAGTGTCCTGAAAGGTTTTCGTCAGCAAAGTTCCGAAATTTTTCTCAATGGGTTCCACATAAAAATCCAAAGAAACGATCGTCTTTCCGTCAATTGTCTGATTGTTCAGCTTAACATCGTTGAAGGCCACTTCTTTCCCGTCACGGCGGACAACAATATCTACCGAAGAAGGGTTTGCAGTCGCCAGCGCAAAACTAAGGTCTCTGTCGCCGTAAATGCGGTAATGGTCCACAGAAACGAAGGTGTCGCCTTCTTTCAAGCCGGCGGCCTGAAATGCAGAATTCTTTGCGAAAGCAGCAACGGTTGTAGAATTGAACGCAGATTCTTGGCTCAGAAGAATCATCATTAAGACAAGCCCGAGGACGATGTTCATAACCGCGCCCATGACGACGACAAGCATGCGCTTCCAGACCGATTTCTTGTAGAAAGAACGCTCGTCATCACTGTCGCCGTTTTCGCCTTCCATTGCGCAGAAACCGCCAATCGGCAGAAGACGAAGCGCGTATTTTGTTTCTCCGCGCTGAAAATGGAACAATGTCGGGCCCATACCGATTGAAAATTCATTTACACGGATTCCGCACAATTTTGCGGTGAAAAAGTGCCCGAATTCATGAATGAAAATCATCAATCCGAACAGCAGAACAGCAATTATAATCAACAGGACCTTAATGACAATCACCTCATACAGCCGGATACTTTAAGCACATAGCGCCGTGCTTCAGCATCAGCGTTCAGAATATCATCAACAGACACATCTCCTGCCACGTCAGGCTGGTGTTGCGCCGCATCAGAAACAAGTTCCCCAATGTCCGTAAAAGAAATCTTATGCTCCAGAAATAAGCGCACGGCAACTTCGTTTGCGCCATTTGCTGCTGCCGGGGCAAGACCACCCCTTTGCATCGCGTTTCTGCATGCGCGCAAACAGCGAAACGTTTCCTCGTCTGCCCGTGCGAAGGTCAGGGTCGCGTATTCAGCGAGATCAAGCTGTTTAACCGGCGAAACATAGCGTTCCGGCCAGGTAATCGCATATTGAATCGGAATTCTCATATCCGGTACGCCCAATTGAGCAATGACGGAATTATCCACATACTCAATCAGTGAATGCACAACGCTTTCCCTTTGAACAAGCACATCAATTTTTGAGGCCGGCAAATCAAACAACCAAGAGGCCTCCATAATTTCAAGGCCTTTGTTCATCATGGTAGCAGAGTCAATTGTAACTTTCGGACCCATATTCCAGTTTGGATGCCGCAAAGCCTGTTCGGGAGTGACCTGCTTGAGCTGCTCAGTGCTCCATCCAAAAAAAGGCCCTCCTGAGGCCGTTAGAATAATGCGTTTTAATATTTTTTTATCTGGGCACCCCTGAAGGCATTGAAAGATTGCCGAGTGCTCGCTGTCAACCGGCAGAATTTTTACTCCGGCAGCCTTCGCCGCTTTCATCACAATTGCGCCGCCGGCGACAAGAGTTTCTTTGTTTGCGAGCGCAATGTCTTTTTTTGCAGCAATCGCAGCCAGCGTGGGCTGAAGGCCGATTAGGCCTACGACGGAATTGCAGATAAGGTCTGCCTTACTGTAAGAAGCCGCTTCGCAAAGCCCTTCCATTCCAGAAACAACGCGAACCGGCAAATCTGCTACTGCGATTTTCAAATCGCGCGCAGCCGATTCATCAAAGACAGCTGCAAGATCCGGCTTGAACTCCCGTATTTGTTTCTCCAGGAGGCGTATATTCCGATTAGCGGCGACCGCACACACCTTAAGACCGAGTTTACGGGCAACGTCCAAGGTTTGTGTTCCGATGGAACCGGTCGACCCTAAAACAGAAAGAAATCTTTTCATTAGTATTCACCATGATTCCAAAATATTGCAGCCGATTATTGCACAATCGGAAGGAACTGAACAAGAAGGAATACAAATGGTGCTTCAAAAATAACACTGTCGAAGCGGTCAAGGATTCCTCCATGCCCCGGAATAATCTCGCCGAAATCTTTAATATGGCAGCTGCGCTTGATTAGCGAAAAACTCAAATCTCCGAGGATAGACAGCAGGGTGCCAAAGACACCGATGATAAGCAGCGGCAGATAAGAAACGGCTACACCGTTTGCAGGGAAAACTTTCTCAAAAATTAACCCAAACAGCATCATAGCGGAAATGTTCAGGAAAAAGGAACCTACCGCGCCTTCAATGGTTTTTTTGGGGCTGATGTTTGGGCAAAGTTTGTGCTTCCCGAATAGGCGGCCTGCGAAAAAGCCACCAACATCGGAAATCCAAGCAGAAGATATTGCAATAATCACATAAAACATTCCGTGGTTTTGACCGATATCGCGCAGACTAATCATCGTGCTCAATGCGGTCGGTATCATCAGCGCCATGCTGTAAATAACGCCGACCTCACGAAATGTAACATCTGTGTGGTAAAAAATGAGGCCAGAAAAAATGACGACATTATACAGAAAATACGCAACTTCACGCCATAAAAGTGTGTCACAGAACGGAAACACACACGCGAAAATCAGGCTTGGAATCATCAGCATCAGATTTTTCGTAAAACCAAGCGCAGAAATAATCTCATAAACACCTAGGACAGAAACAAGCGCAATGGCTATATTCAGTGCCGGACGAAACGAGTTGTTGAACACGACAACCGCCGCCAGAAAGAATACCAGTGTAATGCCTGAAGTCACTCGTTCTCTCAATTAAACCCCTCCAAAGCGTCGGTTGCGCGATGCATAAACATCAAAGGCATATTCCAAATCTTTTGTGGTAAAATCAGGCCATAAAATATCCATAACGAGATATTCTGAATAGGCTGATTGCCAAAGCAAAAAATTTGATATACGGTTTTCTCCGCTTGGCCGAATGATGAGATCGGGGTCTGGCTGGCCCGCCGTGTAGAGCTTAGATGAAATCAGCTCTTCTGTAATCTCCTCTGGTTTCAGCAAACCGTTTTGTACATCCTTCGCTAAAAGTTGGACGGCGCGTGCGATTTCCGCACGGCCGCCATAATTTAAAGCAATATTCAAAACCATACCCGTCCGATTTGCTGAAACCTCTGTCACTTTCTGAATCAGTTCTCTAAGCTGCGGGTCAAAAACAGAGGTATCGCCCAGAAACCGAACCTTAACGTTTTCACTCAGAAAATTGTCAAGCGCATCCCGAAGATACGTTTTGAAAAGGCTCATGAGAGAAGAGACTTCTTCCTGTGGCCTTTTCCAGTTTTCGGTAGAAAAAGCGTAAACCGTCAAATATTCGATTCCAATTCGGCTGCAGTACCGTACGATGGTCTTGAAAACTTTGGCACCGGCAACATGGCCCGCGGAGCGTGGAAGGCCACGTTTTTTTGCCCAGCGGCCGTTTCCGTCCATGATGATTCCGAGATGCCTAGGTAAAACCCTTTGTGGCATATTCCTAAATCTCCATAATTTCCTTTTTCTTTTCTTCAAAAAGCTCGTCGGCTTCTTTGCAGTACTTATCGGTCAAATCCTGCGCTTTTTTCTCAGCATGCTTCAGGTCATCTTCCGTCAGTTCTGAATTCTTTTTTGCTTCTTTCAGCTTGTCAATGGCATCGCGACGAATGGCACGGATTGCAATTTTGCATTCCTCATTCATTTTGCTGATTTCCTTGACAAGTTCTTTGCGGCGCTCTTCCGAAAGCGGAGGGAACGTCAGCCTAATTATTTTTCCATCTGTCTGGGGATTAATTCCCAAATCTGATGTTTCAATTGCTTTTTCAATGGCTTTGCAGCTAGAGATATCCCAAGGCTGAATGGTAAGAATCCTAGCTTCCGTGACGGAGATTGCAGCAATCTGATTGATCGGTGTTGGCGTACCGTAATAATCCACACGAATTTTGTCTAGCACGGCAGGATTTGCACGTCCTGCACGCACTGCACCGTAATCAGACTGAAGAACGGACAGGCTTTTTTTCATGCGGGTTTCCGCATCGTTCAGAATGTCCTTCATTGAGTCTCCTCCTTCACAATGGTTCCAATTTTCTCTCCACAGATGGCTCTCACGATATTCTCTGGATCTTCAATGCTGAACACGCAGATCGGAATATGGTTATCACGGCAAAGAGAAGCTGCCGTGCTGTCCATTACCTGCAGATTTTTCTCAAGGACATTATAAAAAGTCAGACTGTCAAATTTTTTGGCGTCTGCATTCTTCTTCGGATCACTGTCATAAACGCCGTCAACCATGGTAGCTTTCAGAATGATGTCGGCGTCAATTTCCGCAGCACGAAGGGCCGCAGCAGTATCAGTCGAAAAGAAAGGATTTCCTGTTCCGCAACCAAAAACGACAACTCTTCCCTTTTCCAGGTGGCGGACAGCACGATTACGAATATATGGTTCGGCAATCTGACGCATTTCAATTGCGGTCTGAACCCGCACAACTAAGCCAAGCTGTTCCAAAGCGTCGGCGATGCCAAGAGCATTGATGGTTGTAGCGAGCATTCCCATGTGGTCAGCCCTTGTGCGATCCATTTTACCGCTGGAACGACCGCGCCAGAAGTTCCCACCTCCGACAACAATGGCAATCTGCACACCCATGTCTGCACAAGATTTAATCGAGCGGCAGATTTTCATAACAGTATCGAAATCAATCCCGTGGGATTGATTTCCGGCAAGGCTTTCGCCGCTTAGTTTCAACAAAACTCTATGATATTTTGGCTGCAATATTAACACTCCCGTTCAATTTCTTACATTTTACAATAAGTGATTTGCAAAGTAAAGCGTTTCAGCAGGAAAAGGGCTATGATTGCCGTTGAATTCACAGATTGGCAATAAATTTCCCGAAAATTTACAGGATACTCATATTGGCAGAAAAACAGCCGCCTGAAACTGGCGGCTAAAGCGCTGCGCTTACCGTGTACGCATTTATTTTTTCATTTTCATCATTTTACTCAATTCTTCCATAAAAGAATTGATATCCTTGAACTGCCGATATACCGAAGCGAAACGTACATATGCAACCTCGTCCACTTCTTTCAGCTTTTCCATGGCATATTTGCCGATTAAGCTGGACGGAACTTCCCGATCGAGGGAATTTTGAAGCATATTTTCAATTTCGTCGACAATTTTCTCAAGGGTTTCGAGGGATACCGGCCGCTTTTCACAAGCACGGAGCAACCCATTCATCAATTTGCTTCTGTCGAAAGTTTCACGAGACTTGTCCTTTTTGATAACCACAATCGGAATCGTTTCAATGACCTCATAGGTTGTGAAGCGCTTGGAACATTTCAGGCATTCACGGCGCCTTCGTATTCTCGCCCCTTCGTCGGTAGGGCGGGAATCGATAACCTTACTTTCGCCATATCCGCAATATGGGCACTTCATTAGCCTCATCCCTTCCTGAAATTTAGTAAATTATACCATAATTCTAGTACGTCGGCAAGAGTAAATTGTTTGGTATTATGAGTTCCTACACAATTTTTCGACTGTTTTTTTCGCTTGCAGCAACTCTGTGAAATCACCGAACGATTTTCGGTACACTTCAATCATGACACTGCCGTCATAGCCATTTTTTCTTAGACATCGAAAAAGCCGTTCATAATCCATTTTGCCGAACCCCGGAAGCAGACAATCGGATTCCGGGCTGTTGTCATTGAGATGGACATGGCAAATCTGTTCCCCCATCGCTTCACACATAACGAAAGGGTCGGTTCCGCCGCGAACAGCTTGTTTTACGTCCAAAACGAAAGCACAGTTTTCGCCGCAGGCTTTTCGCATTTTCCGAATCAGAGACGGGTCGTCGCTGCAAAATAGATTTACATTCTCCTGTGCAACTGTCACGCCGAATTCTTTGCCGAGTTCATAAAGTCCCAGATAACGCTCAAAAAACATCTCTTCCGAAATATCCGGCCGGTCTTTTTTTCGCCCATGGAGCACAAGAATTTTTGCACCGAGCACATTGCAGGCATGGAAATATTTTTTATAGAATTCCAAGCCGTCACGGTATCTTCTCTCATAGCCGGAAAAGAGAAGAAAATTTTCAAAGCCGGATGTGAAGGGGTGAACGGAACAAATCGTGCTGCCGCTTGAATCTGCTGCTTCTTTTAACTTGTGAAGAAATTCTTCCCGCAATTCGCTCACGGTATTGAAAAACACTTCATAATGGCGAAAACCAAGTGAAATCAATTCCGAAAAGGAATTTTCAAGCAGCATGGGATAAAGGCACGCTGTGGAAATGCCAGCTTTCATTCAATCACCCCGATTAATTATATTCGACCATCGTGCAATTGTCTAGTTTATGCCGCCAATTTTGAAGGCAGACATTCCCGCTTCTAATTGCGATAGCCGTTGGAAACACTGAAGGATGAGGTCTTGGAAAGGAGGTAATGATCATGCATAAGAATCCGGATCGTTCAAAAGTGCTAAACGAGCTGTACAAAATTTCAAAATTAGGCATGGAAGCCTCAGAAATTGTGATACCTCACTTGCGCAACCGCAGCCTTAGTTCGCAGATTAAGCGTCACGATGAAAGATATATCAACTTAATGGAAAAATCTCGTGCGTTGCTCAAGCAGCAGAATGAAGAGCCGAAAGGCGTTCGGAAAGACATGCAGGCTATGCTTACCGGCGCAGTCAAAGCAGAGTTATTTTTGCGCAATACTCCTCAGCACGTAGCAGAAATGATGATTCAAGGAGCCAACATGGGAATTATCGGTATGACAAAAGTACTGAACCATGCGCCGGACTGTGATACCAAGACCAGAAAGATTGCGGAAGAATATATTGCTGCGGAAGAGCAGAATATTGACAGGCTGAAGCGTTTTCTGTAAAGGTATTATACTTGACAAACAGGCGCTGTTCCGTTATGCTATTATAACGGAAGCGCCGATGTTATAATAGTATGAAAAACAGCGCCAGATTTACATAAAGATAGGAGTAACTTTTCATGGCACTGCTGAGTGCAGGCGGCATTTGCAAATCTTTCGGAACGGAAGTTATTCTTGAAAACATATCCTTTGAGGTACGTGAAGGAGACCGAATTGGTCTTATCGGTAGCAATGGCTGCGGCAAAACCACTTTGTTGAAAATTCTGACGGATGCAATGTCTCCAGATAGCGGCGAATTGAATGTTGCTGGCAAAACAAAGCTTGGCTATATGGAGCAACATGTCTGCAAAAATCTGGAGCGCACCTCTTTTGATGAGGTCTTGACGGTCTTTCAACCTTTGATGGAGATGGAGGCCGAACTGGAACAGATTTCAAAACTGCTCCTGAAAAAACCGGAAAATCAGGACAAGCTAATTGAAAGACAAGCTTGGCTGACCGATCAATATAATCTCAGCGGAGGCTTAACATTCCGCAGCAGAACAAATTCTGCTTTGAAGGGGCTTGGTTTTTCAGAAGAGCAGATTCACTCCCCCGTCGGTGTGTTGAGTGGCGGCCAGAGAGCAAAACTTCAGTTGGCAAAATTGTTGCTTTCCGGAGCGAATCTTCTTCTTCTCGACGAGCCTACGAACCATCTGGATATTTCCTCGGTAGAGTGGCTGGAAGATTTTCTGCGCTCCTTTGAAGGCTCCTACATTATCATCTCGCATGACCGGTATTTTCTTGACAGGACGACAAACCGGACTTTCGAGCTAAAGAATCATCACCTCAAAACTTTTAAGGGCAACTATTCAGCCTACCTCAAGCAGCGTGAAGAGCTAGATTTGGCACTAACGAGAAAATATGACCGTACACAAAAAGAAATACAAAGAATTAACGGAATTATCGAACAGCAGCGCCGCTGGAATCAGGAGCGGAATTATAAGACCATAGCCAGTAAAAGGAAGGTAATCGAAAGGCTGGAAGAAACCCTTGAGAAGCCGGAAAAAGAAAATGCCTCTCTCCGCTTTCATTTTGGTATCAGGCGATGCAGCGGCAACGACGTACTCAGTGTAAAAGACCTCGCGCTTTCTTTTGGAAATGTCAAGTTGTTTCAGCACGCCAACATGGAGATTCATCGCGGTGAGCGTGTTTTTCTGCTTGGGCCAAACGGCTGCGGCAAAACTTCGTTTCTAAAAGTACTCCTCGGTGTTAACCACGCGACGGAGGGTTCCTTCCGTTTTGGTGTGGGAGTTGATGTCGGATATTACGACCAGCTTCAAACGGGTTTGCGCCAAGATAAAACCGTTATTGATGAAGTTTGGGACTACTACCCCAGAATGACGGAAACCGAAGTTCGTTCGGCTCTTGCTGTTTTCTTGTTCCGAGGAGAGGACGTTTTCAAACCGGTTTCCGCACTAAGCGGCGGCGAAAGAGCCAGAATTCTTCTCTTGCGCCTGATGCTTTCCCAAAACAATTTTCTATTGCTTGACGAACCTACCAACCATCTTGATATTTCTTCCTGCGAAGCGCTTGAGAATGCCCTTTCCGATTATGAAGGCACACTGCTGATTGTCTCTCACGACCGCTATCTCATCAACCGTCTGGCTGACAAAATCTATTACCTTTCACCGGATGGAACAAAACTATTCAACGGCGGTTATGACGAATACCTTGAACAAATAAGCAAACAGACAGTTGCGGAAGCTGAAAAACCGGAAAAATCGGAACGAAAAAACGATTACCAAAGGCGAAAAGAGCTTGAGGCCATTGCTCGCAGAGAAAAAGCTGAGCTTCGTCGGATTGAGAAAGAAATTGAAGAAAAAGAAAACGCAATCAGCCAGCTGGAGCAACAACTCTCAGAGCCAGACATTGCTTGTGATTATGAAAAAGCATTGGAGATTTCTAACGAACTTGCCAAATTGAAAGAAGAGAATGAATCTTTGTTTCAACGATGGAGCGTACTGGCACAAAAGTATGAACAGGCATAAAAAAATCCGGCACCGGCCGGATTAGGTGTTTGTTTATTGCACTTCCTTTGTTACGAAAGCTGGTTGGAACTGAGCCAACTGCTGAATAAATTCCTTCGCACTTTCTTTATCCGCTTCGCTGTCATCCACTTCAATCTGAATAGGCTTGGACAAATCGAGGCTAAAAATACCCATAATGGATTTTGCGTCGATTTTATACTTATCTGTAGTGAGGTTAATCGGAAAATTGTAGTTGTTTGTAAGAGTTACGAACTTCTTGACCGCTTCAATATTGGATAAAACGATGGTAGACGTAAACATAAACAGTGCCCTCCATGAAACACATGATCTGTTATCATAACCAAAGCATACCCGTTTTTTCTCCATCGGTCAATGTACAACATGACCATAGATATGATTTATTTGTAAAATAATCTATTTAGTTTTATGTAAGGTGAACAAATGAAAGTATCCTTTATTACCCTTGGTTGTAAGGTTAACCAGTACGAATCTCAGGCAATGCTGGCCGATTTGCTGCGCGCAGGCTTTACGGCATGCGATGATCATGCCCAAAGCGATCTTATCGTTGTCAATTCCTGCACAGTTACCGCCGTGAGCGACCGCAAGGTGCGTCAGGCACTGCGTCATGCTCGTCGCGAAAATCCAAATGCAGTAATCGTTCTGACCGGATGTATGCCGCAGGCTTTCCCGGAAGTATCGGAAAGTCTGACCGAAGCAGATGTGGTCCTTGGAAATTCTAACCGCTCCGCTCTTTTGTCCGATGTACAAAAATTCCTCAATTCACGTCAGCGCGTAATCGACATTACTCCTCACGGAAATAAGTTTGAATCAATTGAGGTAGATAACTTCTACGAAAGAACGCGTGCGTTTGTAAAAATTGAGGACGGCTGCAACCGATTCTGTTCTTACTGCATTATTCCCTATGCACGCGGCCGTGTGCGTTCCAAACCATTAGAAGACCTCAAACACGAACTGAGGCAAATTGCCGCAAACGGATACCGTGAAGTGGTGCTGACCGGAATCAATCTCTCCGCTTACGGTCAGGAACTTGGCCTTTCTCTCTGCGATGCGGTTGAAGCCGCCTGTGCACAGGAAGGAATTGAGCGTGTCCGACTCGGTTCCTTAGAACCGGAGCAGCTTGGCCCGGAGGTAATTCAGCGCCTGAGCAAACAGAAAAAGCTCTGCCCGCAGTTTCACCTTTCCCTTCAAAGCGGATGTGCCGCCACTTTGAAGCGCATGAATCGGCACTACACTCCAGACGAGTACCGCACAATTGTTCAAAATCTCAGATCTGTATTTCCAAACGCCGCCATTACAACCGACATTATGGTCGGTTTCCCGGGTGAAACAGAAGAAGAATTTTCCGAATCTCTTGCTTTTGAAAAAGAGATCGGCTTTGCAAAAGTGCATGTCTTTATCTACTCACGACGCCCGGGCACACCGGCAGCAAAAGCTGCAAACCAAGTTCCGCCGCAGGTTGGTGAGGAACGCAGCAAAAGAATGATTGCTGCCGCTGCCGAAACGCGCCATGCCTTCTTTGAACAGCAAATTGCCAAAGTGGAGCCGGTGCTATTTGAGCGTGAATGTGAAGACGGCGTTTACGAGGGATATACCGAAAACTATACTCCGGTTCGGGCATCATCGAAAACGAATCTTTCCGGGAAAATCCGGTTTGTCACGATAAAAAAGGCAGAAAAGGATTACTGCGTCGGTGAACTGGCATAATTAATTCAGCAGTTTAATGACGTTCTGTACCTCTTGCTTAGCCTGATCGCTCGTAAGGTAATCGCACGAATAGAACATGAACCCATCGCATTTAGAATCGCGCCCATATTTAATCTGATTTGCGATGATGGTCGAAGATGTTTTCCATGTACCGCTGTCGGCGTCTGAACCCGCTTTGTAGATTGCCAAGCCAAAATATAACTTTATATTTTTGTTCTTCACGATATTTTTCCAGTTATCGGCTGCGGTATTAAACGGAAGCGTAGGATTCTGGAAATTGTAATAAAGCTGTGGGCAGATATAATCAACATATCCCTTCGATGCACACCAAGAATAGACATCGGCGCCCATATTCATGTCGTTTTCTATATTGCCCTGAGGGGCAATTCCAAACTCCACCTTCGGATTGGCAGATTTGACTTCTCGGTAAACAAGAGATACAAGTGCGCTGATGTTTGCTCTGCGCCAATCTCCAAGTGAAAGCGGCGTCCCAGATTTTTTTGCATTATTACAATACGCAGTGTATGATTTCTGGTCAAAGGGCGCCTCCTGCGTCGGGTAAAAATAATCGTCGAACTGTACCCCATCTACGTCATATTTCTGCACGATTTCTTTTACCCCGTCAGCGACAAGCTGGCGCACTTCTTGATAAGCCGGATTGTAATACGCTCCGTTCTGAAAATCTAACACATAATCGGATTTTGCGTTATCGCTTCTGAATTTGTAATATGGATTATTTTCCGATAAGATTGATGGCGTACCAGACGTCTGAATGCGCAGTGGATTCACCCACGCGTGGATTTTTAACCCAGCCTTATGACTTGCTTCAACCATGTACTTTAGTGGGTCATATCCGGGTGAAACACCTTGCTTTCCCGTTAATAGATGGCTCCATGGAAAATAATCAGATTGGTAAAAAGCATCGCCGAACGGCCTTACCTGAACAATGAGTGTATTCATCCCGCAAGATTTGGCTGTGCTGACGATAGAATCGAACTTTTTATGGAATGCCTGTTCGCTTTTGTCTGTTTCGTTGCTCATATTGAGACTTAGGTATGGAACCCATACAGCGCGCATTTCAACGGAACCGGAGGTCTGTACGGCGGAAGAATTGGATGCGGCGCTTTCCATCGGCGATTCGCTGTTAATCTGTAAAGCATTTGAACTTGACACACTCTTTTGTTCTTTACTGAGATTTACAAGCATAGTTGTTGCAATAACAGCGGCAAGGATAATAACACATGCCAAAATAACATGTCTGCGCAACAGACGGATAACCATTCTTTTCTTCCTTTCAGTCATATTCGTGAGGTGATTTCATGTTCTTCTTCTTTGCGATAACGAGCGACACCCGAGATTTGGGCCCTCGGAAGTGCCGATATTTCCCCTGCTGTGGAATCAAAGATGCCATGGCGGTTGTCACTTGTGCAAGTCAGCGGTTTATTTTCTTTTTTATTCCCATGTTTCGATTCGGGAAACGTTATTTTATCTCCTGCCCAAACTGCGGCTCCGTTTACGAAATCAGCAGAGAAGAAGGAAAACGGCTGGAGCACGACCCGAACGCAGAAGTAAACCCTGAAAAAATATTCCGGCTGGCAAGGCGCGCATCGCATTATTGTCCCTTCTGTGGTACTGCGGTACCGCCGGGCAGTCGTTTCTGTCCGCATTGTGGGCAGAAGCTTTAACTGCTTTATATATATGGGACATGTTTTTCGGTTATGATTGACCCCTGTGGCACATTACGCTTGAATATTAGGAAAGGGCTTTTCGCTTGTTACAGCGGAAAGCCCTTTTTCATTTATGAACGCAGGCCGGCCTGTATACTGCTAAAAAGGCCGCTTCCATTCGGAAGCGGCCTTAACCGTTGCAGTTATTTTACAACCAAGTTAACAAGTTTACCGGGTACATAAATCTCTTTTACAATATTTTTTCCGGCAATTACCTGAGAAATTCTGTCGTTTGTCTTCGCTTCATTAAGTGCCTGTTCTTTCGTTACGTCTGAAGGCAGCGTGAGACGAGCACGAACCTTGCCGTTAACCTGAACGGCGATCTCGATGGTCGCATCGGCGCACTTCGACTCATCGTATTTCGGCCAAGGCTGCTGGCAAACCATGCCGCTGCCAAGGTTCTGCACAGACCAAACCTCCTCGCAGACATGCGGGGCAAAGAGGTTCAGCAGAACGGTGAAAATACGGAGCTCTCCGCGCGTAATGCTTCCGACAGCCGTGATGTCGTTAATCAGTGACATCAGCGTAGCAATCGCCGTGTTGAATTTTAGGTTCTCGACGTCTTCTCCGACCTTTTTAATGGCCTTGTTGAACGGAATCTGGAGCTCTTCACGAATTTCTTCGCCGTCGCAGAGGATATCCTGCAGGTTCCAGTAGCGCTCGATGAAGCGGCGGCAGCCTTTGATTCCGTGTGTGCTCCAGGGAGCGGCTTTCTCAAAGTCGCCGATGAACATTTCATAGAGGCGCATGGTATCGGCGCCATATTCGTTGACAATTTCGTCCGGGTTGATGACATTGCCGCGGGATTTGCTCATCTTCTCCCCGTTTTCACCGAGAATCATTCCATGACTGGTGCGTTTCTGATACGGTTCCGGAGTCGGTACAACGCCGATGTCGTAAAGGAACTTATGCCAGAAGCGGCTATAAAGCAGGTGTAGAGTCGTGTGCTCCATGCCGCCGTTGTACCAATCCACAGGAGACCAGTATTTGATCGCTTTCTCGTCGGCAAACTTTTCGTTGTTGTGAGGATCCATGTAACGGAGGAAATACCAAGAAGAACCGGCCCACTGAGGCATGGTATCCGTTTCACGCTTTGCGGGACCTCCGCAGTGCGGGCAAGTTGTGTTGACCCAGTCTGTCATGTGCGCCAGCGGCGATTCTCCGTTATCGGTGGGCTCGTACGATTCTACATCCGGCAAACGGAGAGGAAGTTCGCTCTCAGGAACCGGCACATAACCGCACTTGGGGCAGATTACAATCGGAATCGGTTCGCCCCAATAACGCTGGCGGGAGAAAACCCAGTCGCGCAGTTTGTAGTTGACCTTCGGCCTTCCGATTCCCTTTTCCGTCAGATATTCAATAATCTTCTTCTTAGCTTCTTCTACTGTGAGTCCGTCTAGGATACCGGAATTCACCATAATTCCGGTGTTGCAGTCTGTAAAGGCCTCTTCCTGTACATTTCCGCCTTTGACAACTTCAATAATCGGGAGGCCGAATTTCTTGGCAAATTCCCAGTCACGGGTATCGTGTGCCGGAACAGCCATAATAGCGCCTGTTCCATAGGTAACAAGAACATAGTCGGAAATGAAAATCGGAATTTCCTTTCCGTTTACCGGGTTAATTCCGTTGACTCCTTCGAGCCGAACGCCGGTTTTATCCTTTACAAGTTCGGTCCTCTCGAAATCCGACTTTTTCGCTGCTTCTGCCTGGTACGCGCGAACCTCTTCAATATTCTTGATTTTGTCTTTCCATTTTTCCAGATATGGATGTTCCGGAGAAAGCACCATGTAGGTTACGCCGTAAAGTGTATCCGGGCGTGTTGTGTAAACGGTAAGCTTGTCCCCTGCTGTTGTAGAGAAATCAACTTCGGCACCGGTTGAACGGCCAATCCAGTTTTTCTGCTGCGCTTTCACACGGTCCGGGTAATCGACTAAAGCAAGATCATCAATAAGGCGTTGCGCATAGTCCGTGATTTTCAGCATCCACTGCGATTTTACCTTCCGGACGACTTCGCTGCCGCAGCGCTCGCAGACACCGTTGACAACCTCTTCGTTTGCAAGAACACATTTGCAGGATGTACACCAGTTAACGGCCATTTCCTTCTTATAGGCAAGGCCGTGTTTGAATAACTGCAGGAAAATCCACTGTGTCCATTTGTAGTATTCCGGGTCAGTTGTATTGATTTCGCGCGACCAGTCAAACGAAATGCCGAGTGACTTAAGTTGCTTTTTAAAACGCGCAATGTTTTGTTTGGTAACAACTGAGGGGTGAATATGATTTTTAATTGCATAATTCTCAGTTGGCAGGCCAAATGCATCCCAGCCAATCGGATACAGAACATTGTAGCCCTGCATGCGGCGTTTGCGTGCAATAATATCCATTGCCGTGTAGGAACGCGGATGCCCGACGTGCAAGCCTTGTCCCGAGGGATACGGGAACTCAATCAGCGCGTAATATTTCGGTTTCGAGTAATCATTGGAAGCATGGAAAACGCCTGTTTTTTCCCATTCATCCTGCCATTTCTTTTCTATCTGTTTCGGATCATACTTCATTTTATTCGCCCCTATTTTTGATTCGACTTTTATTAAAAATGCCGGAAACGATTCCGGCATTTCAAATTACTTCAGAAATTCTGAAATGTCGATGTTTTCGCCATCGCGCCATAGCCGGTCCAAATCATAGAAACTGCGTGACTCCGGAGTAAACACATGAACCACAACGTTGCCGTAATCCAGAAGAATCCATGAATTGGAGTGGTACCCTTCTTTATGCCTGACTTGGATTCCAAGCTCTTCGAGTTTAAATTCTACCTCATCGGCCAAAGAATTCACGTGCGTGCTGCTTGTGCCGGTTGCGATGACAAAATAATCTGCCAAAACAGAAATATCTGCAATCTTAATCATCTTAATTTCTTCTGCTTTTTTGCTGTCGAGAATCTTTACTGCCTGTTTCGCAATCTCAAACGCAGTCATAGATGCATTCCTTTCTGTGAGTTATTTATCTTTCATAATCAATGCAATCTGGTTGTATGCCTCTAATGTGTCCGGATGAATCGGTTTTTTGTTATTGGCAAGGTCTGCAATCGTATAGCTCAGGCCCTCCAACAACGCAGTATCCATATCCTTTTGCGCTGCTTGACGCAATTCCTCTACACCCGGATAATCGCGGTCCGCAGAAATAAAATCCGCCATAAATAACACACGCTCAAGCGACGTCATATTTTTGCGCCCGGTTGTGTGATAACGAACCGCATTCAGGATTTCCGTGTCTTCTATGTGAAGCTCTTTTTTGATATATTCTGTCCCCAAAATGGCGTGCCACAGTTTGGGCGCCGCAAGCTCAATTTCTGTGAGTTTGATGCCATATTGTTTCATTTTTTCAAGCTGCTGTTCCGGAGGAATATCCTTCATAATATCGTGAAGGATTCCCGCCGTCTGCGCTTTGAGCGGATCGGCTCCGTACTTTTTCGCAAGCTCCACAGCGGCTTCCGAAACGCATATAGAATGGTGATATCTCTTTTCACTTAGGAACGGCTTGATGACAGCCTTGTATTCTTCAAAGTTCATTTTGTACTCATTTCTCCCAAGTACAGTTTCTTTTCACGAATATATCGCTCAACGGCTGCAGGAACAAGCGAAGAAATGCTTTTCCCGGCTTTCACAGCCTCCCGAATCATTGTTGATGAAATCGGGTAATAGGGGATATCCTCAATTCTTGTTTTTGCGCCGTTGCGTTCAATTTTTTTTGCGTATTCTAGCAACGCTCCGGTACCTTTCGGGCTGCGGGGGGCCGCACAAATCGTCGCAAGCTGATAGATGACCTGCGGGTCGTGCCACTCTTCAAGCGTTAAAAACATATCTTCGCCCGTTATGAGGTATAACTCAGCATCTGGGTACTGCCGATGCAACTCGGTAAGAGTCTCGGAGGTGTAACTTTGTCCTCCCCGCGCGATTTCAATATCGCTGACACAAAACCGTTTGTCGGCTTCCGCGGCGAGACGGCACATGTTGAGCCGATCTTCCGCATCTGCCAAGTCCGGTGCTCGCTTATGGGGTGGAACGTTGGTGGGAATCAGAATGACACGGTCAGCCTGAAGAATGTCCGCAAAACACTTTGCTAAATGAATGTGACCATTGTGAATCGGATTAAACGTTCCACCGAAAATGATGATTTTCATTTTTCTTTCCCCATGAAAAGGGTTCTTATTTATCATATTACTTTTTCCGCTCTTTGGGAAGTATAATTTTGGGATCCTTATCATTTCTGCGGTAAAGGACGAATTTTGAACCAATCACCTGCACAGAATCCGAAGAAGTTTCAGCGGCTATTTGGTCTGCAGCTTCGGGCGCGTTCACCGGCGACGTTTCAAGGACTTTGCCCTTAATCAGTTCTCTTGCCGTCAGCGCATCATCTGCCTGACGAATAACCTCGGCGTTGATGCCGCCTTTTCCGACAATGAGAATCGTATCAATTGAATTTGCAAGTGAGCGAAGATATGCTCTTTGTTTACTGTTCAGCATGAGAATTCTCCTTATATTTTCTGAGCTCTTCCGCAAAAACGCGGAGCGCTTTTCCGCGATGACTGATTTTGTCCTTTTCCTCGGCACTTAGTTCGGCAAAAGTTTTCTCTCCAACGAGGAAAACCGGGTCGTAACCAAAGCCGCCGTTTCCGCGGGCTTCAAAAGCTATTTTTCCGGGACACTCCCCGCGGGCGGTGATAATATCGCCATTCGGCAAAATGCAGCAAATGGCACAGACAAACCTAGCTGTCCTTTTTTCCTCCGGAACATCTTTCAGAGCATCAAGCAGTTTCGCGATTCTCTGCTCATTCGTCGCATTTTCGCCTGCATACCGCGCGGAATAAATCCCAGGGGCGCCGTTGAGCGCATCCACTTCCAAGCCGGAATCATCAGCGACGGCTGCCTTTCCTGTTGCGTGAAATGCCGAGATAGCTTTCAAATAAGCGTTTTCGGCAAATGTTGTTCCGTTTTCTTCTACTTCAGGGAGATCCGCCGTAATGACTTCGATCGAAAGCGGCTGAAGAATTCTCTGAAATTCTTGAACCTTATTACGGTTATGTGTTGCAACGACTAATTTCACGTTTCTTCCTGCCTCTCAAACAGTGCCTCCGCAAACTGGTCGGCATCGAAGGGCTGCAAATCATCGACCTGTTCCCCTACACCGATAAATTTAACTGGCAGCCCCAATTCTTTTCGGATTGCTAAGACTACGCCGCCGCGGGGTGTGCCGTCCAGCTTCGTGAGAACAATACCTGTAATATCTGCTACAGACATAAACTCTTTTGCCTGATTAATCGCGTTCTGCCCGGTCGTAGCATCCAGAACAAGCAGAACCTCACGGTCGGCATCCGGCGCTTCGCGCTGGATAATACGGTTGATTTTCGCGAGTTCCTCCATAAGATTCTTTTTGTTATGGAGGCGCCCTGCCGTATCGCAGATAACGATGTCCGCACCGCGTGCCTTTGCAGCCGCAATGGAGTCAAAAACGACAGAAGCCGGGTCGCTGCCTTGAGGCTGGCTGATGATTTCCGCTCCGGAACGCTCAGCCCAGATTTCAAGCTGTTCCACAGCAGCGGCACGGAATGTATCCGCCGCGCTGAGAATGACCTTCTTCCCCTGCTTTGTGAACATAGCGGCGAGCTTGCCAACCGTTGTTGTTTTGCCAACGCCATTCACGCCGATGACGAGAATGACAGAAGGCTTTGTACTGAGCTTCAATTCTTCCCCGCCGCGCAGCATATCCGCGATAATCTGGCGGAGCATTTCATTGATTTGGGAAGGATCGGTTACTCTCTGCTCTTTTACCTGCTTGCGGAGTTCACCGCAGATGTATTCCGCAGTCGGTACGCCGACATCCCCCATTACCAGCAGTTCTTCCAGTTCTTCAAACAAATCCTCATCAATTTGCGTAAAGGAATTCAGCATAGACGCAACGGAGGCGCTCATGGTTTCGCGTGTCCGTTTTAAGCCGTCTTTGATTTTTGCGAAAATTCCCATTCTGTTTTCTCCTTTAAATTAAGCCTTAATACCCAGTTTCTCCTCGACTTGACTTACCTGCATTTCAAGCAGCTTGGAAACACCCTCGTCCTGCATCGTGACTCCGTACAGCACGTCTGCTTCCTCCATGCACCCGCGACGGTGCGTGATGACAATAAACTGTGTCTTGTCGTTCATTCTGCGCAGATAAGAAGCAAAACGAGTAACATTTACGTCGTCAAGCGCTGCCTCGATTTCGTCGAGAACGCAGAACGGCGGCGGGTTAACTTTCATAATTGCGAAATAGAGAGCGATGGCAACAAGAGCTTTCTCACCGCCGGATAATGACTCAAGATGCGTCACAATTTTGCCGGGCGGCTGCACGGCTATTTCTATGCCGGAATTCAAAACATCTGTTGGATCGGTAAGAGACAAGCCTGCGCTTCCGCCGCCGAACAGCTCACGGAACGTCTGCCCGAAGTTCCTGTTAATCTGTTCAAAGCGGGCGGAGAACAAGTCTTTCATCTGGCGAGTCAGGTTATTAATGAGCTGGCTCAGCTCGTTGCGGGATTCTTCCACATCCGCTATCTGCGCCTTTAAGAACTCATAACGCTCGCTGACCTCTTTGTATTCTTCCACAGCCGCAACATTTACCGCACCGAGGTTCTTGATTTCACCTTTAATCACCATTAAGCGTTTCTTTGCGCCTGCTAAATCTCGAATCGGAGTCTTTACCTGTTCCTCGGCTTCACGGCGTGTCAGTTCGTATTCTTCCCAGAGCTGTGAAATAATATCGTCATATTCCTTCTGAAGATTTGCTTTTCGCTCTTCAAGAAGCCCAAGGTCATGCCCGATTTTCTCTTTTTCTTCAGACTTTTCTCTTTCTTTTGCGCGAAGCTGAACAGATTTCTGTTCCAGTTGCATGCGTTTGGCGCTGAACGTCTCAATCTCTTGGGAAGCGTTTCGCGAGGTCTCCCGCAGCTTATCGGCTTCTTTTAATAGTTCAGCAATCTTTTTCTCAATTTCTGATGTTGCCTGTTTTGTTCTTTCGATTTCGGAGTTTAACTCTGCTATTTTTTCTTGGTGGCTGCGACCGAGCTCCTCCGCTTGGCGAATGGCATCTTCCAGCGACTGAACATCTTTTTGGGCAGCTAAACGGTCAAGTTCGATTTGGCGTATGGTATCCGTCAGCTCGTCGCATTTGCGGTTTAATTCGTCTCGATTTCCGGTAATCTCTGCAAGACGGTTCTTGATTTCTTCCACTTGTTTCAGCAGTTCTTCGGCTTTTTTCCGCTCTTCGTCGCGTGCTTTTTCCTGTGAAGTCAAGCGTTCCTGTGCCGAAACTGCCTCTTTCTGCAAAGCATCAATGTCATTTTTCAGAGAAAGGAGGTTGTCCTGAGCTCGGCTGCGTTCCGCGTCCATTCTCACACATTCTTCCTGAGCCGATGCAAGTTCTGCTTTCGCCGAAGTGAGTTCCGCTTCTGCCGAAGCAGCATCTTCCGAAGCGGCTTTGGCCTCTGCCGCCGCTTTTTCTGCTTTTGCTTTCAGCTTTTCAGCTTCCGCACGAATTTTTTGAATCTCGGCGGCACGGCTTAAAAGGCCGGAATTGCGCACCAAAGAACCGCCTGTCAATGATCCTCCGGTATTCACGACCTGCCCGTCCAATGTGACAATGCGGAACCGGTAACCAAACTTTTTGGCGATCAAAACCGCGCTGTCAAGGTCTTCCGCTATCACAATTCTTCCCAGCAGGGATTCTACGATATTCTGATAAACCGAATCATAGGAACAAAGCTGCGATGCAATTCCTATGAATCCAGGGGTGTTGGAAAGGCCGTCTTCATGCAGAATTTTTCCGCGGATGGTTTCAACCGGCAAAAACGTCGCACGCCCAGCATTTGTGTGTTTCAAAAAAGCAATTGCCCGTTTTGCGTCCTGCTCGGTGCTGACAACAATATTCTGCATTGCCGCGCCAAGCGCAGTTTCCATTGCAACCGTGTACTCTTCCGGGACATGAATCAAGCGGGAGATTGGCCCGTGAATTCCCGGAAGAGTGCCGTGCTTTGATTCTTTCATGACCGCTTTTACACTGTTGGAAAAGCCTTCTAGGTTTTGTTCGAGGTCTTCGAGCAGTTTTGCCCGCCGCAGCTGCTCCTGAAGATCAAGGCGGAGAGAATCGCTTGTCTGCTTTGCGGCATCTCTTCGGCGGATTCTTGCCTCTAGGCGCATTTTGTAGCCGTTTACAGTGTTCGCCACGGATGTAGCGCGTTCTTGAGCCTCATTCAGTTTTTTGGTTGCATTTTCTACATCTGCTTCTGCTTGTTTCAGGAGCTTATTTTTTTCTTCAATTGAGCTATGGATGGCTTTCATGCGGAGACTGATTTCAGAAATTGCGGAAACAGCCGTCATCTCTGCTACTTTTGCCTCGGTTGCTTGTGCCGTCAATTCGGCGATTTTTTTGGAAAACTGGTCGATAACGTCTTCCGTTTCCGTCATTCCGCCACGGAGCTTCTCAAGTTCGTTTGTGCAGTTCGCAAATTCAGCGTCTTTTTTCGCTATGTACTCCTGCTTTTGCCGGATTAATTCGCGGCGCTCTGCGATGACATTTTCAAGATTGCCGCCGGAAACATTGTTCTGCTCGATTTCCTTCTGCAGACGTAAGATATTTTCCTCATTATGGCGGATATCGTTCCGCAGAACAGAAACCTCGCTGTCCTTTCGTGCGGCCTCTTCATCCAGAGAGGCACAGCGATTCCGAATTTCATCAATTTTAGCTGCACAAGCATTCGCAGCCTGAAAGGTCTCTTCAATCTGCTGTTCCAGTTCCTGTATTCCCCGCTCTGCTGCGTCATATTGATTTTTTGCAATCAGGATTTTATCTTCCTGCTCACGAAGGACACGGCCGGAATGCTCCAGCGTAACAAGCCAAAGGCCGATTTCAAGTTGTTTTTTCTCGTCTGCAAGCGCAAGATATTTTTTTGCCTTTTCACACTGCTCTTTCAGAGGGCCGATTCTGCTTTCCAGTTCCGACAAAATATCGTGAAGGCGAGTCAGGTTTTCTTCTGCCTGAGCCAGCCTGTGCTCAGACTCCTCTTTGCGGTAGCGAAAACGCGAGATTCCCGCCGCTTCCTCAAAAATTACACGTCTGTCTTCGCTGCGGGCCGAAACAATGCTGTCAATTTTTCCCTGACCGATGATGGAATATCCGTCACGTCCAAGACCGGTATCCATGAACAGTTCATTGATATCTTTCAGGCGAACTTGAACATTATTGATTCGGTACTCACTGTCGCCGGAACGATAATAGCGCCGTGTGACAGAAACCAAATCCGAATCATAAGGCAACTCTCGGTTTTTATTCTCAATATTCAGTGTAACCTCGGCAAAACCGAGCGGTTTTCTGCCCGGCGTTCCGCTGAAAATTACATCCTCCATCTTTGTGCAGCGGAGCGTACGGACAGACTGTTCGCCGAGCACCCAACGCACAGCGTCGCTGATATTGCTTTTTCCGCTGCCGTTTGGACCGACTACGGCTGTAATCCCGTTATGAAAACTCAGAGTTGTCTTATCCGGAAATGTTTTAAATCCCTGAAGTTCCAATGATTTTAGAAGCAAATCGGTTCCTCCGTATCAGATGAATTTGAAGCATCCCCGCTTCACAGAAACGTCCGGTACGATGCGGACTGAGTAGCCAAGTTTTTCAAGCTGATGCAGATTTTCTTTTTTCTGGCCGACGGCCTGCGAAATACACGCAGGATTCACCGCAATGGATATTTTGCCTTTCTGAATATTTTGCCCCTGCAACCCGGCTTTGATCTTGTTCAAAAAGCGGCGGCTTTCACATAGCTCACGAAAGGCAGGGTGCCACGGACCTGCAAGCATATCTCGCTTTAACTCAGGAGTTGCATGCAGGCCTAGGCGAATGACAGGAATATTCTTTTCTTCAAAGTAATCCAAAAGGTATGCGCAAAGTTCTACTGCACTTTCCAAGGACTGAGGCTGATAGTCGCCCTTTCGGTAAGCTTCGCCCAGTTCGGTGCCGCGAAGGACAATAGTCGGGTAAATCCGCACACAATCCGGAGCTAGGTCGGCAAACTGTTCTGCTGTTTTCTTAGACTTTTCGTCTGTATCTCCCCGAAGACCGGTCATCATTTGAAGACCAAGCGAAAAGCCGTAAGAATGAATCAATTTTGAAGCTGCAACCACCTGTTCTGCCGTATGCCCGCGCTGATTTGCACGAAGGACTTCATTGTCCATGCTCTGCGCACCAAGTTCAATGGTTGTAACCCCATATTGCTTCAGTAGCGAAAGAATCTCGTCATTGATTGCATCTGGCCGAGTAGAAAGGCGGATTCCGCGAAATGCGCCCGAACGAATATACGGTTCGGCGGCCTGTAAAAGCGACAGCATATAGCTTCGCTCAATTGCAGTAAAGCTCCCTCCAAAAAACGCGATCTCCGCGTTTGGCGCTTCACTGCCAAGTGAACGCAGCGCGGTTTCAGCCGCTGCAGAAACGTCTTTTGCCGAAGGCTGCACAGCCTTGCCGGTGATGCTTCGTTGGGAACAAAAGCTGCACATGTGCGGGCAGCCGTTGTTCGGCACGAAAATAGCTACATTAGCGTGTTTCAATATCCCATCAGCTTCAGTGCCTCACGCGCTGCCTGCTGCTCCGCTTCTTTTTTGCTACGGCCCCCACCTTTTCCCATAGTATTGCCGTCAAGACGCACTTCAACGAGAAAATGTTTTTCATGGTCGGGACCGCTTTCGCCCGTCAGGACATACTCCAAATGATCTTCCGGATTCTTTTGGACAATCTCCTGAAGAGCGGTTTTATAATCTTTCATCGCCTTTGGTCTTCCTTGGCGCAGGAGCGGCAGAACATAACGAAGTACAAAGGTTCGTGCAGCCTCAATGCCGCCGTCTAAATATATGGCGGCCGTTACCGCTTCAAAGGCATCCGCGAGGATGGAGGGTCTGGAACGTCCTCCGGAATTCTGTTCTCCATGGCTCAGCAACAGGTATTTGCCAAGGCCGATTTCTTTTGAAAACCCACAACACGCTTTTTCACACACAAGAGCTGCACGCCTTTTTGTCAGCTCCCCCTCTGGAAGCTTGGGGAAATTCTTAAAAAGATAATCGGCAACGATTGCTCCCAAAACCGCGTCCCCCAGAAACTCCAGCCGTTCGTTGCTCCCTTCCGGAACACGATACTCGTTTGCATAGGAAGAATGGGTGAGCGCGGTTTTGAGATACTGGGGATTCTTGAAATGATACTGAAGCTTTTCTTCCAGTTCTTTCATAGGTAATCGCTCCATATTGATTTAATCACCTTCTTTTTTGGTGTCAGCTTCCGTCATTCCGTATTTTTCGACGGAGGCTGCAATTTCTTCTGCTACATGGCCCTCTACATAAGCTTTGGTTAAGCGCAAAGCATTAAATACCGTTTTTGCCTTTGAACTTCCGTGCATTTTGAAAACCGGCTTAACACACCCCATCAAAGGAGCTCCGCCGTATTCATTATAATCAAAATTCTTCTTTAGTTGCTTCATGTCTTTCATAACAAGTGCAGCGGCAATCTTGTTTTTGGGGCTCTGCATAAATACCTGCTTGAGTTTTCCAAGAAGCATCAAAGCCACGCCTTCATAGGTTTTGAGAATTACATTTCCTGTGAATCCATCCGCTACAATAACGTCGCCGGCGTCGACTGGAATATCTCGTGCCTCAATATTGCCGATGAAATTAAGACCGGAATTTTTCAAAAGCGCAAATGCTTCATGCTGCAGCTTGCCGCCCTTGTGATCTTCCGTACCGATGTTAGCCAATGCAACGCGCGGATTTTTAATCCCCATTACTTTTTCCATATAGATGGAGCCCATGATTCCGAACTGTTGGAGCATTTCTGGCTTGCAGTCGACATTCGCACCGCAGTCGATTAACATGAAAAAGCCTTTTTCGTTGGGGATAATGGGAGCAAATGCTATTCTTTTTACCCCGTGGATTCGCTTAACGATGAGGGATGCGCCAACCACAAGCGCCCCGCTGTTTCCTCCGGAAACAAAAGCGTCGCCTTCCCCTGCAACCAGTCTGCGAAGGCCCTCTGCCATAGAACAATTGGCCTTAGACTTCATGATTTCGCCGGCGCTGTCTTCCATGGTGATGACATCCGGTGCATCCGCAATCTCCATGTGGTCCAGAGAGATGTTGTTTTCGGAAGCTACTCGCCGAATTTCCTGTTCGCGACCGACAAGCATGATATCAATGCCAAGTCCTTTAACTGCATCGGCGCACCCCTTCATAATTTCGAGCGGTGCATGATCTCCCCCGAATGCATCGACAATAATCTTCATTGTACCATCTCCACGTTATATTCAATCAACCACAACTTTCGGTTAATTGCCTTTTAGGTATCCAAAGAATCTATGGTTTTTTCAAGGTCGGCTAATGCTCTTTGTGCAAGGGCAGCATAACGCTCACGTTTATCACGAATTGGCTTTTCAAGCGACGGCAGGATGCCGAAATTCGCACCCATTGGCTGGAACGGTCCTTCTCCGCCGTAAGCTACATACCTACTTAGTGCACCCATCATAGTCGTTTCTGGGAGAACCAATGATTCCTTCCCCCTGAAACGCCGAACAGCATTTATGCCTGCGAGCAGTCCGGAGGCCGCAGACTCCATATATCCTTCAACGCCTGTAATCTGGCCTGCAAAAAACAGATTTCGATTTTCTTTCATGCTGAAATCCGGAGAAAGTACGGTTGGAGAATTCAAAAATGTATTGCGATGCATCACGCCATACCGCATAAATTCTGCATGCTCCAAACCGGGTATCATGCCAAAGACGCGCTTCTGTTCACCAAATTTCAGATTTGTTTGAAAACCGACCATGTTATAGAGTGTTCCCTCAGCATTTTCTTTGCGGAGCTGCAGAACGGCCCATGGCCGGTGGCCTGTACGCGGATCGCGCAAGCCGACAGGCTTCATCGGTCCGAAGCGAAGGGTGTCTTTTCCGCGGGCTGCCATGACCTCAACAGGCATACACCCCTCGTAAACCTTTGGGTCTGCGTTGTCAAACCCGTGAATCGGGGCGCGCTCCGCGTGAATCAGCTCCTGATAAAAAGCTTCGTACTCCTCTTTATTCATTGGGCAGTTCAGATAAGCGTCATCCTCGCCACGCCCATAGCGTGAGGCGGAGAAAATTCGTTCCATATTAAGGCTTTCTGCGGAGACGATGGGTGCCGCAGCGTCAAAAAAGCTGAGACTTCCTCCGCACAATTTGAAAATCTCGTCAGCAAGGGCGTCCGATGTAAGCGGACCAGTTGCAATGATTACGATTCCATCCTTCGGAATGTTGACAAGTTCTTCCGTGTGGACGTGAATCAATGGGTGACTGCGGATTTTCTCTGTTACTTTCTGCGCAAAAGCATTTCTATCAACAGCAAGTGCACCGCCGGCCGGCACACGGCAGTCATACGCGCACGGCACGAGTAAAGAACCGAGGCGGCGCATCTCCTCTTTCAGCAGACCTGCCGCACTCTCCACTCGCTCTGCTTTTAGCGAATTGGAACAAACAAGTTCAGCAAAATTCGGATTTTTATGAGCGGGAGAGAATTTGGCAGGCTTCATTTCATAAAGCTCGGTTTGAATTCCATGCTGTGCAATCTGCCAGGCGGCTTCACACCCGGCAAGACCGGCACCCGCGACCAAAATACTCATTCTTCCTCCGTTTTTTCATAACCGCAACCCGGGGTAATGCAGTAATACTTCGGTTTCTTTCCTTTCTTTTTCAGAAGGGTTTTGCCACAGCGTGGGCACTTCTCCTTTGACGGCTCGTCCCAAGAGACAAAATCGCATTGTGGGTAATTGGAGCAGCCGTAAAATATGCGGCCTTTCTTGGTGCGTTTAATAACGACTTTCCCGCCGCATTTCGGACATTCTGCGCCGTTGGTCTCAACATATTTCTTGACGTTTTTGCACTCCGGGTATCCCGGACAAGCAAGAAATTTCCCGTAACGGCTGGTTTTAATGACCATGTGACGGCCGCATTTTTCACAGATGACGTCGGTCACGTCTTCTTTCAACTGAATTTTGACACCCTTCATGGCCTCTTTAGCAGCCTTCAGAGTAGCGTCAAAATCTCCGTAGAAGTTCTTCAGTTCCTCCACCCAGTCGGTTTTTCCGCTCTGGACATCGTCCAGATCACTCTCAACCTGTGCAGTGAACTTGACATTGACGATTTTCGGGAAGCGTTCCTTCATAAGCTTCACGACAGCTTCGCCGAGCTCTGTGGGCTTCAAAGCCTTTCCTTCCCGAACGACATATTCTCTTGCTGTTATGGTAGAGATTATGACAGCATACGTCGACGGGCGTCCGATTCCGTTTTCTTCAAGCGCTTTAATCAAAGAAGCTTCGGTGTAACGCGGCGGCGGCTGAGTAAAATGCTGATTACCCGCGATTTCTTTCAGCTTCAGGGGCATGCCATTTTCCAGTTCCGGTAATGTGCCTTCGTCCTTTTTAGCTTCATCTGCTGATTCTTCATACAAGGTTGTAAAGCCATCAAACTTTACAGTGTATCCAGATGCCTTAAAGATATAATTTTTTGCCTGAATGGTAGCCTGCACGGTGTTTTGAATGCAGTTTGCCATCTGGCTTGCGATAAAACGCTCCCAGATAAGCTTATAGAGTTTATACTGGTCGGATGAAAGACTGTCCTTAACTTTGTCCGGTGTGAGACTTGGCATGGTCGGACGAATCGCTTCGTGTCCGTCCTGTGCGTTGGCTCTGGATTTATAGTGGCGCGGAGTATCCGGAAGGTACTTCTCGCCCCATGTTTCTTTAATAAAATCAGCCGCAGCCTGAATTGCTTCTTCTGAGACACGAAGTGAGTCGGTTCTCATATAAGTAATCAAACCGATTGCGCCCATGCCAGCAATTTCCACGCCTTCGTAAAGTTCCTGCGCGACTTTCATGGTTCTGCGTGCCTGAAAGCCGAGCTTGCGGGATGCTTCCTGCTGCATGGTTGAAGTGGTGAACGGAGGAACCGGAGATTTTCTTCTGGTTCCCTTTTTCACGTTTGTTACCACATATTCCGCATCCTGCAGTTCGCTTAAAATGCGGTCAGACTGCTCTTTGTTTTCAATTTTTATCTTGCCGTTTTCGTCGCCGTAAAGAGAAGCCACGAAAACTTTACGAGAGCCCTTCGGAGAAAATTTGGCTTCAATCGACCAATATTCCTCCGGAACAAACGCACGGATTTCCTCTTCACGGTCTACGATAAGACGCACCGCAACAGATTGAACACGGCCTGCCGAAAGGCCATGGCGGATTTTTTGAGAAAGGAACGGGCTAAGCTTATAGCCGACAAGACGGTCCAAAATTCGCCTTGCCTGCTGAGCATTCACGAGATTCTGGTCGATGGTGCGCGGATGTTCCATGCCTTCCTTAATTCCGCTTTTTGTGATTTCGTTAAAGGTTATTCTGTTCTTTTCTTCCGTGCTCAAGCCCAAAAGATAAGCTAGATGCCACGAAATCGCCTCTCCTTCCCGGTCAGGGTCCGTTGCGAGGAGCACGCCATCGCTCTTTTCCGCTTTGTCTTTGAGCTTTTCAACCAGCTTCTCTTTTCCCTTTATAATGTCATATTTCGGCTTGAAATTGTTTTTTACATCAACACTGAGACGATTCTCCGGCAGATCACGCACATGGCCCATGGATGCTATTACATCGTAACCGGGGCCAAGATACTTTTGAATTGTTTTTGCCTTGGCAGGTGATTCTACAATAACAAGTTTAGACAAGTAACCACCTCATAGTTTTGTTTTCGATTATGGAAGACTGTATCTCCCGCCAGAATATGTTTTTACAGCGCCGGAAAGTTCTAGTTCCGTAATCGCTGCTAGTATGCGGGAGGTATTCATTTTTGTCTTTTCTTGCAGAACTTCAATATGCACAGGCTGTTTTTCCAAGAAGCGGAATACAGTTTTTGCATCATCGGAAATATCAGCAGGTTCCTGCAAATAATTTACGTTTTCCTGCTTCTTTGGAATCATACCGTTATCTTTTATCATATCATTTGTTTTGCCGCCGTCAAGATATATTTTTTCTGGAAAAAGTTCAGAATACTCTTCCAGAATATCTTCCGCACAACTGACCGGCTTTGCCCCGGATTTAATCAGATTGTTTACACCTTGCGAAACAGGGCTGAAAATATCAGCTGGAACTGCGAATACATCTCTGCCCTGATCAAGCGCAAAATCCGCAGTAATCAGCGAACCGCTTCTAGCCGCGGCTTCCACGACGAGTGTTCCGACGGAAAGGCCGGCAATAATTCTGTTCCGGATTGGAAAATTCGAGCTGATTGGCTGCGTCTGCGGAGGATATTCCGAAACAAGTGCTCCGTGAAGCGCTATCGCGTCTCTCATGGAAGCGTTCACCATCAGATATTCCGCATCTATACCACATCCAAGCACACAAACTGTTGTTCCGCCGGCCTGAAGTGCTCCTTGGTGCGCCGCGGTATCAATTCCGAGTGCACCGCCGCTGACAATTATGACGCCTTTTTTGGCAAGTTCAAAAGCAATGCTCCTTGCTGCACCTCGGCCGGTCGCCGTGGCCTTTCGTGTTCCTACAATTGAAATGGAGAGTCTATGCGAAAAATCCGGCAATTTTCCCTTTACAAATAATGCACAGGGAGGATTGGGAATCTCCCGCAATAAATCAGGATATTCCGCATCGTCCGGCGTGATTACGGTCTGCCCCAGCTTCTCGCAGTAATCGAGCAGAGCTTGCGCCTGCTCAACCGACCACGTTTCCAGCGCATGCAATTCCTTTGGGGTAAAATAGCCCTCCAAAAGCCATGATTCTTTGCCTTCTTGATAAAAGACTTGAAGTGACGGGTAAGAAGCAAGGATTCTGTTCTGCTTGGAGCTTCCAGCGCCGAGTGCATGTTGAAGCCAAAGCCAATACGCGCGCGGATCAATTTCGCTCATTTTTGACCGCCTCCGTTCCGCGCATCATTTCCCACATAATGATTGCAGCCGAAGCAGCAGCGTTCAGCGATTCTGCCCTGCCTTGCATTGGGATTGTTACGCGTTCCGAACAAGCATGAATTGTCTCCTGCGTCAGTCCGTTTCCTTCATTTCCGATGACCGCAACGGTAGGGACAGAGAAATCAAGTTTTGTAATTGGAATTGCAGTAGAATCCGGCACCGCAGCTAAAGTCTGAAAGCCAGCCTTATTCAGGCGTTCAATCGTTTCCGGCCCATTTTTTAAAATGAAGACCGGAAGTCGAAATGCCGCACCCATCCCAGCACGAAGCGCCTTGGGTGAGAAAACATCGCAGCAATCACCTGAAAGAACGACGCCTTTGATTCCTACCGCTTCCGCTGTGCGAAGCATCGCACCGAGATTTGCAGGGTCCTGAATGTTTTCGAGCATCAGAAAATGTTGCCCAGATGCCGCAGACGGAATGTCTTCCCTTTCAGCGGGTCGTGCGCAAATGCTGAATACACCTTGAGGATTCTTTGTTTCGGAAAGAGCCTGCGCAACTGACTGTGAAATGAGATATTCATTCGGGTTCGTTTTACGGATGATTGAAAGATATTGACTGTATTTTATCTCTGCCTCTTCCGTGTAGAGGAGAGAAACAGTCTCTAACCCGCTTTCAGCAGCGTCCGAACATAGGCGTGCACCTTCCAAAGGAAATTTTTTCTTCTCTTTCCGATACGATGACGAAGAAGAAAGGTGCTGAAACTCTTTGACGAGCTCATTTTTCCTGCTTGTTATGGTCACGCGCATTTCATCTTCCTCCACAAAAAAAGATGCGTCCGGAAAGAACCGGACGCATGCTTCATATTAAAGTGCAGCTTTTGCTTTTTCAACCAGAGCCTTGAATGCAGCTTCGTCTGCAACCGCAATTTCAGCAAGCATCTTCCTGTTCAGTGCGATGTCAGCTTTTTTCAGGCCGTTCATAAACATGGAATAGCTGATACCATTTGCACGGCATCCTGCTGAAATACGAGTAATCCAAAGACGACGGAAATCACGCTTACGGGCTTTTCTTCCGATATAAGCATAATTGCCGGATTTCATAACGGCCTGTTTGGCCATTTTGAAATGTTTGCTCTTAGCACCGAAATAGCCCTTCGCAAGTTTCAGTGTCTTTTTTCTTCTCTTGCGCGTCATGAGCGCACCTTTTACACGTGCCATTTTATTACCTCCAAAAACTGGTTGTTTCCCGTATTAGAGCTGAGCTATTTCAGCTTATTTATATGGAATCAATTTTTTAATTTGAGCCACATTAGTCTTATCAACCAAAGTAGTCTTCCTCAGGTTTCTGGTACGCTTCGTTGTCTTCTTATTGAGAATGTGTGATTTGTAGGCATGAGCGCGAATGATCTTTCCCGATTTTGACAACTTAAAACGCTTTTTAGCACCGGTATGTGTTTTAATTTTAGGCATAGCTGCCCCTCCTTATTGAATCTTACTTAACGGGTTTGGAAACAAGGAACATCAGCATGTTGCGACCTTCCATTTTGGACGGTTTCTCAACATTTGCGACGTCTGACAAAGCTTCAGCAAACCGCCTCATGATTTCATGCCCGTGTTCAGGGTGATCCATTTCACGTCCGCGGAAACGGATGGAAACCTTAACTTTGTCCCCGGCTTTCAAGAAGCGCTGTGCATGGCCGACTTTTGTGTTGAAGTCATGAGTGTCTATGTTCAACGAAAGACGGATTTCCTTGATATCCACAATGTGCTGGTTCTTTTTCGCTTCCTTTTCTCGCTTGGCCTGTTCAAAACGGAATTTGCCATAGTCAATAATCTTACATACAGGCGGTGTAGCCTGAGGAGCGATTTTTACCAGATCAAGGTTCATCTCAGCTGCCTTCTGCAGCGCCTGAGCCGCAGACATGATACCAAGCTGGTCACCGTTCGGCCCAATCACACGAACTTGCCGGTCGCGGATTTGCTCATTGATCTGATGTTCTCTGCTGCTAATAGTAAAGCACCTCCAAAACACGTCATTAGCAATAAAAAATAAAGCACATGAACCGAATCTCCGTCCATGCGCCAATACTACAGCCGAGCATAAAGCAACAGCTACATGTATGGACCCGTGCCGGACGAAACCCCACAGGTGAGAACGGCGGTTACAGTTGCACGCTCTACTTTGTTTTTATATGAGTTATTATAGCTTTCGCTATGCTGTTTGTCAACTATTTCTCTAGTTTGAAACGAAAAAAATGTGCCGCATATTCTGAAATCAAGGGAGGAATAACAATGAAATCCGCGTTTCCGTTTTACTGGTATCTTTTTCCACCGTGTGAAGGATGCAATAGGCCGCGGCGCAGATTTCGCCCGCTCGCAAGCCTTCAGACAAAGTTCAAAAATTTTCGTATGCCAAAGGTAATTTATTTCAATCGTAAACTATTTCAGAAGCGATAATCTTTTTTTTATTTTCGGGCAGACTACTTTGCAAAAGGAGGAGTCTGCTTTGGAAAACAAACAAATGGCACCGAAGGAAAATAAAAATTTTGACTTAGACCTAATTGATTCTTGCACAGATAACGTTGTTTCTGGCACTGAATGTACGGGCCTTATACCCACTCCGCCAGAAGACGAACCGGAAAGTGAATCCTACACGGAATTATACACCATACCAAAACCAGCTTCTATACGCGAAGTTCACAGAAGACGACAAGAACACAAAAATAAATCCTAACTATACTTCTTCGGTAATATGATGTTCTCCCAGAGGGCCAATTGGCTCTTTCATTCGGCTGCATGAATTGAATCATAATTCTGTTCATGCTATAATCCTTGAAGAAAGGAGAGGATCATATGCCGTCCATACAGACAAAAGTCAATATTCCAATCTCCAAAGAGCAGGAAACGAAGCTGAAAACAAAATTCGGCAAGGCCATCGAACTGCTCCCCGGCAAATCTGAGCGCTGGCTCATATTAACCTTTGAAGACAACTGTAGAATGTGGTTTCAGGGAAACGATGAACCCGCAACTGCGCTGGTTGATGTAAAATTATTCGGGAAAGCCTCTGCTGAGGATTACGAAAAGCTGACTTCCGCTCTTACACAAAGTCTGGAGGAAGTTCTAGGAATCAGCCCCGCCAGAACCTACGTTCGCTATGAAGAGGTTCAATACTGGGGTTGGAATGGTTCCAATTTCTAAATGGAAAGTCGAAGGCGGACTGCAAACACAGCAGTCCGCCTTTTTCTGCGCATGTCATTTCATGATGAGATTCAGCAAAAGGAGCAAAGTTACTCCCGGGATTCCGGCAACGCCGGAAACGCCGATTGTCAGTGGGCTTATGGGTAGACTGACTCCGGTAAATGTTCCGGTAAGATTGACGACCATCAGTGTGCATAAGCCAACGAGAATTCCGCCGATTGCATGGCGTACTGGATGTCGCGACTTCATAATCACCTGAATGATACAGAGGAGTAAAAAGACGCCGCATGCGCAGAGAACAATCCATAAGTCCTGCAATCGACACACCCCGCTCTTTTGATTTAGAAAGCAGTGCCGCCTACATTCATTTGTTTCATCCGGCTGAGCAGATAGCGATAGCGTGCCTGAAGTTCTTCTCTTTGGTAGATGCACGCATCAATCAGGTCGCTGTCACACTCAAACTGGAACCAACAATCATTGTAGGCCAGCAGGCGGGAAACATCCTTGATTTCTGAAAGCAGCTTTTCCTGTTCAGCAGTATCGTCCTTTGTAGTACAATCCGTCCGCTGTAGCAGTTTCAGAACAGATTCCATACTAACAACTCCGCCTTCCGAATATAGTTTATGTCAGTATGATGGTCTGTTATTCCAACTTTTATACAGTGGACAAGGAATTATTTTCTATCTTTTTCTTGGTAAATAAAGTCAATCCGGCCGGTCGCGACATCGGCGGATACGACCTTGACACGCATCGGGGTACCAATCGTGATTCTGCTGCCTGTATGCGGGTCTACCATCGAAAGTGCGCCGTCAAATCGGTAATTGGAATTCGGAATACTCGCGATCGGAACAAATCCCTCAACGGAGTTTTCCAATTCGACAAAAATACCGCGCTGCGTAACGCCGCTGACGACACCATCATAGACTTCGCCGATATGCTGAAGCATATACTCCGCCATGTAGCAGCTTTCAGCGCTTCGCTCGGCAGACATAGCGCGTATTTCGGCATCGGACGACATTTTTGCCGCTTCCACCGCAAACGCCTCATATTTTTGCTTGAGGGAATCTTTATTCTTGGTTTTCAGTGCATCGGATAGAATACGGTGAATTGCTGTGTCCGGATACCTGCGTATCGGCGAAGTAAAATGGCAGTAATCCTCGAGTGCAAGCCCGAAATGGCCAAGCGGCTTTACGTCGTAGCGTGCTTTTGCCATGGTTCGCAGAAGCTGGTGAGAGATAACTTTCTGCGCCGGTGTTCCTTTGGCTTGCTCTAAGATATTCGCAAAGTCGTGTGATGAAACCGTGCCGTCTTTGTGTTTGAGAGGCTTAGAATCGAGGCCGGCTGCGTCTACAATCTGAATCAGCGTCTTAGTGCGCTCCGGATTCGGCAGTTCATGCACACGGTAGACAAACGGAATTCCCCGTTCTTTCGCAAACATCGCCGCTGCACGGTTTGCCGTAATCATCAAGGCTTCTATCATCTGTTCCGCCTCACCGGTTGTACGCGGCCGTACATCAACACAAATCCCATCTTCATTTAAGGTAAACTCCGATTCGGTTGTATCAATATCGACGGAACCGTTTGCGATAAAGTGCTTTTTCAACAAAGCGGCAAGTTCTCTTGCGGCGTTAAGAGAACGGATTACAGGATGGTATTTTTCCCGGAGTTCGGGAGATGCCGTCTTTGCAAAGAGCTGATTTACCTCTGAGTAAACACCGCGAACCTTCGAGCGGATGACGCTCTTGCAAAATCGGTAGAACTCAATGTTCCCGTCTGCATCAAGGTCAATTAACGCGGAAAAAGCCAGTTTATCTTCCCCGGCGTTCAGCGAGCAAACGCCGTTTGAAAGAACCTTTGGTAACATCGGAACCACTCTGTCTGCAAAATACACAGAAGTTCCGCGTGCTCTGGCTTCGAGATCGAGATCGCCGTTCGGCTTCACATAATGCGACACGTCGGCAATATGCACGCCAAGGTGGAAACCGCCTGATCTCCTTTTGCTGACGGAAATCGCGTCGTCCAGGTCTTTTGCGTCTTCACCGTCAATCGTGCAGATTGCAGCATCGCGAAGGTCAAGCCGACCCTTAAGGTCTTCCGGCGTAATCCCCTGTGCGGCCGCTTCTTCGGCTTCCGCAAGAGCCTTTTGAGAAAATTCCGTTACAATTCCGTATTCGTCAAGAATCGCATCGGAACAGACTTTTGCGCTGCCGGCCTTGCCGTAGCGTTTTACAATTTCCGCTTCAAAATCACGGGAACGCGCCTTTCTGCGCAGTCTCACCTGCACCTTGTCCCCGTCTCCAGCCAAAGCTGCCGATTTACGGCTGACCGGCACCTCAAAGCGAATTGCGCCATCTGGAGAAAACATAACTCCGTTTTCTGTGATATGAATGACTCCGGTGAGCAATCGGCTTGCCCGCTCCGTCACGGACTCAATATCGCCGCTTAGCCCCTTTGCATCTCTTTTTAAGTGCGAAAGAATGACACGGTCCCCAAGAAACGCACCATTCAAGCTATCTTCATGGACAAACACATCATGCCCTTCGTCGGTGCGTGCAAATGCAAAGCCGTGTGAAAGAGAGATAACGGTACCTTCTGCCGTTCCCTTTTGTTTATCGGTATCCGGCAGTTTTACACGTTTCTTTTTTGTCACAATGATGCTTCCGTCATTCCTTAATGCCTCGAATGCAAAGAAAAAGTCCTTCTTTTGCTCCGGCTTTATTCTCAATGTCCGCATGATTGAGTAAAGCGGAAGACTTTGCTTTGATTTCTGCAGGCAACGCAGTATTTTCTCCTTATAATCTTTCAAAGTATTCCTCCATATTTTTGATATTTCGATATAAAAAACGCTCCGCCAATCGGCGGAGCGTTTAAGCAATCATTTTCCAAAGAACGTATAAGCGTTAATAATAATCACAAGCAAGAAAAATCCAATGGCGATAAATTTGGTCCATCTAGCCAAAAAAGCATCAACCGACCTCGCCTGATTTTTTGAAAGGAACGTATCCGCTCCGCCTGTAACTACTCCAAGATTATCCTGATGACCTTCCTGCATCAAAACGATTATGGTAATGCCGACCGAAAAAAGCATAAGAATGATTCCTAAAACAATCTCACCGACAGTCATATTTTACCTCCAAAGCTGCAAGCTATACCAATAAGCAAATAGTACCACAAAAGAAAGGTATTTGCAAGGAAATTCTTATATTTATGTGCATATTCCGTCTTTCTACGGAGACGATAATGATGGACAGGTAAGTGTTTGCGTTTGCCACTATACCTGTCTGGGTGCGGAAAGGCATTAGGCCTTTCCGCACCGTTTTTTATGACAGGGTAAGCTGTTCCCCCTGCTCTTCCTCGCTCAACACAGTGCCCGAAGAAGGAATCTTTTTACGGTAACGGTCTGGTTTTGTCAACATTCCTTCTTCATATTTTTGAGCTTTTGAAAGAACAGCTCCGCGTTTCAGAGTCATAGCGGAGACGCCCTGCGTACTGCGCGTACTTTTGGACGCGATAGCGCCGGAATGAATCAGAAGAACTTTCCCCTTTGACGAAGTCAACAGGAATTCGCAGTCTTCCTCAATTTGGGCACACGCGACCACAGGAGATTTGTCGCTGTATGCATTCACAAGTTTCTTGCGATTTGTTTTTGTTTGATAACTTGCCAAGTCAACTTTTGCAACTTTTCCGTTTTCAAAGAAAAAGAGCATATAGCCTTTATAATCCGTTGTAACGGCCATATAAATTGGGACTTCGCCTTCCTCCATGCCGAGTTGTGCAGGCAGATAATCTCCCAAAACACTCGCCTTCGTATCCGAAAAATCGGAGGCCTTCGCCTTGTAAACGGTGCAGCGGTTCGTAAAGAAGAGCAAATCCGCAGAATTTACACTCTCAATCTGCTGAAGGATAGAGTCCCCCTCTTTCAGCTTCTGCTCACCGCTCATGCGAAGTGACAAAGGAGTTATTTTCTTGAAATAGCCCTCTTTTGTAAAGAAGAGATTTACAGCATAATCCTGAACTTCTTCCTCCGGAACATTCTGCAGCTCGTCCTCATAAATAATCATGGAGCGACGCTTCTGGCCGTATTTGCGCGCGACTTCATCCAGCTCAGCCAGAATAACCTTGCGAATTTCCCGGTCACTTTCCAGAATTTTCTGGAGTGCTGCAATATCATGCTCAATTTGTTCCGTTTCAGCGGTTCTCTTCAGAATATATTCCCGGTTCAAATGACGAAGCTTAATTTCTGCAACATATTCCGCCTGCGGCTGGTCAATTCCAAAACCAATCATCAGGTTTGGAACAACTTCCGACTCTTCATCCGTCTGACGAATAATTGCAATGGCTTTATCAATGTCGACTAGAATTGCCTGCAAACCTTTCAAAAGATGCAGCTTGTCCTGCAGGCTTTTTAACTCAAATTGTGTTCTCCGGCGTACACATTCCGTGCGGAAATGAATCCATTCGTCTAGGATTTCGCGAATTCCCATAACCCGCGGCGCACTCTTAACCAGAACATTGAAGTTGCACGAGAAGCTGTCCTCGAGCGGAGTCATCCGAAACAGTTTCGCCATTAGGCGGTCCGGATCTGTTCCACGCTTCAAATCAATGGTGATTTTCAAGCCCTCAAGGCCAGTTTCATCGCGGATATCCGAAATCTCTTTTATTTTTCCCTGCTTGACCAAGTCAACTGTCTTTTCGATGATCGCTTCAATTGTCGTTGTTGGAGGAATCTGCGTAATATCAATGCAGTTTGCTTCCTTGTCGTACGAATAGCGGGAACGGACTCGCATGGAACCGCGGCCGGTGCGGTAAACTTTTTCAAATTCCTTACGGTCGTAGATAATCAGTCCACCGCCCGGAAAATCCGGCGCAGGCAATGTGGAAAGGATATCATGCTCGGGATTTTTCATGTACTCAATTGTTGTGCGGCAGACTTCCGCAAGGTTAAACGAACAGATGGAGCTGGCCATACCGACAGCAATGCCGGTGTTGGCATTAACCAGAATTGTCGGGAAGGTAACCGGAAATAGCGTTGGTTCCTTTGTCGTGTTGTCGTAGTTATCGACGAAATCGACCGTGTCTTTTTCAATATCTTTGAAAAGTTCCTGAGAAATGGGATCTAGCTTTGCTTCTGTGTAACGGGAAGCCGCACAGGCCATATCCCGCGAATAAAACTTACCAAAGTTTCCTTTTGAGTCAACAAATGGATGCAGTAAAGCCTCATATCCGCGGCTGAGACGTACCAAAGTGTCATAAATGGCACTCTCGCCGTGTGGATTCAGTTTCATCGTCTGCCCGACAATATTCGAGCTTTTTGTCCTTGTAGGTCCCAAAAGGCCCATCTTGTACATGGTATACAGCAGTTTCCGGTGAGACGGCTTAAAGCCGTCAATTTCTGGTATCGCACGCGACATAATGACGCTTATCGCATACGGCATGTAATTTGTTTCCAGCGTTTCGGTAATCTGCTGTTTGACAATGCTGCCGGCACCTTCTATGACACCGTGTACTTGCGGCTGTTGCACTTCACCGCCGGTATGTTTTTTCTTCATTATACTCAATCCCTACCATGTTTATCTTAGCTAAGGTCTGCAAGATCCATATAAAGATGACCGTACTCTGCAATATAGTCTTTTCGGCCGTCTAGATTATCGCCGAGGAGCAAGTCAAAAACCTTTGCTGTTTTTTCTGCATCCTCAGGCATCACCTGAATCAGGCGGCGTGTTGCCGGATTCATTGTCGTAAAGTTCATCATATCCGGTTCGTTTTCACCGAGGCCTTTCGACCGCTGAACCGTAAATTTCTTACCCTCAAGCTGTTTTAGGAAGTTTTCTTTTTCTTTCTCCGTGTAAGCAAAATACGTTTCATCCTTTGTACGGATTTCAAAAAGCGGCGATTCCGCAATGAAAACCTTGCCATTCTCGATGAGCGCCGGGGTCAGACGGTACAGCATCGTGAGCAGAAGCGTCCTGATTTGATAACCATCAACGTCTGCATCTGTGCAAAGTATGATTTTGCTCCAGCGCAGAGAATTCAAATCAAAAGAAGACAGGTCTTTGTTTGCCTTCGATTTTACCTGAACGCCGCAGCCAAGCACCTTGATTAAATCCGTGATAACATCGCTTTTGAAAATTTTATCGTAATCAGCTTTCATGCAGTTGAGGATTTTGCCGCGGATTGGCATAATCGCCTGAAAATCCGGATTCCTTGCCTGCTTGCAGGCACCGAGTGCGGAATCCCCTTCCACGATAAAAATTTCTCTTTTCGAGACATCGCGGCTCCGGCAGTCGACGAATTTTGCGACCCTGCTTGAAAGATCCATGTTTCCGGAAAGCTTTTTCCGAATGTTCAAGCGCGTCTTTTCGGCGTCTTCGCGGCTGCGCTTGTTGATAAGCACCTGATTCGCAATTTTTTCCGCGTCTAGAGGATTCTCAAGGAAATAAACTTCAAGCTGATGGCGAAGGACTTCCGTCATGGCTTCCTGAATTCCTTTGTTTGTGATTGCCTTTTTCGTCTGGTTTTCATAGGAAGTGCGGTTTGAAAAAGACGAGATAATAAGAATCAGGCAGTCCTGAACATCATTGAATGTTATCTTGCTTTCGTTTTTGTTGTACTTATTTGTCTGCTTCAGGTACGAATCAATCTGGTAAACAAATGCGTTTCTTGCGGCCTTTTCCGGAGCACCACCATGTTCCAGCCAACTGGAGTTATGATAATACTCAATCAGAGGGTTTTTATTGGAGAAGGCGACCGCTATGTTTATCTTTACATTATATTCTGGCATGTCCTCACGGTCACGGACACGGCGTTCCGTTTGCCAGAACTGAACCGGAGTAAGCGCATCTTCGCCGGCAATCTCTTTTGCGTAGTCAACAATTCCGTTATGATAAATAAATTCGGTAGTTTCAAATTTTCCGCCCGACTGATTGCGGAACAAAAAACGAATGCCGTCGTTGACAATTGCCTGCCGTTTCAGTATGTCGCAGAAATATTCAGGCGGAATTTGAATATCCGTAAATACCTCGATATCCGGTTTCCACTTGATTTTCGTTCCGGTATCCTTACCCGAATACGGTTCTTTGTGAAGTCCGCCGATGTTCTCGCCGTGCTCAAAATGGAGCGTGTAACGCATGCCGTCACGGCGGATATCAACATCCATGTATTCCGAAGAATACTGGGTAGCACAAAGCCCAAGACCGTTTAATCCGAGAGAATACTCATAACTTTCATCAACATCATTGTTATATTTACCGCCTGCATAAAGTTCACAGAAAACAAGTTCCCAGTTCCAACGCTGTTCCGCGTTGTTGAATTCAACCGGTATTCCTCGGCCGTGGTCTTCCACCTCAACGGAATTGTCTTCATAACGAGTTACAATGATTTGATCTCCGAATCCCTCTCGAGCTTCGTCGATGGAATTCGATATAATTTCGAGGACTGAGTGTTCACACCCCTCAAGCCCGTCTGACCCAAATATAACAGCCGGCCGGCGGCGAACCCGGTCTGCTCCTTTCAGTGCGGAAATGCTTTCGTTTCCATATGTTTTTTTCTTACTAGCAGTCATTCTTCTCCTCCGCCGCTTCCATCAGCCAACCCATTTGACTGATTTGATTTTAGGGAAAAATATGTTTGCTTAAACGCAACAAAAAGGGAATGTCATAACATTCCCCTTTTATCATTGAATGTAATCAAGCGGTAGAAGCTTCATTTCAGTTTTGTGGAAGAGGCTCCATATTCCCGCTTTCTTTTTTTGGTTCACTGCTTTCCTGCATGATTCTTTCAAATTCTTCGCCGCTAATCTTCTCTTTTTCAAAGAGTTCTTTTGCAACGCGGTGCAGCTGATCCATATGATCTCTAAGAATTGTTTCCGCGCGCTGATATGCTTCCGTAATCATGCGCTTAATTTCACGGTCAATCGCACTTGACGTTGCTTCGGAATAATCGCGAATATGGCCCATGTCGCGGCCAAGGAACGGCTCGCTTTCATCGCGTCCATACGTAATGGGTCCAAGTTCCTGCGACATTCCGTACTTAGCTATCATGCTGTGAGCAAGTTTGGTTGCACGTTCAATATCGTTGGACGCACCCGTTGAAATATCGTCTAATGTCAGCGATTCGGAGACACGTCCGCCAAGCAGAACAACGAGGTCTTCTTCCATTTCCTTACGCGTATGGTAAGAACGGTCTTCCGTAGGAATCTGCATGGTATAGCCGCCGGCCATTCCGCGCGGGATAATGGAAATTTCATGCACAGGGTCCTGCGTGGGGCAATAATAGGTAGCCACCGCATGACCCGCTTCGTGGTAAGCGGTAAGCTTCTTTTCTTTTTCCGTCATCACATGGCTTTTCTTCTCGGTGCCCATAACGACTTTAATGGTAGCTTCCTCAATTTCTGCCATCGTAATTGCTTTAAGGCCTTTTCTTGCTGCCAGCAAAGCGGATTCATTCAGAAGGTTTTCAAGGTCCGCTCCGGTAAATCCGGCTGTTGACTTTGCAATAGTGGCAAGATCTACATCGGGAGCAATCGGCTTATTACGGGCATGAACCTTAAGAATTGCTTCACGGCCTTTAATATCCGGATAGCCGACCGTCACCTGACGGTCAAAACGTCCAGGACGCATCAAAGCAGGGTCAAGAATATCCGGACGGTTTGTAGCGGCAATCATAATGACGCCTTCGTTCGCGCCGAAACCATCCATTTCAACAAGCAGCTGGTTCAGAGTTTGTTCACGCTCGTCGTGACCGCCGCCGAGACCGGCACCGCGCTGACGGCCAACAGCGTCGATTTCGTCGATGAAAACGATGCAAGGGGAGTTCTTCTTTGCCTGTTCAAAAAGGTCACGTACACGGGAAGCACCGACACCGACGAACATCTCCACAAAGTCGGAGCCCGAAATGGAGAAAAATGGTACTCCCGCTTCCCCTGCTACGGCACGTGCCAACAATGTTTTACCGGTACCCGGAGGGCCGACAAGCAAAACGCCCTTCGGAATGCGTGCGCCGAGTTCATTATATTTGCGGGGATTTTTCAGAAACTCAACAATTTCCTGCAGTTCTTCTTTTTCTTCGTCCGCACCTGCAACATCGGCAAATGTTGTTTTTCTCTTCTCATCCACATTTTGCTTGAATTTTGCTTTACCAAAATTCATCTGTTTGCCGGCATCGCCCAAGGCGTTGTTCATGTGCTTCATCATGAACCACCAGGTGATGACGAATAGAGCAAGCGAACCCAAAATCGGAAGAAGACTGGAAAGCCAAGACGTTTCCGCCGGACGATTCCAGTTATACGTCATGCGGTTGTTCGGGTGAGCCTTGTTGTATGCTTCCACATATGGGGTAATATCTTTCACCAATTGCGGCACATTCGGCGCCACATAATTGATTTGAGTATTATCATTCAAGGTGATGGTCATATCACCGCTGCCCCAGTCAAGAGTATACCCAGTGACTTTTTGATCCTCGAAATAATAGAGAATTTCCGAATATTTATGGGTTGCCTCTGTCGGTTTGGAGAGTACCATAACAAGCAGAATCATTAACAACACGGGAATACCGATGAACAATCCAATATTTTTCAGTGTTTTTTTGTTGTCCAAAAACAATTCACTCCTTCTTGCCCGCCGGATAACACGAAAAATCAGTCTCCGTATACCTCCGGTTTCAGGATTCCGACATATGGCAGATTCCTATATTTTTCAGCATAATCAAGTCCGTATCCAACGATAAATTCATCCGGAACAATTGCGCCGACATAGTCTGCCTTTACATTTGCCGTACGACGGTCCGGCTTGTCAAACAATGTGCACAGGCGAATGCTTTTCGGTTCACGCGCCTGTAGAATTTCAAGAATATAGCTGAGGGTAAGGCCGCTGTCGAGAATATCTTCTACAACAAGGACATCCCAGCCCTTAAGGTCAATGTCAAGGTCCTTAATAATTTTCACGACGCCTGACGTTTTCACGCCTGAACCATAACTAGAGACTGCCATAAAATCAATGCTGCAAGGAATAGTAATAGCTCGCATCAGGTCTGTCATAAACACAACAGAGCCTTTCAAAATACTGACCATAAGGAGGTTCTTATCTTTATAGTCCTCGCTGATGTGCTTTCCCATATTCTTAACAATTTCTGCCAGCTTCTCCTGGCTAAAAAGAACCTCTTTAATATCGTCCTGCATATTATGCACGGTTTAGCTGCACTCCTTAATGATAATTTCTGCGGCTGTTTTTGACTTCTCAGAGACACATGCTTCCTGCGAAACACCGAAACCTTCTACCCAAACAATTTTACCGCCACATTCAAGCAAAGCTAGGCGGCTACGTTCCGAAACGGGAATTTTCGCCTCATTGAAAAGTTTTTTCAGCGTCTTTGTTACACCACGGCCTGCGGGACGATATGCATCGCCCGGCCGTTTATTCCTGACAATTCCGCCAGTATTGATTATTGTATCATAGTTAATGAAATTATTAAATAATAAATTATGAATTTTACTCGCGTTTCTCAATTTAGATATGTCAACTGGGCAAACCATTAGGATCCTTCCATCCGGAAGTTTTGTTCCCTCCGGTACAAAAGGTACACTCCAATTGGAAATCTCTTGCTCTCTCTTTCCAATATAAAGAGTGTTTCCAATTGTTTCACAACGTATCCCGCCGGCAATCTCCACCGCCCCGCCGTTGTAAATTATTCTTTCAACGGCAGCAATATGATCATACCCGATTCTGCTGCTTCCTGCCTTTTCCGCGGCAGCCGAAATAACCCTCGTGAGAAGCGCGCGAGGCATCTGCCGAAGAACATCAAGCTGATATCCCCCGCCAGCTGCAGCGGCATTTAATAGGGATTTTTTCACCTGCTCCTCAAAAAAGGCTTCATCACAGCGCAAAATTTCTGTCATGCGCCCGATTGCCAATTCAAACGCTGGGTTAATTTCTCTCAGTGCCGGAACTACATGATGACGGAGATTGTTTCTCACATATTCATCGGAAAGATTTGTGCTGTCTGTAACAAAATTCAATCCATAATGAGCGCAATACTGCTCCACTTGTTGCCTCGTAATACCGAGCAAGGGACGCACAATATTGTCGCGGACCGGAGGAATTCCGCAAAGGCCTTTTGTTCCTGCGCCCTTTGTAAGATTTAGAAGAACTGTTTCTGCATTGTCTGTCAACGTATGGGCAGTCGCGATTCTCCCGTTCTGGCTGCAGAGGCTGCGAAAAAAAGAATAGCGGACCTCGCGCCCGCATTCTTCAATTCCTTGTGATTTTTGTTTTGCCTCGGCAGCTACATCGGTATGGAAAACCCTGCATGCTATTCCAAGGCTTTGGCAGAATTCTACCGAGAAACGCTCATCTCTGTCTGCTTCTGCTCCGCGAAGGCCATGATTCACATGTGCAGCAGTTACCTGAATTCCAAGTTCTGCGGAATGGCTACAGAGGTAATGCAGCATCGCAACGGAGTCCGCTCCACCGGAAAGGCCCGCAATAACATGGCAACCGTGCGGAAACATGTTCCAACGGCTGATTGTTTCAGATATTTTCTGCTCGATCGCGGCAACATCATCCTTCACGGCGGATTACCTCCTGTGCAGTAAAACGCATATATTCACCCTGCCAATGAAGCGGAATCGTCTTGGTCTCACCGTGACGGTTTTTGGCTACGATAACCTCACTTTGGTTGCGGTCCTCATTTTCAGAAGGTATCTCAGAATCCTGATAATAATCTGAACGGTACAAGAAAAGCACAATATCCGCATCCTGTTCAATTGAACCGGAATCTCTAAGGTCTGAAAGGACGGGTCTGTGATTGGTGCGCTTTTCACTATCACGAGCAAGCTGAGAAAGCGTCATTACCGGAACGTTCAGTTCTTTGGCCATAATCTTCAAGTTACGGGTAATCTGGGAAATTTCCTGAACACGGTTTTCGATTCTTGTTGGCGAATTCATCAACTGCAAATAGTCGATGATAACGAGGTCAACATCCTTCAGTCTGCGAAGTTTTGCCTTGATTTCGGGTACTGTGACGGAAGGATTATCGTCAAAATACATTTGAGTCTTGGAAAGAATATCGCCTGCTTCAATCAGACGAATCCATTCATCTTCGCTGAGCTTACCGGTGCGAAGTTTCGTTCCCTCCACCATTGCTTCCGTGGAAAGAAGGCGGGAAATGAGCTGTTCTTTGCTCATTTCAAGAGAAAAGAATGCAACCCGCTTCTGCGCTTTGACTGCGGCATAGCGCGCAATATTAAGGGCAAAGCTTGTTTTACCCATGCCAGGACGGGCACCGAGCAGAATGAAGTCCGAACGGTTTAAGCCAGTTATAGTGTCATCCAGTTCCTTGATGCCGGTAGGCACACCCCGATACTTGTCTGCATCCGGAGAATTGAGATGATCCAGACGATCAAACTCCGAAAGGATAATCTCATCAATTTTTTGCAGTCCCTGCATGTTTTTCCCACGGCGGATATCAAAAATTCGCTGTTCGGCAGAATCCAGCAAACTTGTCGCGTCTGCCTCTCCTGCCGACGCCTCTTCAATGATATCGCGTGCCGTGGTGATTAGGGTACGCACATCGTACTTATCGCGAACGATTTTTGCGTATGACTCAACATTGGATATGGATGGCACCAACTGTGCTAACTGCAGTAAGTATGTTTTACCGTCGGCTTCGTCAAAGTCGCCTGACTGTTTCAAAGATTCCAGAACCGTAACGAAATCAATCGGCCGGCCTTCTGTGAACATCTGAAGCATGACGCTGTAAATACGCTGATTGCTGGTTAGGTAGAAGTATTCTGGCTTTGGAAGTATTTCCACAACGCGTTCCATACAAGAAGCATCCAGCAAAACAGCGCCAAGAACCGACTGTTCCGCTTCCGGACTGAACGGGAGATTTAAGCCGCTGTAACCGGAAGTCACCGAATCACTCATTCTGAAACCCTCCGGAAATTTATTTTTCGCCTACCGCAACGTATATCTTTGCAGAAACACCCTTGTAGAGTTTCAGCTCACATTCATAAGTGCCATAAGCCTTAATGTCGCCGTTTAGGACTATCTTCTTTTTGTCAACATCAATGTGGAACGAACGCTTCAATTCTTCGGAAATCTCCTTGGAAGTAATGGAACCAAAGAGTTTTCCTCCCTGACCCGATTTTGCTGTGAGTTTTAGCGTTTTGCCGTTTATCGCTTCCGCTATCTTACGAGCAGCTTCCGTATCTTGACGGATATGAAATTCCTTCGCTTCCTGTGCGCTCTTAATTTCATTCAGTACTTGTGCATTTGCTTCTTTTGCAAGATTGCGAGGCAGAAGAAAATTTCTGGCGTAACCGTCACTTACGTTCACCAGTTCGCCCTTTTTCCCTGTTCCCTTCACATCTGCCAGCAATACTACTTTCATTGATAAACCTCCTAATTACGTGTTGCCGCAGTTCCGCTCGGCTCCGTCACTTTTTTAATGGCGGACAAGAGCATTTCTGCAGCCTCTTTAACCGTAACGTTCTCAAGCTGTGTTCCGGCCATGGTAAGATGACCTCCGCCGCCCATTGCTTCCATAATCAGCTGAACATTCACTTCCCCAAGGGAACGTGCGGAAATATTAATCACATTGTCCGTTGGGAAAATAACAAAAGATGCATTCACGCCCTGGATGGAGAGCAATTCATCCGCAGCCTGGGCTGCGGAAATTCGAATGTCCGGAAATTCATTTTCCGTAGCGGCAATTGCTAAATCGCCATAGACCTGCGCGTTGGAAACGATACGGTACTTTTCCTTATATGCTTCAATAGAATCCGAAAACAATCTCTTAACCTGCACGGTGTCCGCGTTATTGCGGCGCAGATATGCGGCAGCTTCAAAGGTTCGGACACCGGTCTTTAGAACAAAATTCTTGGTGTCAAGCGTAATTCCGGCAAGAAGTGCCTGAGATTCAGCCTCGGTAATGAATTTGTCGCCGATGTACTGAATCAGTTCCGTTACCATTTCAGAAGCCGAGCTTGCATAAGGCTCATGGTAAAACACAAGGGCATTTTCAATCTTTCTCACCATCAAGCGGTGGTGATCAATCACAATCACACGAGAAATTTGATTTAAAAGTGATACTGACTCAACAAAATCCGGCGAATGAGTATCCGTGACAATCAGCGTCGTTTTCGGTGTTACTTTTGCCTCGGCTTCCTGTTCCGTTATGAAGATTTTCTCCTGCGGATATTTTGCCTGAACCATTGAAATCAACGGCATGGCAAGGCACCGCGATCTGTCTACAACAATATAAGCCGGTCGCTTCAGCATTTTAGAAGCGACATTCCACATTCCGACCGATGCGCCCATACAGTCTAAATCGGCATATTTATGTCCCATAATGAGGACAGTGTCGCTTTGCTTGATATCGTCTGAGATCGTTGCTGCAAAAACACGGGTGCGAACCTTGTCATGCTTTTCGACGCCCTTTGACAGTCCGCCAAAAAACTCATATGTATCGTCACCTTGTTTTACAACGACCTGATCTCCGCCGCGACCGAGGGCCATGTCCAAAGCACTACGTGCCCAAGCATCCGCATCCTTTAACGTGAGTGCATTGCGCGAAATGCCGATGGATATTGTAGCAGTCAGGTGCTCACCAGCGTGTATCGAACGAATCGTATCAAGAATGGGAAAACGCCGTTCCATCTCTTGGCGAACATGCCGTTCATCCGTAAAAATAATGTAACGGCCGCTGCTCATCTTTTTAAGGAACCCGCCCATGTGCTGCGACCACTGAATCAATGCTTCTTCAACCTGTGAAGCGATTCTGGTGTCTTCACTGTTGCTGCAGCATCGAGCGATTTCTTCACGGTTATCAAAAGTTACCAGAGCAATTGCCGGATGTGTTTCCCGGTAAGCTGCCTCAAGATTTTTATAGTAGGTATTGTCGATAAAATAAAGCACACTGCTTTCGGCAGTTTCTATGCCATAAACCGTGAAACGGCGTTTATTGACCGCAACGTCGACTCCGTTTTGTTCGATTATCTTCTGGATAGTCTGCGGATAAATGAATTTGCTAATGTTTTCGCCGCGGCATTCATTTTTTCCGCAGACCGTATTCCAGAATGAATTGTTAAACCAAACAATATCGCCGGCTTTACCTACCACAACAATGGGTATTGCAAAATCCTGCATAACTCGGTATTCATCACCGTAAAAGATAGTCTGAGTGCTTTTCAGCGCTTCGCCAACATAAGAACGGAAACGTCTTGTTGCCACCAAAATGAAGACAACAGAGGCTGCAGCAGCGATGAACTCAACATAAAATATTGTTCTGTTCCAGAACCAGCTTGCGCCGGCCATGATGAACATAACGCCCGAAATTACATAGAGCAGAGGCGAAGAGGCCCAGACTTTCTTTTTCACACCGACATACTCCCCTCATGCGAAGCACGTTCAGATTTCCATGATAATCGGCAAAACCATCGGACTGCGACGTGTCCGCTCATACAGCATGCGGGACAGTTCGTCCTTAATTTTGGTCTTTAAAGTTCCCCAGTCGTGAATTTGGTTTTCTGCGCAATCTTCCAGAACTTCGGTAACAAGGTTGCGCGCTTCTTCAATCAAAGGCTCTGATTCGCGAACGTAAACAAAGCCTCGTGACACAACATCCGGCCCAGAAATGATATGCCCATCCTGCGCGGAAATTGTGCAGACGGCAATCATAAGGCCGTCTTCCGCAAGGTGTTTGCGGTCGCGAAGAACAATGCTGCCCACATCGCCAACACCGAGCCCGTCTACAAGAGTTCTTCCCGCGGGCACGGACGGAAGCCGCTTCATGTAGTCTTCATGTAGTTCGACCACATCACCGATATCTCCGATGAAAACATCTTTCGGATCTTTTCCAAGTTCATAAGCAATGGAAGCATTCTTTCTCAGATGCTTCTGCTCGCCGTGAACGGGGATATAGTACTTCGGCTTGACAATAGCCTGAAGAAGTTTAATCTCTTCGCGGCAGGCATGCCCCGATACATGAACATCGTACATGGATTCATAAACGACTTGGCAGCCGCGCTTCATCAGTTCGTCAATGACATTGCCGATTGTTTTTTCATTTCCCGGAATCGGGCGGGCTGAAATGATGATGAAATCACCGGGGCCAACTTCCACCTTACGGTGATCGGCAAATGCCATACGGGTTAGAGCGCTCATTGGCTCACCTTGGCTGCCGGTTGTAACGAGAACGATCTTGTCTTTCGGGTAGCGATTAATCATGTCAATATCAATCAGCGTCCCCTTCGGGACATCGAGATACCCCATCTCAACGCCGACGCTCATGACATTGACCATGCTGCGCCCGGAAAGCGCGACCTTGCGCCCATATTTAACCGCACAATTTATAATCTGCTGCACGCGACTGACATTGGAAGCAAACGTAGCAATGATAATGCGGCTGTTCTCTGCGCGTTTGAACAACATATCAAACGAGCTGTCAACTTTACTTTCCGATTTGGTATATCCCTCGCGCTCGGCATTGGTGGAATCGCATAACATGGCAAGAACGCCTTCTTTGCCAAGCTGCCCAAAGCGGCCAAGATCAATCATTTCGCCGAGTGCCGGAGTGCAGTCAATCTTAAAGTCACCCGTATGGACGAGTGTACCTGCCGGCGAATGAATGGCCAGCGCAACGGAATCCGGCACGGAATGGTTTACATGAACAAATTCGACATCCATACAGCCAAGGCGGATATGCTCGCCTGGACGTACGCTGATCGCTCTGACTTTGCCGGAAAGGCCATGCTCTTTTAGCTTGCTATCGACCAGTGCAAGGGTAAATTTTGTTCCGTAAATCGGAAAATTGAATTTTTCCAGCAGATACGGAAGCGCGCCGATATGGTCTTCATGGCCATGCGTCAGCACAACTCCCCGAATCTTATCTGCATTCCGTTCTACAAAAGTAAAGTCCGGAATAACGAGATCAACGCCAAGCATATCATCGTCCGGGAATGCCATACCGCAATCCACGATGATCATGTCATCCAAGCATTCAAACACCGTGAAGTTTTTTCCGATTTCGTTCAAACCACCGAGAAAATAAACGCGGATTGGCGGTTTCTGCGGCGCTTTCTTCGCAGATTTGGAGTGCTGACCCGAACGTTTTTCGGTGTTCTTCTGCGCACTCTGCTCCGGTTTCGCCGTATTCTGCACAGCGGTTACCTCGGAAACGGTTTGTGCCTTCAACTGTGCTTGCACAACGGAAACTTTGGAAGACTGACGGCGCCTACTGGGCTGACGCTCCTGGTCTGCAGAACTGTTTTCATTCGCAGACGTGCTTTCCGCCGCTTCCGCCTTAGGCTGGCGGCGTTTTGAGCGCACTTGGCCAACACGGTGTTTCGGCACTTCCACCTTCTCATAAAGGCCGATGGTATGTGTTCCGTTCCCCATCTCGGCCTGTGGCATTGCCGCGTTCCCGCGCTCCGGTAAAATATTTTGTTTTTTTTCTGTCACAAAATGACCTCCATTTAAATATTGGCAGGAATCTCTCTGGAGGCAAACGGGCCTCGTGGAATTCTGTCTTTTTTATATTGTGATACTTTTTGCGCAACCGCACAAAACGTAAACAGCCTAAATTATAAGTCTGGAATTACCCGGTAAGATATGTTTAATCTTACTCTGAAATGTATTTTCTGTCAAGGCAAGATCGATTCATCAGAAAATAGTATTACCTTACGCGAACATGTTAATCAATTTTCTTAATATACATTCTTTTCATGCGAAAGAAAGCATGCTATACTGAATAACACTGATATATGCTACGGAGGAAAATATGAAAAAAGTTGAAATATTTACTGATGGTGCCTGCAGCGGAAATCCGGGTCCCGGCGGGTGGGGAGCGATTCTTCGCTATAACGGGCACGAAAAGAGAATCAGTGGAGGTGCCCCGGAAACAACCAATAACCGCATGGAGTTGAGCGGCGTTATCGCGGCACTCTCACAGCTGAAAGAACCCTGTGAAGTCATTTTAACGAGCGATTCCCGCTATGTATGTGATGCAATTCAAAAAGGGTGGGCAGAAAGCTGGAGAAAGAATGGATGGCGCAAGGCCGACAAGAAGCCGGCACTCAACAGCGATCTTTGGGAGAAGCTGTTGGATTTGCTTTCCGTCCACCATGTTACCGTAAATTGGATTAAAGGCCACGCCGGACACCCGGAGAATGAATGTTGCGACCGAATGGCGGTGGCAGAATCTCAAAAGTTCCAGAAAAAAGTTCAGTGAGCAGAACGCCGGAAGCTTAACTTCCGGCTTTTTTTTTCACGTTCGTTTTCTTTTTCTCTTACATACATTACGCTGACATGTCCATCCTTTCCGCGGACAGCGCGGATGTCGAAAATCTTCAGGGACTTAATGAACGGTGTCAGCTTGCGAAAGCCGTAGTTGCGCACATCGAAATCGGGATATCGTTTTGTCAGGATATTTCCCACATCTCCGAGCGATGCCCAGCCATCGTCGTCGGATGTCTCCTGGACAATGGTAAGCACCGTGTTGCGTACTGCATCTAACGAAGTGTGGTCTAAGCCGGAAACCTTAGCAGCAGGTTGCACAGCCTGGTTTTCCGTAATGCCATCTTGCGCAAGCACTTCCAAGTACTTAAATCGGTTGCATGCAGCAATGAATGGGCTGGGGGTCTTCTTCTCTCCCATCCCGACAACAATCATTCCAGACTCACGAAGGCGGGCAGCAAGACGCGTGAAATCACTGTCGCTAGATACGATATAGAAGCCATCAACATTGCCGGAATACAAAATATCCATGGCATCAATAATCATAGCCGAATCGGTGGCATTTTTTCCGAAAGTATAGCTATACTGCTGAATCGGCGTAATGGAATTATCAAGCAAAACATTCTTCCACGAAGCCATGCTCGGCTTTGTCCAATCCCCGTAAATGCGCTTAATTGTGGCAATTCCGTCATTTGAAATTTCATCCATGATATACTTGATATATTTTTCTGACACATTTTCGGCGTCGATTAACACCGCAAATCGCTTTTCATCCGCCATTCGGGGGCGACTCCTCTCATGATTTCTGCATCAATAAGTCTGTTTTCTCGGCATGTCCTGTGTAAGTTGGAACCAGTCGATGAATGATTTCAAGCATTTTTGTATTATCTTTCCCCACCACGGAGCGAAGTGCTTCAATATCATCAATGAATGTTTCCTCGTTGAACGGAATCGGATTTCCAATATAAATCAGTTCGTGTGCCGTTTTCTTACAGCCGCCTTCGCTATCGAGCAGCATTTCTTCATACAGCTTTTCGCCAGGACGAAGGCCGGTAAATTCAATCTTGATATCGACATCCGGCTCATAGCCAGAAAGCCTGATTAGATTTCTGGCAAGATCGACGATTTTAACCGGTTTACCCATGTCAAGAACAAAAATCTCGCCGCCTTTCGCCATACCGCCTGCTTGAATGACAAGGCGCGCAGCCTCGGGAATCGTCATAAAATAGCGCACAATATTGGGGTCTGTCACCAAGACGGGGCCGCCTTCAGCAATTTGACGTTTGAAAATCGGTATGACGCTGCCGCTGCTTCCCAAAACATTGCCGAATCGTACCGCAACGAAACCGGTCTTGCTGTGGCGGCTGTAATACTGAATAATAAGTTCGCAGATTCGCTTGGTGGCACCCATAATACTAGTCGGATTCACAGCTTTATCCGTGGAAATCAGTACCATACGCTTAACATGGAACTTATCGCACACCTGTGCAACATTGAGTGTTCCGAAGACATTGTTTTTTACTGCCTCTCCCGGACTAAGCTCCATGAGCGGAACATGCTTGTGGGCAGCCGCGTGAAAAACGACGTCTGGCCGGTAACAGTTGAACACTTGCTCAAGCCTTTCACGGTCTCGAACCGAACCGATGACAATTTCCATATCCAGCCACGGGAAGCGCCGTTTCAGTTCATCTTGAAGCATGTACGCGTTGTTCTCGTATATTTCAAAAACAATCAGCTTCTTGGGGTGAAAACAAGCAATCTGACGGCAAAGCTCGCTTCCGATTGTACCTCCCCCGCCTGTCACTAAGATTGTTTTGTCTCTCAGGTAGCCGCTGATTTCTTTTATGTCCAGCTTGACTTCATCGCGACCGAGAAGATCTAGGATATCAACATCACGCACCCTAAGGTGGTTAACGTCTTCCTCCAGAAGTTCATAAAGAGCCGGTACTGTTTTCAGGTGGCATCCCGTAGTCGAGCAGATTCTGATGATGTCCTGTTTATCTGCTTGTTTGGCCGTTGGAATTGCGAGTATGATTTCATCGATATGGTAATGTGCTGCCATTTTGGGAATGCTTTCGCGTCCTCCGACTACTCTTACGCCGTTAATTCGGGTTCCGCGTTTTTTTACGTCGTCGTCGATTGCAATAATCGGTACGCCGGTGTATTGCGGTGCATTTTTCATTTCTTTAATGACCATGGAACCCATTTCACCCGCGCCAACAACCATAACACGCTTATCGGCCTCTTTGAGTGAACGATTTGATTTTCCGTTCTTCTTACGATGAAGGATACGAACTAAGAAGCGATAGCCGCCTACGAAAAACATTGTTAGCAGCCAACCCATAACATAAACGGACTGTGGGAAACGCAGGATATTATTGCCGCTGGAATCCACAAAGATTGCAGGAAAAACAAAATAGCCAAAAAGTGTAGCCACAGCACATGCTACGGTTGTACCGATTACAATCTGAAGGAGCTCGTCCGTACTGGCAAATTCCCACATGGTGCTGTAAAAGCGAAATGCTGCAAATATGCCTAAGCAGATTATAGTCACCCAAGGCATTGTGATTCGGAATGCATCTACGTAGTACATCGGTACATTATGACGGGTGAAAACCGGATCGAATAAAAATCGAAGAAGGAAAGCAATCCAGTAGCTAGAATATATACAGATTATATCGATTACAATCAGTGGCAACTGGTGAATGATATTATTTCTTTTATCAACCATATTATTACTCCAATACGTGTTTACTTATTTGAAAGGATTATATACCCGCCCATTAACAATAATAAATATTTTCCAGTAAGCCTAAAAAAATGAGCCAAGTTCATAACAATTCAATTTAGGCCTGATTTGTGGTTTAATGCTTGCGAAATAGCTTCAGCCAACTGGTCCGGGCATGAAGTGGTCTTGAAACCGCAACGTATGCCTTTACACCGTTGAATAACATCTTCCGCCTTCATCCCTTGAACAAGGCTGCAGATGCCTTTTGTATTTCCGTCGCAGCCGCCGATAAATTTGACAGACCGCACTATGTCATGATCTAAGTCAACGATAATTTCTCTTGAACAAGTACCTTTTGTCCGATAACGGTATTCCAAATTAGTGTCCTCCTCTATTATGATAGGAAATTTCGAACAATGCGTTTAATTGAGCATCAGATACCGTACAGGTTCCAATCGGCATAGGCTTTTTTGTGTTTAACCCATGAAAATCGGTACCGCCTGTCATGGCCAGCCCATTCTCCTGAGCAATCTCAAAAAAGCGCTCTTCATCGCCCGCTTTATTCCTTGAGTGCCATACTTCAACACCATCAATCGTCCGATGCATGGCTAGCTCCTCAAGAAGGCGATAACTGTCATATTCCCCGGGATGCGCCAGGACAGCAAGTCCACCTGCACGGTGGATCTGTTCAATGACGTCATGTACTTCCGGGTACTCGACTTTTACATAAGCTTTCCCGCCATCCGGCGAGAAAAGTTCATGAAAAACGCTGCCGAAAACTTCATGTGCATAGCCAGCATTCATCAAAGCGCGCATGATGTGCTGCTTATATAAAGAAGCGCTTCCCCTCGCCTCGTGCCAAACCATTTCCGCCGGAATCGGGAAAAGTTCAAGAACTTTTTCTAACATCGCTTCCCCTGCCTTGCGGCGCGCGTCACAAATCTTTTTACATAAATCCTCCAACTTCTCCGGCTGTTCACAGAAATAGCAGAGGATATGAGCTTTTCGACCGGTTTCGGCATCTCGCGAGGAAAACTCCGCTCCGGGCAATACCTGAATGCCGTATTTTGCACCGGCTTTTTCGGCAGCCTTTACACCAAGAAAAGTATCATGATCGGTTATGGCAACGGCGGAAAGTCCACGCTTTTTCGCCATCATTACAACTTCTTCGGGTAAAGCGGAACCATCTGATGCGACTGTATGACAATGCAGGTCAGCAGCCATAAAGGCAGCCCCCTTTCGTGCAAAAATTCAAAGTCAATTTAATATTTTTTCCGTCCGAAACGAACGGGAAGTCAGTAACATAATTATAATATCAACTACTATAATTCCAAGTGAAATCAAAAGCAAAATAACTGCATTTAAGACGAAAAGTCCCATGAACTGTCCGATAAAAAGTAGTATAAGAGGTATCACGATATAACCTGAGGTCTGAACTGCTTCAATATAGCTTTTGCTTTTTGCCGAAACAAGCACAATAAAAACTACACCGAACACCGTTACGGCGGGAGCAAAAAACAAGATGCAGACCAGCCAGCTCCAGTTGAGAAAGAATGGCAGTCCGAGCATAATATCTCCAACGGAAATAACTACAGAGAAAATGAGGAAGGAAATCGTTGTTACAATTGCAGAAAGTAAAACGCTGCTTGCAACTTTCGCGCGGAAAATTTTCTGCAAAGACATAGGAGTCAGCACCAATGTTTCCAACGTGTGGCGTTCTTTCTCTCCGACAAAACTGGATGCGGCAGCTACCGTAGAGGTCATGAGCGGAATCATCAGGAAAAACATCGGAAACATCACATTCGACATCACGTAGAAGCTGCACTGTTTAATGTCCATATAGGACATCTCTTTTGGAACCATCTTCATGAGCGTATCAATTCCATTTACCTGGCTAGTTGGTACATTCATGATAAGAACCAAAAACAAAATTGGAATCAGTACAACAAGGACAATCGGGACAATGAGAAGTGTCTCGCGAGCCATCTTCGAGTCCCAGACTTCATGGAAATCCTTTTTAATGACCGCCTTCTCTGCCAATGAAATCGGTTTCACGGTAAAACCTCCCCATTTTCATTCTGAACGAAATGGAAATATATATCTTCCAGAGTTGGTTTCAATATGAATGCTTCATATACTTCATGCCCTTCGTCCACTATTTTTTTCAGCAGGCGCGGCATATCGTCTTCACGAAGGATATCCGTTTTCCAGAAACCGTCCTCACAGAGTTCAAAGCCGTCAATTTTTTCGCTTTCTGCGACACGCACAGCCGCTTTCATGAAGATGTGTGCGCTTTTTGCAATTGATTCCAGAGTGCCGGAGGTTAAGAGGTGTCCTTTTTCAATGATGCCATACCTTCCGCAGATATCCTGCGCGTAACGAAGCTGGTGCGTACAGAGAAAAACGGTCACTCCTTCCTCTTTTGCGAGAGAAGCAATGAGGCTGTTTACCGTTTTTGCGGACTCAGGGTCAAGGCCGCTTGTCGGTTCATCCAAAAAAAGGATTTTCGGGTGATTTACAAGAGTCCTAGCAAGTGACAGACGCTGCGCCATACCGGTAGAATAAGCTCCCAATTTCTTATCACGCGCATCCCACAGATCCATTTTCTTGAGCAGTTCCTCAGCTCTTTCCTTTGCTTTGGGAAGCGGAATTTCGTAAGTCTGGGCAAAAAAAATCAGATTTTCCATACCGGTCATTTGAGCATACATTTTGCTGCTGTCCGTCATTACGCCGCAGATGCTGTGCACATCCGTCGAACGCAGCGTTGACGAAAGCCCCATAACGGAACAAGAGCCGCTGCTTGGCTTGAGCAGACCATTGAGCAATTTCACCGTTGTGGTTTTTCCAGCTCCATTCGGTCCTAGAAAGCCGAAAACCTCTCCCTGACGTACATCAATGGTAAGGTCCTTCAGAGCATAGCTTTTTCCGTCGTATGTCTTTGAAAGTTGATCTGTCTGAATTGCTAGTTCTTCCATCGGCTTATCACCTCGTGCAACATAATATCACAAATTTACATGCGAATCCACTCTATTTACCCAATACTCGATTTTATTAATGCAAAAAAGGGGCAGGAAACAGATGTTTCCTGCCCCACAGCCTGTCGAAAAAGTCCAGTGAAAGCTGGGCTTTTTCGTTGTAAAATGGTAAAATATAGACAGGTGATGAAAGATGCTGGAACGGGAAAAACTACGCAGAGATGCAGTGGAATTTGTGAATACAGACCTATTGGTGCCGGGAAATCATCTGCTGCGAAAGATTGACAGCGCGGTAGATTTTAGCCATATTTATGATTTTGTAGAAGATTTGTATTGTGAGGGCAACGGTCGTCCTAGTGTGGACCCGGTCGTCCTGTTTAAGATTGTTCTGATCCAGCATCTGTACGGAATTCCCTCTTTACGCCGGACGATGCAGGAAATCAATATGAATATCGCGTATCGGTGGTTTCTGGGATATACACTGAACGAGGAGCTGCCGCATTTCTCCACTGTGAGTTACAATTTTAAGCACCGGTTCACAGAGGAAACCGTGGAGCAGGTGTTTTCGTGGATTTTGCAGGAGGCAAATTACGCCGGATATTTGGAGCCGGAAGCAGTATTTGTGGATGGGACGCATATCAAAGCAAACGCCAACATCAACAAAAAGATCAAAAAGGCAGTTCCTCAGGCGGCAAAGCGATATGCCTCAGAATTAATGGAAGAGGTTAACGCTGACCGGGAAGATCATGGGAAGAAGCCATTCGACAGTACTCCGAAACCGCCGAAGGAAAAAGAAATCATGGTGTCCAAAACAGACCCGGAAAGCGGGTTGTTCCAAAAGGGAGAACACAAGAAGTGCTTTGCCTACGAAGCACATACGGCCTGCGACAAACACAATTTTGTCCTTGACGTTGAGGTGACTCCGGGAAACGTACATGACAGTGTAGCATTTGACGCGGTCTATGGCAAAGTGACTCAACGGTTTCCTGAAATTGAAACGGTGGTGGCGGACGCCGCATACAAAACGCCGCATATCTGTAAACGGGTGTTTGACGACGGGCGGGTACTTTCCACAGCATACAAGCGGCCAATGACCAAAGCAGGAAATCTGGAATGGTGGAAGTATGTATACGACGAATATTATGACTGTGTGATCTGCCCGGAATATCAGGTTCTGCATTATGCAACAACCAACCGTGAGGGATACCGGGAATACAAAAGCCGGAGTTACATCTGCGAAAAATGTCCATTCCGTTCTCGCTGCACCGAGAGTAAAAGCTGTACGAAAACCGTAACGCGGCATGTGTGGCAGGATTATGTGGAGCTTGCGGAAGATATCAGGCACACACCGAAATACAAAGAGCTTTACAAAAAACGAAAAGAAACCATTGAGCGTGTCTTCGCCGATGCAAAAGTGAAATATGGGATGCGGTACACGCTCTACCGGGGCTTAACTCAAGTGACGAATTGGGTTAAGCTTAAGTTTGCTGCCATGAATCTCAAAAAGCTGGCAATGTGGAAATGGAGGGATGGCCATCCCTCCGGGTTTTTATTGATTTTACTTTGCTTATTTTCCTATCCTGCATATTATCAAGAGAACCCATCCTTCGTTTAACCGCGTTGGATGGGTTCTTCGACAATCTGAGGGGCAGGAAACAGATGTTTCCTGCCCCAAAAATTCAAACTGTCACTCAAGATTTAGTTTTTTACTGAGAATCCAGTTTGTAAGAAAGTAAAACGCTACTCCGAAAACTGCGCAATATAAAATTGCGATTCCAAAGAATATGCTCAACTTTCCGATTACATCCGGTCCATCCAGTGACCATATCCACATGTTATTATTATCAAGACCTATTAGAAAAGAAAGGACAATTTGTTCAACCACTGAAAATCCGATAAACGTTCCAAAAGACGCTAGCAGCTTATGCTTACTGCTGAAATTTCCAACCGAAATGGAAGCATAAATTTGAAGGACAAAAGAAAGACATGAAACAATTAAGAAAACAATACCTTCTATAAGCAGTAATGTGGCCCATCCTCCGTAATTTCCGAACAATAGTCCTAGATCTTTCCAAAACTCCATAAATTCATCTTGAGTCGCTTTATCGCCAACGATAATGAGGACAGAAACAAAGGCAACGATCATACTGAGAATCGTCCACATGACAGACACAATCATTTTGCAGTCAATATGACTGTGTACCTTGACGGGCAGAGTAAACGAGAGGTAACCTTCATCGCCAAGAAGATTTTTCTGGAAACGCTGAATGGTAACAACAAGTGTCATAACGAAAGATGCCGCAATTGACAGGGCATAAACAAAGGCTGTGATTACCAAGGGCAATGCCGTTGTATTAGAAATATCATCAAAATTCAAGGCAATAAATGTCTTAATCAGCAAGGAACAAACCAGAATCAAGGCAAAGATTGGTAGAAAAATACGCTGAGTTGCCTTAATTTCATATCTCAAAAGTTTTCTTAACATCTGAACACCTCCCGGAAAAGCGCATCAACGCTCTTGTTCTCCTTTTCACGGATTTCATCCACGCTGGAGGTCAGTATAATGTTTCCTTTGTTGATAAAAATTACGTTGTCGAGGATTTTTTCTACATCGGTAATCAGGTGCGTAGAGATCAGCAGCGAAGCATTTTCACTGTAATTGCTGATTATTGTATCGAGGATATAGTCGCGTGCCGCGGGGTCAACGCCGCCAATCGGTTCATCGAGAATATACAGTTCCGCGTTTCTGCTCATAACCAAAATAAGCTGAACTTTTTCCTTCGTGCCTTTCGACATCGTTTTTAATCGGTCATTCGGGTTGATGTTCAGACGCTGAAGCATGTCGTAAGCTTTTACCTTGTCGAAATTCTCGTAAAAATCCCCAAAAAAGTCAATCATGTTCCGAACGGACATCCAGTCATTCAGGTATGTGCGTTCTGGTAGATAAGAAATGATTTTCTTGGATTCCACCCCGGGTTTCATTCCGTTCACGGTAATTTCTCCCGAAGTAGGAGTAATTAAGCCGTTTATCAGCTTAATGAGGGTTGTCTTTCCGCTGCCGTTCGGGCCAAGGAGACCAACAATTTTCCCTCTCGGAATGGACAGATTGACCGAAGCCAACGCCATGCAGCCCGGAAAAATCTTGGTCAGGTTCTTGCACTCAACTATGCTGTTGTTCTCCAAGGTTCTCTTCCTCCTTCATGATGCTGCTTAGTAGGTTGATTGTCTGCTGTGTGTCATAACCGAGCTGATTCATTTTCCTGAGAAATTCATGGATTACTTCAACCGCAAGACCGTTCTTGATCTGCATGATCTTATCCACATCCTCTGTCACAAATCTCCCGCTAGTTCTCTGGGAATACAAAAGTCCGTCTGCCTCTAGCTGTGACAAGGCTCGCTGCATTGTGTTTGGGTTAACTGCAGCATCCGCTGCCATTTCACGCACTGACGGCAGCTTTGCCCCTGCCGGATAAACGCCTGAGACAATCATTAGCTGGATCTGTTCAATTAACTGGGTATAAATCGGACGATCGGATTTTAAGTCCCACGACATATTGTCACCTTTGCTTTCTTTTGTGAATCATTTGAGAAGTATTATGAAAAGTCCTTCTTCCGGAAGAAAACAATTCCGGCAACAAAAAACACCGCCATGGTTACAAGAGTTATGACAATTGGATCACGAAACTGATCAACCGGTTTTGAAATAATGGCTGACATTTGCGTTTTCAGAAGATAATCAATTCCCTTATCGCATTTAATCAGAGTTAAAATCAGGTCAGTAAAATAGAAGCCACCATAGTAGAAAAAGATTGCAAGCGTACTTTTATTGAAAAGTTGAATGAAAAAAATGGACATGGAAATTGCGGCAATATAAACCAAGCAGGAAGCTCCGAAACGTTCAAAGAACACTTTCATGAAATCCCATGTGAAATCCGAATCTTTTGGAAGAATCAGGGCAGCGCAGCCAAAGAAGAAGAACAGAACGACTGCTGCCATAATTACACCCAGAATAATTGTCGTCAGCCATTTTGAAATATACAGTACTGTACGGTTCGTTCCGAATGCGATTGTATTCTTCAGCGTATGGTCGCGGAATTCTTCCGCATAAACGATTTGAGTAAGCATCGGAATCAGAAAGACAGGATAACCCAAAAGCTCAACTCCGAGTTCTGTTGCTCCGGTCCAATTTCCAGCCCCACCACCTCGCATGGCAAACACCAATGCAACGCAAAGTCCAGAAACAACAAGCGTCATAATAAAGAAATATGCACGATGAAATGTTTTATATAAATCAGCATGAATCATTTTAAGCATTCTGGCCAACCCCCATCAGTTTGATGAAATACTGTTCCAAGCTGATACCGGCACGATATACCTGTGAAACCACAACTCCGCCTTCCACGAGAGCTTTCACAAACAGTTCCGGTGAATCGAAATTTTCATTGACATGAATCGAATTTTCTCCGACAACTTCAAAGTTTTCGCAGGAACAGTTGTTTCTCAGAATTTCCGAAGCAAGCTGCACATTATCTACATCAATCTGCAGGTAAGTGCGGCATTTTTCTTTCAGCTCTTCAGCCGTAATGGCTTCCACAAGGCTACCTTTGCTGATAAATCCATAGGTGGTAGCAATCTGCGAAAGCTCACCGAGAATATGGCTGGAAATTAAAATTGTCGTCTTCTTTTCCTTGTTGAGTTTCAGGATAATTTCGCGGAATTCCTTGATTCCCATTGGATCCAAGCCATTGATCGGTTCATCCAGAATCAAAACTTCCGGATTATCCATGATAGCCAGCGCAAGGCCTAGGCGCTGCTTCATGCCAAGGGAAAAATTCTTAAACTTTTTGTTTCCGGTTTTATCGAGCCCGACAATTCTCAGTGCGCTTTCAATATTGCCCTTGTTTTTGCCGCCGCGCTGAATACGATAATACTCCAAATTTTCTCTTGCGGAAAGATATGGGAAGAAACTGGGAGTTTCAATCATGCTTCCCATGTGATTTCTTGCCATTTCAAGCCCACGTTCCGAGGAGTGGCCAAACAGCTCAAGTTCTCCGCTTGAACGCGGCGTCAGTCCGGTGATGAGCTTGAGCAGTGTAGTCTTCCCCGCTCCGTTCTGACCCACAAGCGCATAAATATCACCGCGGTTGACTCGAATGCTTAAATCCGACACTGCCGCGAACTTTCCATATCTTTTTGTGATATTTTTTGTCTGGATTACAGTTTCGCTCATTTTATCGCCCCTCTGTATTATTGTCTTATTGTACTAAGTGCTTAATACAATAATACATGATTATTTTTCATTGTCAAGACCGTTTTGAAAAAAATATAAAAAAATCCGGGACAACGTCCCGGATGATAGAGATTCGGTTTTTATTGTATCTGAGAAGCCGGCTTAGGTCCCAAACTTACCAAAATCGTTACGGTAGAGCCGTAAGCCATCTGGCTGCCTGCTTTAACATCTTTATACCCGATTACCAATCCTTTTGGAATCTTATCGCTGTACTCAGAACCTTGAATCGGAACAAAGCCAGCGGACGTAACCAAGGCAGAGGCTTCGTTCAAAGCCTTCCCCGTAATTGCAGGCAATGTGCGGACTGCTGCACCCTGGCTGACTACTACCACAATCGTGGAACCGCGCTGCATTTTTGTTCCGGGTTTCGGGTCCTGGGAGATGATTTTTCCTTCTTCAATCGTATCGCTGAACTCCGTACTAGTCTCAGCAATATTATAATCCTGATCAGAATCAGCCGCGGATTGCGCGGCTACAAGTTCGTTATAATCCTTTCCCACAAGATTGGGAACTGTAATCTGATCAATTGCGCTTTCTGCGTTCGACGACACAATCTGCGAACTTTCCTGAGAAACCGCGCTGGATACGGAAGCCTGCGCTACGCGACTCTGTATGCCTTTGTTATTCATCCAAACAATTGCAATCGCGACAAAAATAACAAGCATCACAAGGCACGAAGAAATGACCCAAACGAAGCCTGAGACTTCTTTTTTCTCCGGCTTTTCCTTCTCTGCCTTTTCCGAGTTTCTTGGCTCAACTGCGGCAATTCGGTCAAATCTCTGACTTGACTCAAGGGCAGCCGCCACGCTAGGCGCTGCAGTGATTTCTTCCCGCAGGCGTTCAAAACTCTGCGTACGTTTTTCAGGATCAACCTGCAGAGCATTTGCTATTGCAGAAACCACATACGGCGGCAGGCTATGCATAATGGAATTTGGAATCAATAGACGCGCATCCGTGCGGCGTCTCGGAGCTTCCGGCGGAAGCTGGCCGGTTAATGCAAAGAAAAGTGAGGCAGCAAAGCCATAAACGTCAGTGGCTTCGCTTGGCTTGTCACCCATAACATACTGCTCGATTGCAGCACATCCCGGCGCGAGATCGGGAGGTAAATCGGTGTCCATCTGGCGCACTGCGGCAATGGAAAATCCACCGAGTTTCATTTTCCCGTCACGCATAATCATCAATGTATCCGGAGAAATGCCGAGATGCAGAATTGAATGAGCATGAAGTTCTTTAAGAGCAGATAAAACCGGCATAAAGAGCTGGCGTGCGACATTCCAGCTAACGTGACCGCCGCTGCGCTTTACAAAATAGCGCAGCGTAATGCTGTCATTCCATTCGGAAACCGTGTAGGCAACGCCGTTTTCTTCAAAAATGTCGTAAATCTGAATAATTGCGGAAAGCTCACGCATATGCGCGATTTCACGAGAATAGCGGAGGAACTCCGTAAGGTTCTCCTGAAACGGGAGCTCACTTCCGCCGAGAATTCGGACGGATTTGCCGTCCTCTTTCCTTTCAGCAATGGAAGCAGGATAAAATTCATGAATCTCAACGCGTATATTTAGGACATTGTCTATTCCGATATAGGTGAACCCTTCGCCGTTGCTCCGCAGAGCACGTCCCACCGAATAACGTTTCTGAAGCGTTGTTCCATACGGCAATGCACCCGCAATCTGCGGCTCGCCTTTCCGATGACCGCAAACCGGGCAAACATCTTTCCCCTGCATGTCGGACATACAGTACATACATAGATTGCTGAATTCGGTCATACACAAGCCTCCGAACTGAAATAAAGGTTCACTTTATTTTGCTCCGCCGGTATATTATTATCCATTTTTTGGGGAAATTTTTCCTACATAAGTACATTCCAGTTAGGCTGGAAATAAGTTTTATTCCTCTTCGATATCACTATTGTCCCAGTTATGCCACACATTTTGCACGTCATCATTATCTTCGAGAGCATCCAAAAGATGCTGCATATTGGAAATTGCGCCTTGATCTTCTAGCTTATTATAGGTTAAAGGCACCATTTGAATTTCTGCCGTGACGAACTCATAACCTTTGTCCTGCAGGTCTGAAAGGACTCCGCTGAAATCGTCAGGCTCGGTGTAAATGGTAAATACATCATCATCTGCCTGAAAATCAGAAGCGCCAGCTTCCAGGGCATCTTCCATAACCTTATCTTCATTAAGCCCTTCACGCTCGATTTCGAGAACACCTTTGCGGTTGAACAGGAAAGAAACACAACCGGTTGTTCCAAGGTTGCCGCCGAATTTATCAAAATAATGGCGAAGGTCTCCGGCTGTTCTATTACGGTTGTCCGTCAGTGTTTCCACAATCAGAGCAATACCGTTCGGGCCATACCCTTCATAAGTAATATTCTCATATTTCGTGTCGTCACCGTCTCCGGCAGCACGCTTGATAATGCGCTCTATGTTTTCGTTCGGCACATTTGCGGCCTTAGCTTTCGCAATGCAATCTCTCAGCCGGGAGTTAGCAACCGGATCCGGTCCGCCGCCCTCTTTAACCGCAACAGCAAGCTCACGTCCGATTTTTGTGAAAATTTTCGCTCTGGCGCTGTCTGTCTTTTCCTTTTTTCGCTTGATATTGTTCCATTTTGAATGGCCTGACATAAAGAGTTCCTCCCAGTTTATTCCTTGTTTGAAGGCTGTAAAACAGCTAGTTTAATATTATACTATTGTGTTGTTAAGTTGACAAGTACCGCGCCTGCAACTCAAATCAGCGTTCTGCCGTCGCAATAAACGCAAGTTATCATGCCGCCTGCTTCTGTAAACAGATTCGGCAGATAGTGTTCTGTCTGCGTAATGCAGCGGGGATTGGTGCAATGATACGGATGTGTCGATGTCTTGGCCTTTTTCGGAACTCCGATATTAGCTCCCCGCAAAATTGTGAGAATCAAGGCCATTCGCGCATACACTCCGTACACCGTCTGACGGAAATAAGTTGCACGTGGGTCATCGTCAACACTTACTTCAATTTCATCCACGCGCGGCAGCGGATGCAATATCTTCAGGTCCTTTTTTGCAGCCAACAGCTTTTTGTTATCCAGAACGAACACGCCTTTCTGAGATTCATAACTTTCACGGCTGGGAAAGCGTTCTTGCTGGATGCGCGTCATATACAAAACGTCCAGGGAAGGGATTGCCTCTTCTAGAGAGGAAACTTCACGGTATTTGCATCCTGCTGCATCCATGATATCCTTTACATACTGAGGCAATGCAAGTTCCGGAGTGGAAATCAGAACAAATGAGTTCCCCTCGAACCGTGTCATTGTCTTAATGAGTGAATGAACCGTTCTCCCATACATCAGGTCTCCGCACAGCCCGATGCACAAATGATCAAGACGCCCCTTTTCATTATATAGCGTAACAAGGTCTGTAAGTGTCTGCGTCGGGTGTAGGTGCCCGCCGTCGCCCGCATTGATAATTGGGACTCCAGAATAAAGTGAGGCTGCTGCAGCGGCACCCTCCCATGGATTCCTAATGACGATTAAATCCGCATATCCGCCGATGACCGTAATGGTATCCTTCAGGCTTTCCCCTTTTGAAACAGAAGAATTGCCGGGATTGTCAAACCCAATTACTTCCCCGCCCAACCGATACATTGCGGTTTGAAATGACATTTTTGTTCTGGTAGACGGCTCATAGAAAAGCGTTGCCATGATTTTCCCACGGCAAGATTCCCGATACGCCCATGGATTTGAACGAATGTCATTGGCGAGATGAATGAGTTCTTCAATCTCCGGCACTGTCAACTGGTCAAGGTCAATCATGTGATTGAGCTGCAATTTACATCGCCTCATTCAATTTTTACCTATTTTATCATTCTGCCTTATCAAACACAAGTAGCTGGAATTTTCCCCAAGCTCTTGACAGTAGTCTTCTTGGAAACTACAATTAATAGTTAACAATGTTATTTTTATGATTGGCAGGTTTCGCAATGAAAGTCGGACTTGATATAGGCTCAACCACTATAAAATGTGTCGTCATTGACGACGATTGCAATATTTTGTACAAATCATATGAGAGGCATCTTTCCAAAATCACGGAAAAGATGACTGAACTTCTGCAAAAAATCAAAACAGAAATCATTCACGGTGACAAGGCAATGCTTACCATTTCCGGTTCAGCCGGTATGGGCATTTCTCAGACTTGCCACCTTCCGTTTGTTCAGGAGGTCTACGCTTCCCGCATTGCAGTTGGGCGGCTGGTTCCCGATGCCGATGTCATTATTGAGCTCGGCGGCGAAGATGCAAAGATACTTTTCCTCACTGGCGGAACGGAAGTACGCATGAACGGTTCCTGTGCTGGCGGAACCGGAGCATTCATCGACCAGATGGCGACTTTGCTGAACGTGAATCTTGAAGAAATGAACGAACTCGCGAAGCAATATGAAAAAATCTACACCATCGCTTCAAGATGCGGCGTTTTTGCTAAGTCTGACATACAGCCTCTTCTGAACCAAGGAGCGCGCAAAACAGATATTTCAGCCAGTATTTTCGCCGCGGTGGCAAACCAGACAATTGCCGGTCTGGCACAAGGGCGACCCATTAAAGGTAAAGTGCTTTACCTCGGTGGACCGCTTACTTTTCTTTCTGAACTGCGTGCAAGTTTCGACCGTTTACTGAAGGTAACTGGGGTGTGCCCGGAGAATTCTCTCTACTTTGTTGCTTTGGGCGCGGCTTACTGTAGTGCCGAGGAAATAGACCTAGACCAAGCTCTGGAAAGCATCCAGAAATACGGCTCAAGCGGAAATTTCCTTTCGATTCCGCCACTCTTCACAAGTCAAGAAGAGTATGAAGAATTCTGCCGCCGTCATGAGCAGTGCAAGGCTCCCCGCGGTGATATTAATACATATAATGGAAACGCATTTCTCGGCATAGATGCTGGATCCACAACGGTGAAGGCAGTGCTTCTCGGAAAAGATGGAGAAATTCTGAGTTCACTTTACCGCAGCAATTCCGGCAACCCCATCCCAATTATCAAAGACTATCTTCTCGACCTTTACCGCAATTACCCGAACATTACCATAGAAAGCAGTGCTGTAACCGGATACGGAGAAGAATTGCTGAAAAACGCATTCGGCATTGATTTCGGCATTGTGGAGACAATTGCGCACTTCACCGCTGCCAAGCGGTTCCGCCCGAATGTGGATTTTGTCATCGACATCGGCGGCCAAGACATGAAGTGCTTCAAAATCCGCAATGGTGCAATCGACAACATTTTCTTAAACGAAGCATGTTCCTCTGGATGCGGTTCTTTCCTGCAGACATTTGCCAACACTCTTGGCTATGATATTGCCGAATTTGCAAAGCTTGGCCTTTTCGCAAAGCATCCGGTAGATCTCGGTTCGCGCTGCACGGTATTCATGAATTCTCAGGTGAAGCAGGCACAGAAGGACGGAGCTACTACGGAGGATATCAGTGCCGGTCTTTCCGTAAGCGTTGTGAAAAACGCCATCTACAAAGTCATTCGTGTTCCAAACGCCAAAGAGCTTGGACAAAACATCGTTGTGCAGGGCGGAACATTCCTCAACGACGCCGTTCTGCGTGTCTTCGAAAAAGAGCTTGGCGTCGAAGTAACACGGCCTGACATTTCCGGCCTGATGGGTGCTTACGGTGCGGCAATCTACGCCATGAGTAAATCCACCGGCAAGAGCTCACTGGTCGGTCTGGAAGAACTCGAGAATTTCAAACACGAGGTTAAAGTTACAAACTGCGGACTTTGCAACAATCACTGCCGCCTGACCATCAATATCTTCGGCGGAAACCGGAGATTCATCGGCGGAAACCGGTGTGAGAAGCCTGTGACCAAACGCTCCGGCGGTACCGAGCTGGATATGTACGCCTACAAATTGAAGCTGCTACGTTCTTATATGCCCGCAATGGGACCGCGCGGAAAGATCGGTATTCCCATGGGGCTGAACATGTACGAGCTGCTTCCGTTCTGGCACACATTTTTCACAAAGCTAGGCTTTGAAGTAGTTCTCTCTCCCCTTTCAAACCGCGAGCTGTATATTGAGGGTCAGGCAACGATTCCATCGGATACGGTATGCTTCCCTGCCAAGCTGATGCACGGGCATGTGCAGGCATTGATCAACGCAGGCATCAAGAATATCTTCTACCCATGCATGTCATATAATTTTGACGAACATCTCGGCGACAACCATTACAACTGCCCTGTTGTTGCCTATTATCCCGAAGTCATCAGCGCAAATATGCACCTAGACGGCATCAATTTGATTCACGAATACGTCGGAATTCACCGCAAGCATGATTTCCCGAGAAAAATGACTGCGATTCTGCAGTGCAGTTTTCCCGATATCACTTTTGCCGAAGTTCACGATGCGGCTTCTGATGCATACAAGGCTTACGACCAATACATGAAAAACATCCGCAAAAAGGGCAGTCAAATGATTGATGAGGCCCGAAAACGCGGAATGCCAATCATCATTTTGAGCGGCAGACCATATCATTTGGACCCGGAAATCAACCACGGCATCAACAAGCTGATAACCAGTCTTGGTGCTGCTGTGATTTCGGAAGATGTTGTCAGTGTTAGGGTGAAGAAGTTCCCAACAAAAGTCCTAAACCAATGGACTTATCACGCGAGACTTTATGCGGCGGCAAAATACATCGGCGACCAGCCAGACATGAACCTGGTACAACTTGTCTCATTCGGCTGCGGCGTCGATGCGATTACCACCGATGAAGTCCGCCGAATTCTTGAGGAAAAAAACAAAATCTATACCCAAATCAAAATTGATGAAATAACAAATCTTGGCGCCGTCAAAATCAGGCTTCGCAGCCTTTTTGCAGCGCTTGAGAAATGAGGAGTTTCTCTTGGCAAAATTAGTTTATGACAAAACTGGCCGTCTCCTTTTTACAAAGGAAATGAAAAAAGAATATACGATTCTGGCGCCGATGATGGCACCGATTCATTTTAGGCTGATCATCAACGTCCTGCGGAACTGCGGCTACAATTTTGAGCTGCTTGAAAATGACGGGCCGAACGTTGTGCAAGAGGGCCTAAAATATGTTCATAACGACACCTGCTACCCGGCCTTGCTGGTAATCGGTCAGTTTATTGACGCGCTGCACTCCGGCAAATACGATGTCAACAAAACAGCGCTTGTCATTACGCAGACCGGCGGCGGTTGCCGTGCTTCCAATTACATACACCTGCTGCGCAAAGCGTTAAAAAAGGCAGGTTTGGAGCAAGTGCCCGTTATTTCGATGAACCTCTCTTTCCTGGAGCATAACCCGGGATTCCATATCACTCTTTCCATGATTCGCAAATTTGTTGCCGCAATGGTTTACGGGGACGCACTGATGTTGCTTCGCAATCAGACGGAAGCCTATGAAGTTCATAAAGGCGACAGCAACAAAATGGTCGAGAAGTGGAGCAATTATCTAACCGACCAGTTTAACCACGGCAAAGCCCTTTCCAGAAAACAGCAAAGGGAAATTCTGTTCCGTATTGTAAAAGATTTCGCCTCCATTGAGATTAAAAAGGTTCCGAAAGTCAAAGTTGGCGTCGTCGGAGAGATTTATGTTAAGTACTCCTCCCTCGGCAACAACAACCTAGAAGATTTTCTACGCGGACAGGATTGTGAAGTCAATGTTCCCGGTCTAATAAACTTCGCACTGTTCAAGGTTGACAACCGCCTCGAAGATATTAAGCTTTACGGCGGCAACCCGATTAAATATTTCTTTGTCAATCTTCTGATGAAATATCTGCTCGAGATGCAGGATACGTTAATTGAAGCAATCAAAAGCGAACCGAGATACCACGCTCCGCAGCCTTATGCTCACACAAAAAGCCTTATAAACGGCGTAATCGGCTATGGCGACAAAATGGGTGAAGGCTGGCTCCTGACAGCCGAAATGCTGGAGCTTGCAGAAGAAGGCTATGAAAACATCGTTTGCGCTCAGCCGTTTGGTTGCCTGCCAAACCACATCTCCGGAAAAGGTATGATTCATCGCATCAAGGCAATTAATGAAAAATCGAATATTGTCCCAATTGATTACGACCCAAGTGCAACAAGAGTCAATCAAGAAAACAGGATTAAACTGATGCTTGCTGTGGCGCGTGAAAACCTAAATAAACAACTCGAGCAGCAAAATCAGCCGAATTAAGTGCAATACAATATTCTCGAAAAATACAATATTATCCAAATAAATCTTACTTTTTTGTGTATTTCGTGGTATAATATACTAAAATTTACAGGCTTTTATGTTTAATTTGCGGTTTGTATTTCATTCACGAAGCACAGATTGAGAAAGGTGGGATAGGATTGAGGGTACAAAGGCATTTGCAGCTTTTTCTTTCCTATCTCTCTTTTTTTGTCGTTTTATGGATGTCCACCCTTGGATTTAGTCAAGGCCCTACATTTTTTGACATTTTTATATCGTTTTTCATCATGATATGCGTTCAAGCACTTATGTTTCGCGCTTTTGAGATAACGTATAATAAGTTTCGCAAAATTAATTGAAGCAAAAAAGTAGACATAGTCGATTGCCGTCGGTAAAATAAAGTTACCATACAAAATCTACCAAGGAGGCAATAAACTATGTCTGATAATATTATACAACTAAACGAAGACCTGATAAAGAATAATCTTAAAGATCTTGTCCGTAGTAGTGTGGAAGAAACACTGAATGCACTACTCGACCATGAAGCTGATGAGCTTGTTAATGCCGAGCGATATGAACGCTCTGGCGACCGAAAGGGGTATCGCTCCGGCCATTATGAGCGAAACTTTTCTACGACATCCGGAAATGTAAAACTCAGGGTTCCAAAGCTGAAGGGTATCCAGTTTGAGACAGCCATTATTGAACGCTACAAACGGCGGGAATGCTCTGTAGAAGAAGCGCTGATTGAGATGTATCTCGCAGGTGTTTCAGTACGCCGTGTGGAAGATATCACTGAGGCTCTCTGGGGTACAAAGGTGTCTCCGGGAACAATTAGTAATCTTAACAAAAAAGCCTATGGACATATTGAACAATGGCGTCAACGTCCTCTTTTAGAGGAGTATCCGTACGTTTATGTTGATGGTATTTATCTCAAGCGCAGTTGGGGTGGCGAAATACAGAATGTGTCTGTACTCGTTGCCATTGGCGTAAACCGTCATGGATATCGAGAAATCATTGGCGCTGCGGAAGGTATGAAGGAAGATAAAGAAAGTTGGAAAAACTTCTTTGTCGGCCTAAAAGAACGCGGATTAAAGGGCGTTCGCCTTATTATTGGAGATAAGTGTCTTGGAATGTTAGAAACCATTCCAGAAGTCTTCCCCGATGCCAAATATCAACGTTGTACCGTTCACTTTTATCGCAATATCTTTCGTGTTACACCGAAAAACAAAATGCGCTCAGTCACGTTAATGCTCAAAGCAATTCATGCCCAGGAAAGTAAAGAAGCTGCCCGCGAAAAAGCTGCTTCAGTTGCAGCTAAACTTCGTGAAATGAAATTGTCTGCGGCAGCTAAAAAGGTCGAAGAAAGTGTTGATGAAACTCTAACTTACATGGACTTTCCAACAGAGCACTGGACCAGAATTCGTACGAATAATGTAACCGAACGCATCAATCGAGAGATTAAACGCCGAACGAAAGCAATTGGTGCTTTCCCGGATGGCAATAGTGCTTTGATGCTGGTCTGTGCACGACTTCGTTATGTGGCAGCTTCTGCATGGGGAACGAAGCGTTATCTCAACATGGAGCACCTATTCCAGATGGAACTGATGCAACAACATTCTGCCAGCTAGCTACTGGCAAACTGACGGCATAGATGGATTTTGCGAAATTTTCTTGACACGGCCGCTTTTGAGCTTAAACCGCGCAATGATTTTATCAATGCAATTCGTCGCGCCATAAACGGCGATTATAAGGCCCGTTTTGTGTGCAATAACAAATCATCTTTAAAGGGAATCAGCCTTATCTACAATCAGCTCATGAGCTGCGTTGAAAATCAGATGGACGAGCTTTCGGAAAACCGGATTCTGCAGAATCAGCTGTATGAAAATGAGAAGATCTATCGTTCCGCCTTGGAGCTGACTTGCGAGCGTATTTTTGAAGCTGATTTGACGCACAACCGCCTGCTTTATGGTTTTGAAAAATATTCCGCTAATTTCCCTTATGTGAAAACAAAGATTTACGATGACATTATTTCTGCCATCGCAGCCAACTCTGTCCATCCGGAAGATACACAAGCCTTCGTGGAGACATTATCCAGAAACGGTCTGTTAAAAGCATTTCACCGTGCTCACTCCCCTGAGGTTTCCGTGGAATACCGTTTGGCGTCTCCGGATGGCCGTTGGATCTGGCATTCAGCTTCCGTCGTTTTCTTGTATTCGAGTTCACAGACCGGTCTGAAAATCATAGGGTATGTCAAAAACATTGACGAACGCAAAAAGCAAGAAATTAAAATGTTCAATGAATCCCAAAAAGACAGCTTGACCGGCCTATTCAACCGGAAAGTAACAGAAGCCTTAATTAATCAGTACCTTAGCGAAAACGGCAAAAACGTGCAGCATGCGGTCATTATGCTAGACATTGATAATTTTAAGTCAATCAACGATACGTATGGTCATTCTCAAGGAGATGCCGCTCTCATCTGTTTTTCTAAGCAACTCCAACGGCTTTTTCGTTCTTCTGATATCGTCGGGCGCGTCGGCGGCGACGAATTTCTCGTCCTTATGAAAAATATAGCGGGCAAGGATGTGCTGCTTGAGAAGCTTCGCTCCATTAGTTCTGCTTTCTGTGAAATCAAACTTGATGATGCTTCTTACCAAGTACATAGCAGCATTGGTGTGTCCCTTTACCCGAGTGACGGTACAAACTTTGCTGAACTCTTCAAAAAAGCGGACATGGCGTTATATCATTCAAAGCAAAACGGCAAAAATCAATTCTCCCTATATTCGGATTATTATGAAACCGACGGAGCCCCGAAACAGAATTCGCCAGAAAGCTCAACTTAATAGTTTATGCAGAACATGCAAAAAAGGTCCCGGGCTTTTGCCCGAGACCTTTGATTTTTCTTAGTCAAGCTTCAACTGCTCATTACTATTCTTTTTCCTGTACTCTTTTGCCGCTGCAATAAGCCCTTTGAAAAGAGGATGGGGACGATTGGGACGAGAACGAAATTCCGGATGGAACTGTGAACCCAAAAACCACATGTGGCTCGGAAGTTCCATCATTTCAACAATGCGTCCGTCCGGAGAACGACCGCTGAACACAACACCGGCCTGTTCAAATCTCTCACGGTAATCGTTATTCACCTCAAAACGGTGACGGTGGCGCTCATAAATTAGCGTTGAGCCTCCGTAGAGTTTGTAAGCTTTGGAATCAGGCAAGAGCTTGCAGGGATATTTTCCGAGACGCATGGTTCCGCCCAGCTGCTGAACATCTTTTTGTTCCGGCATCAAGTCAATTACGCAGTTTTTGCTTTGCGGATCAAATTCAGCAGAGTTTGCATCCTTCAGGCCAAGGACATTACGGGCAATTTCAACAAGAGCAAGTTGCATACCAAGGCAGATTCCGAGGAACGGAATACCGTGGACACGCGCATATTCAATTGCCTTTATCTTTCCTTCAATTCCGCGCTGACCAAATCCGCCCGGAACAAGGATACCATCGACATCAGCAAGGATTTCATCGACTGAACCGGATTCAATGTCTTCCGAATCGACCCATTTAATATTAACCTTTACGTTGTTGCCGATCCCGCCGTGGGTCAAAGCTTCCGCAACACTGAGGTAGGCATCATGCAGGTTAACGTATTTGCCAACAAGTGCGATGGTTACACTGTCAGTCAAAGACATTGCCGTATTGACCATTGAAATCCATTCAGAAAGATCCGGTCCCGGCGTGTCAAGGCCAAAACGCTTGCAGACGATATCGTCAAGACGTTCTTCCCGAAGAGCGAGCGGAACAGAATAAAGGAGGGGCAAATCAAGATTCTCAATAACGCAGTTTTCTTCGACATTGCAGAACAGAGCAATTTTCTTTTTAATATCTTCCCCTACTTCACGCTCTGAGCGAAGGACAATAATATCCGGCTGAATGCCGATTGAAAGCAGTTCCTTCACACTGTGCTGTGTCGGCTTAGATTTATGTTCGTGAGAACAACTCAAATAAGGGACAAGAGTCACATGAATGAATAAGCAATTGGAACGGCCGACCTCCGTTGCAAACTGACGAATTGCTTCGAGAAACGGCTGGCTTTCGATGTCACCGACCGTTCCGCCGACTTCGATAATTGCAACATCAACGTCTTCTTTTCCTTCATAGATGCGCTCTTTTATTTCGTTCGTAATATGCGGAATTACTTGGACGGTGCCGCCGCCGTAATCACCATTGCGCTCTTTCTGAATCACATTCCAGTAAATTCTTCCGGAAGTGACGTTGCTGTTCTGAGTGAGATTCTCATCAATAAAGCGTTCATAGTGACCAAGGTCAAGGTCAGTTTCTGCACCATCGTCGGTCACGAACACCTCGCCGTGCTGAAATGGATTCATCGTCCCCGGGTCTACATTAAGGTAAGGGTCAAACTTCTGCATCGTGATGCGAAGTCCCCGAGCCTTCAGCAGTCTGCCCAGTGAAGCTGCAGTGATGCCCTTTCCGAGTCCCGAAACAACGCCGCCGGTCACGAAAACAAATTTAGCTGACATAATGCCCACCATCCTCATTCAATCCATTCGTGTTCTCAACACACATACTGATAATTATATCGCTTTTTGTCTCATTTTGTCAAGCCATGGGGATGGTTTTCCGATAATCACTTCTTATATTTCTCAATGGTTGCTTTGTTGATGATAACCTCTTTGACGGGCTTGTTTTGGGCATCAACACGGACAGCTGCAATCTTGTCCACAGTATCCATACCTTCAAAGACCTGACCAAACACCGTATGACCCTTTCCGGCGATATTATAGTAGCCGTCAAGGTAAGGATTTCCGCCGTTCTTTTCGTAAATTTCACGGTACTCATCGGTTACTTTGTCCATATCGAGCCAAGTGCTTCCGTATTGAGTCACAAAGGAATCTACGGTCATTTTTGACTGTTTCATATACGAATATGCCTGTTCGTACTGATCCCATCCTCCAAAGGTGTCCGCACTGGCTTGGTTGATGAAGAACTGACTTCCATTTGTATTCTTCCCCGAGTTAGCCATTGCCACAGCGCCGCGGAGATTCAGCAGGTTGGAATTGAACTCGTCCTCAAAGGGCTCCTGCCAAATGCTTTCTCCGCCGGCTCCTGTTCCGGTAGGATCCCCCGTTTGAATCATGAAGTCTTCGATAACACGGTGAAACGTAACCCCGTTGTAATAGCCTTTCCGAATCAATCCTTTGAAATTCTCAACCGCCTTTGGCGCCGCCTCCGGAAAAAGGCGAATTTTTATTGTTCCCATGCTCGTTGTCAGAACTGCTATTTCCTCACCTTCTGCAGGAGCTTCGAGCTGGTAGCCGATTTTTTTGCCATCATCTTTCCTCACTGAGGAGTTAGAAGAACATGCACAGCACCCAGCAGAAATTACCACTGCAAGAATTAGGCTAAGAATGAGTTTTCTGACTTTCATAATGTAGAGGATCCTCCAGATTTCAGATTATTTGGGCTGTTCTAATTCTATAATACAAGCTGTTCGGAATCAAGCGCTTTGAAAATAATGCCAAATCATTTAATTCCCGGGAAACGAATTACCTCTCATTTTACCGCATATAGATGAAACGACGAAAAAAGGAGGGAAGGAAATGTTTGAATATTACCCGGAGGGATGGAACATTGACACACTGGAAAACCGCATGGCAACGCAGAGTTTCTCAGCACTGAACGACGCTTGCCGTGAGGGGAAAATATTGGAAGGCCGCGCTATTGTCTGTGACGGAGCTCATAATCTTATTGTAGACCTTGGTTCTATGCAAGGCATAATTCCCCGCGAAGAAGGAGCAATCGGTATTCGGGAAGGAAAAGTGCGGGATATTGCTATTATTTCTCGGGTTAACCACCCGGTCTGCTTTATTGTAACCGGCTTTGAAAAAAAGCCGGACGGCTCGCTTTGTGCGATTCTTTCTAGGCGGGCAGCTCAGGAAAAATGCCAAAAAGAGAAGATATCCAAGCTGCAGCCCGGTGATGTTATAGATGCAAGAATCACGCATTTGGAAAGCTTCGGCGCATTTGCAGATATCGGCTGTGGGATTGTGGCCCTGCTTCCAATTGACTCCATCTCCGTCTCTCGAATCGACCACCCTCGAGAGCGTTTCTCGGTGGGTATGGACATCCGCGTGGTTATAAAATCCATTGAAAACGGACGCATCACTCTTAGCCACAAGGAACTTCTTGGAACTTGGGAAGAAAACGTGGCACAGTTCAACGCAGGAGAAACCGTAGCCGGAATTATCCGCTCGGTGGAGCCTTACGGCGTCTTTGTGGAACTGACACCGAATCTTGCCGGCCTTGCGGAAACGAAGGACGATGTATCACCCGGCCAGCAGGCAAGCGTCTACATAAAGAGTATCCTTCCGGCAAGGATGAAAGTGAAGCTCGTTATTATTGATACCTTTGATTTTTCCTACCGGCCCTCTCCTCCGAAATACTTCTTCACGGGAGACCATATGGACCGATTTGTGTATTCTCCGGAAGGATGTGAAAAGGAAATTGTCACAGATTTCAGAACGACTTCAACATAAAAACAGCGCGGGCCTCTCCTTTTGGAGGGGTCCGTTTATTTTTTGGCGTATCTTGCCTGAAGTGTCGCGATACAACGGTCCAGCGAATCGCGAAACTCGGAGTTAAAGCAGATTTTTCCGGATGAATCCCGATATTTCACGGTTTTGTAATATGGACTGCGCTTTTGCTCTGTGAGAAAATCTAGGGCCTCCTGAACTCTTCCCAATCGGACAAGGACATCCGAAATTTCAATGATATAGTCGATGCGATACGGCTCCAAGCGATGCGCTTGATTATAAGCCGCACACGCTTTCTGATACTGGTGCATACCTGCATAAGCACTGCCGAGGAGAGAGAATATCTCAGCCCTGCTGCGCGCCGCAAGGTCAACCTTGATTCCACGCTTTTCAACTATTCCCTTAGGAAGTGCATCCCAACCCTCGGAAGCAAGATATGCTTCCGCGCTGGCTACAATTTTCTCGCCATACTGCTGCCCCAGCCAACTGTATATCTTTGTTTTCAGATAGAGTTTTTCCGGCGTCTGTGGAGTTCCTTCGCAAAGCTCTGCCGCCCGGAGCAGCAAACTGTCGTCATCCGGTAATTGCTGCCGCAAAAGTTTTGCCTTCTCATCTTCTGCAGCATTGTGCGGAACAGACTCCCCAAGCAGCGCAAGAATCGACGCTGCAAGGCTTACATCATGCGCCACGCTCATCTTTACCCCTCCGCATGGGCAAAAAATTCTCGGACAATCTGCGCACGCATGGCCTTTTCTTCATTTTCGGTAAGGCCCATTCCCGCTTGCAAGACCAAATTGGCAGGATGTAGCCGCATGGTGAGCGCGTCAATATCCGCCACGCTCAAATTTTCCTCGAACCCTTCCGCGATCCCGAGTCGAACGATGGAAGCCAAATCCAAAAATTCATGATAATCAAGCAAACGAGCAGTGTGGAAAATCCCTATGGCACGTCCAATCATATCCTGAACCGATATATTAGAAATCAGTTTCTTGCGTGCATCATATTCCTGAGCAATAATCTGTTTTGCGATTCCGTTCAGATTGTCGATTGCTTCCTGTTCCATAATACCGAGGGTCATTCGATTGGACAAGCGGTAAACAGACCCATGGGGGTGTAGGGCTGAGCTCAAAGTAATGCCGAGCATGCTCAGATTTGCAGCAATTCTGGTGGCAGCACCGGTATCTTTGAGTGCGGGAAGATGAAGGTCCAGACATACAATCATTCCCGTGCCTAAAAGTGCCGGATTGCTAGTTAAATAGCCAAGTCTGTCATGAAACGCGAAACAAAGTGTTTTATTCAAAATTGTGTCGAGCTGGTCGGCATCCGCGTACGCCTTTTCCAGCGACAAACCTGGGGAGCGCACCTGTATGAGAACGTGGTCTTCCCCATTCACCATGATGGTCTGCGATTCATCCTCAGAAACAAGTGCAAACCGCCCTTCTCGGTCATCTGCAAAATCTGCCTTAATGACGCCTCTTTCCGCCAGTGCAACTGCTTCTGCCGTTTTTAATTCTGGAAGATTTTCCAGAATAAAGGTGTGGGAAAACAAACGACTTTCGTTTTCCGCGGCATAGAGCAATTTCTGCACAACCGCCTGTTTTCCCATCGTATTCAGTTTCGCCGGAAATGGAATCCCACTGATATTTCTGGAAAGCCAAACACAGGAGGAAATGACTACGTTCTGCTCCGGCCCCTGCGTTTCATACCATTTTTTCATTGATCTTCGTCCCCTATTTGCGGCCCGGATCCGCGAACAGCCAGTTCTCCGGCGCCCGTTGTCGATGAAAGCATACCGCCAGGAGTTTTTCCGCGGTGGAGATCGCTTCCGTGAATCTGTCGAATCATGGGAAGCAGGCGATTGGCAAAAATTTTGTAACACTCTTCACAACCGACTCTGCCGCTCCGTACAATGCTGCTGAACGTTGAACCGCAGCAGCTACACCTGACTTCATCATTCTCCGTATCGGCGAAAAATTCATGAACAATATCACTAATCCGATATCCAAGGCCCGTGAACAGATTGCCGCAGCCAAGCTGACTGGCGCAGTCCGCACATAGCTCTAAACTTGTTATCTTTCCGTTGTGCACAATTTTAATATAAGTAGAAGCGGGCTTCTTGCCGCAGCATCTGCAAAGCATATCCGTTCCTCCTTTTTCTTTTTATTATACCACACTTCTTGCCGAAAGGTTTCTAGAATTCCTTTCTTTCCGGCCGCAAGTCCTACTGTCCCGCTAGCAAAATTTGCAGGCAAAGCTTTTTTAACCTGTAACATCCTTTATCCAACTACAATATTATGTACTGTAAAACCGAAAGGGGGAAATCATTTATGTGCAACAATTGCGGATTCGGTGGCAACAATTGTGTTTGGATCATCATCCTTATTCTTATCCTGTGCTGCTGCTGCGGCGGTAGCGGATTCTGCGGTGGCGGCTGCGGCTGCGGTAACGACGGCTGCGGATGCTAACACAAAAAAAGGCTGCGGCAATAGCCGCAGCCTATTCCATACATAATTCCGGATTTGCCGATCTGTTTCTTTCAGCTGACATAACCATATAACCCATCTGCTATTTCTTGAAAAACAGGCCCACACGTCTGGCCGCCGCCTTCTCCACCTTCCGAGAAAACGGCAATGACAAATTTTGGGTTCTCATAAGGGTAGAATCCGACAAACCAACACTCGTTCAGTTCCTTACCGTCGATATACTTTCCTGTCTGCGCGGTTGCTGTTTTTGCGCCCGCTGTGCCATATTTAGGCTTGCCTTTTCGGCTTGTTCCCGAATCAATTGAAGCCTTCATAAAGCTTTTTAGAAGGGAAGCTGTCTTCTCAGACATGACTCGTACGCCGGTCTTCGTTTGCGCTTTCTCTGTGAAATGAAGGTTTTCATCAACGATCCCTTCATACAGATATGGCTGCAAGTAAACACCGCCGTTCGCTATCGTATTCACCAGAGCTGCCGCTTGAAGCGGAGTAACCGTCAGTTCTCCCTGACCGAAGGAAAAGTTTGCAAGAGCACGCGGAATCTTCAGCGAATTCAGAGCAGGAAGCGTTCCCGCGCTGTTTTCAATTCCGGGAGCAATTTCATAAGAGCTTCCGAAACCGAGAGATTTCGCCATGTTATAGAAATTTGCCTGCGGAACGCCTTGCATCAGCTTAACAAAATAGGTATTGCAGGAATTAGCAATTGCTTGCTGCATATTTTCGGCACCATGCTTTTCACCTTCAAAGCAATGAAAAGCCTGCCCGTCTACATCAATGGAGCCGGTGCAGTTATAAGAGGTATCGGGCGAAACACCGTATTCCAATGCAGAAGCCGCTGATACAAGTTTGAACACCGAACCCAAACTGTATGCGGAAAGGGTGCGGTTCAACAGCGGAGAATCCTCCTTATTTAGAACTGACGCAACATCAGTCTGAGAAAAGGTAGGTCGGCTCACCATGGCGAGAATCTTTCCGGTCTGCACCTCAAGAATAACAACGGCGCCTTTTTTGAGGTGGGAAGTAGCAGATTTTTCTGCCACTTCTTGAATAGACTTATCGAGCGTAAGCACAACGCCTTTTTTCCGGCTTTTTGAATTATTTTCAACTTTTTTGCCTGTACCTGCCAGGATACGTCCCAACGCATCGGTCTGGTAGGAAATCTTAATATCCCCCTTAGCGGAAGAAAGAAGGTTGTCAAATGATTTTTCGATTCCGGCGGCTCCTTTTCCGGAACCGTCGAGATAGCCAAGGACATGGGCTGCCGGACAATCTTCCGCATAGCGCTCATGTTCCGGAAAGACATCAATGTTGGGGGCTGAAACATTGGAGGGTAGCATTAAAGTAAACGGCTTTCCTTTGCTTAACAAGAATTGGATGGAGGACATTTCTGAAGCAGAGCAAACGCGAGAGAGTGCTGCGGCCGCTTCGCCGCTCGGAACAACCGAGGCAGGATAAATTGCTTTTCCAATTCCAGTGAGCGGATCAAGATTTCGGTCATAGATTGTTCCACGCGCTGACGACACCGTTAGCGTATAGGTATGCTGTTCCGCCGCCGCTTCAGCCAACCAATCTCCATTGGAAATCTGCCAAATGCCAAGAACAATTACAAAGGCCGCTGATACAAACAGACCAAACAACACAGTCGTGCGTTTATACATCAAAATCCCTCCGTTAGGCTATTGTGCCAAACGGAGGGATTTTTAACCGTCAATTTTCTTTCGCAAGATTGCACCGACACCGATTTCTCGGTCTGTTGGTACAAGAACTGTCATTTCTGCATGGTTTGCACTTGTCAGCGGATTGCCATTTTCGTCATAAATCTCATTCATTGGAAGAAGATACGGTTCTTTTCCTGGTTCCAAAACATCTGCCACATCACCCGGGAAAAAGCGGTTGCGCTGAGACAAAACAGCGTACCCGTCACGCATACCTGTACAGATAGCGATTACTTCCCAGCCTCGTTCATATCCGCCGGTTTCGTACACCTGGCCGGGTGTGCCGCCGAGGCAGAAACCTGTGCTATATTTTCGGTGGCTAATCTTATTGAGTTCCTCACGAATCCACGCAGGCAGCGGCGAATCCGGATGTTCCGCATACCAATCAAGCGCACAGCGGTAAGCATTCGTCGTTACCGCAGCATAGTATGCGGATTTCGCACGCCCTTCGATTTTCAGGCTGGTTACCCCGGCGCGTATGAGCTGAGGCAATTCTTCAATCAGGCACAAGTCTCTGGAGTTGAGAATATAGGTACCGCCGTCTTCCTCGCCGATTGGAAGATATACCCCCGGTCTTTTTTCTTCCATCAGCGCGTATTTCCAGCGGCATGGCTGGGCACAGTCTCCACGGTTTGCATCGCGCCCCGTAAAAAACTCAGAGAGAAGACATCTTCCCGAAAACGAGACGCACATGGCGCCGTGAACAAAAACTTCAAGCTCAAGTTCTTTTGAAGTCTTTGCGCGGATTTCCGCTATGTCCTCTAGACTCAGTTCACGGGCAAGAACAACCCGTTTTGCACCAAGTTCGTAAAAACTCTGAGCAGCAGCCCAGTTTGTTACGCCCGCCTGTGTTGAAATATGGATTTCTACATCAGGAATCAGCTTCTTCGCAAGGGCGAGTACCCCCATATCAGCAACGATTACTGCGTCTACTCCGGCATCGCGTATGCTCCGCAGAAAATCCGGTAAATGAGGTAGATCGGAGTTCCGCATGATATTGTTACAGGTCAGGTAAACACGTACATGATTGCTGTGTGCATACTCCACCGCTTGGGCCAGTTCTTCCGGCCCGAAATTCGGCGAAGAAGCCCGCATGCCATATTCTTTTCCCGCAAGATATACAGCGTCTGCGCCGAATTTCACCGCATTCATCAGGCGCTCCATATCTCCTGCAGGAGCCAGTAATTCCGGCCCTATTCTATTTGTTCTCTGTGTCATTTTATTCCGGCCTTTTTCAGATTTGCCTGATGCTGTGACAGCGTTTTGGCAAGATAAAGTTTATTCTTTTTATCATAGCAAAAATAATAGTAGGAAGATTCGGAAGGATTCAGAGCCGCATCAATGGCATCGGAACCCGGGTTGCAGATCGCTCCTGCCGGCAGGCCGACAACATTGTAAGTATCGTACTTACTCTGGTAATTCTCACCCAAACTCGCCGGAACCTGTTTTTTCGTACGGTAAGGGTAAAATACCGTCGGGTCTGAACCAAGGTGCTTGAGGGCCGGATCCTTACTTTTCAGTCGATTATGGAATACCGCCGAGATATCGTACATATCCTCTGTGGTAGCAGCCTCGGCCTGAATCAAAGACGCCAAGGTAAGCATTTGGTCAATTGTCAGATTTTCGGAAGCTGCTTTTTCCCGAATCTGTTTCGTCAGTTTCCGGTTGCAATTTGAAACCATCTTTTTTACAACGTTTATGGGGTCATCATTCTTAAAGAATTCGTAAGTATCCGGGAAAAGATAGCCTTCGAGCCTGTAATATTTGTCAGAATTCTTTGGAATTTCCGCAAGCATATCATAATCACTGTCAAGTTCTGTGGTGTTGAAGGCTTTCAGAGCATCCTCCGCAGAGCAGACACCGTTTTTCTCAAGTTTATCTGCGATTTCCAAGGCATTGAGTCCTTCAGAGAATGTAATCTTCACTGTGTCAACACGCTTTGTGGGTGACTGAATGGAGTTAATCAGCGCCTCATAATCCATATTCGTCGTAATCTGGTATGAACCTCCACTGTATGTGGACGGAGCTTTTGTCAGCTTAGAATAAAGCTTAAAGAAAGTCATATCATTGATTGCCCCAGCCTTATATAAAAGCTGCGCCACTTCGGACGAAGTTGCGTTTTTAGGCACTTCTATTGTGACGTTGACCGCATCCCTGCCAACGGCGAGCATATCATTAACACCGAAAACGAGATACTTTCCCGCGAGAAGGGAAAATATCATCACAAAGCAGAACCACATCATACGGAAAAAAGACCTATTCTTTTTGGCTTTTTCCGCATCGCGCAGCTGATGTGCCATTTGAGCTCGGTCATTAATGCGTTCATGAAGTTTTTCCGCTTCTGCAGGATCGCTGTAACTATGAATTACCGAATCATCGTCGATTTCGTCATCATCAATGTGGATGTGGAAATTCTGAATCTTTTTTTGACGCTCGTTTTCAAAATCCTGCCTGTCATTCATACGCATCCTCCTGTACATTAGCGCCGCGGCGAGCCGTGGGCGATTCTGCGAATAAATTTTTCCGTAATTAGTACATCGACCGGGCGATCATAATAACCGTGAGGAAGGTTCCACCGGATGCATCCGGAATAGCACAGGCCCACAGTAAATCCGCGGAATCCTGAGAGAAACCTGTCGTAATACCCTTTTCCGTAACCTAACCGATATCCCTTTGAATCGAAGCAAAGCCCGGGAACAACGCAGAATGCGTTTTTCGCTTCACGAACCGGAGGACATTTCCCCGGAATCGGCTCAAGGACGCCGTAAGTTCCGCGTTCCAAATCATCTAGGGATGATATCTCAAGAAACTCCATGCTGGTTGTTTCCGGCAGGCAGCGCGGAACCGCAACAACTTTCCCTTCTCTGAGTGCCGTATGAATCAGCGCAATAGTGTCCGTTTCCTCGGCTTTGCTAACATACGTATAAACAACATCTGCCTGCTCATATTCCCGAAGGGAAAGAACTTTTTTTAAGATTGCACGATCCAGAACACTCTTCGTCTCAGCAGAAAGGCTTCTGCGGAACTCTCGGTTCTGCTGCCGGAGTTCCATCTTCTTCTCTTTGATATTTCTTATATACATTGAATACTTTTCCTAATTTCCTCCGATTTTTTGTCGCCGAAAACTGCGGCTGTCAATGCCAAGGCAAACTCTATTGCAACGCCTGCACCGCGTGCCGTGATGACATTCTGACTGACGCAGACCGGATCTTGTAGAACCGTGGCACCCTCTAGTTCCGCCTCAAAGCCAGGGAAACATACGGCTTTTTTCCCGCGAAGAATACCCAAGTGGCCAAGGACGGAGGGTGCGGCGCAGATAGCACCGATCAGTTTTTTGTTTTTCTCGCAATACAGCAAAGCGTCACGCACCACAGCGGATTTTTCATGATTTGACGTTCCAGGGCCCCCAGGGAGAATCACCATGTCCATATTGTCAAAGGAAACGTCGCTTTCTAATAAATCAGCCATAACCGAAACACCATGTGCTCCGGTTACCACGCGGCCACTCTCTCCTACCGTTTTCAAATCTGCACCGGCGCGCCGAAGAATATCAATGGGAGCCAGTGCCTCCACTTCCTCGAATCTATCCTCAAGAAAAAGATAAATCATTACGAGCCCTCCCTTTGCATATTTATAAAAACAATTCAATCCATGCATAGTCCCAGATATGGGTTGCAGGGATTTATTTCTTCTATCGTTCTGCCGCCAAGCGGCTTTATCATTCCGAATTCACAGATGTCGCCCTGTCCCGGGAAACACAAATCATCTACCGGAAGGCGAAACCTGTACTTTGATGCAGGTGATTCCTTGAGGATGGCAGCGGCAAGCTGCGGCAACATTCCGTCCGCCGCAAATGCCTCTAACACCTCGCAGAAGTCATTTTCTAAACTGCACAATGCATATGCTTTTCCTTGCCCACCGGATGCACAAACCAACTTGTCGCCGTAAGATTTGCTCATGGCGGTTGTAAGGGCAAACATCCGGTCACTCCAGAGAAGCGAACCGTTTGCCTTTGCAAGGCGGTTTCTTCGCAAGCGATTCAAGTCATGAATCCCCGGAAGCGTTTTTCCGAGGCAAACATTCGCTCCTGCTAATCTTTGAAGTTCCTTCGCGGAAAGCTCAACATACTTTACACGATAAAAATCGGCATATCCATTGGATTGATAGAATTTGCTGAGGCTTCTTTCCGAGGGTAGCAGGACGGAACAGTAATCTCCCCTTTTTGCGCCTACCAGAGCCGCATAAGCCAAAAGCGATGACATATATCCGCGGGAACGGTATCTTTTAGCAGTTGCGGCGGCAAAAATGTAATGGGCCTGAACTGTTTTACCGTCCCATAAAACAGACGCCGGAAGAAGATAAACGACAGAGGCAATTTCTGTACCGATTTTATAAACGAGGCAGTCGTGCGGTGAAAAAAGATTGTTCAGGAAAAAATCCGGAATCCTTTTGGAATCTTCAAACGCTTCCTGCCAAAGTGCAGAGAGTTCCCGCCTCATATTCCATTGTGCGAATTCAATCATGTTGACATCCCTTATTCAGAAACCTGCTTATCCTTGTCAAGTACTGCCATAACAGTTTTCAGAATATCTTCATGAATGGATTCAATGCTTCTGAGAGCGCCTTGCTCGGAGCAAGGTATTACACTCCACCCAAGTTTCTCCGCTGCATAATGCGCGCTTTCCCTGCAAGCCTCCAGATATGGGCGGTTTTGCTCATGAATGTCGCGTTTTCCGCCGTTTGCATGGTAGCGCTTATCAAGAAGCTTCTGGGAAAGCTCCTGCGGCATATCCAGAAATACCGTAAGGTCAGGCTTGGGAATTCCCAGCTTACCGTATTCAAAATCCAGGAGCCAGGCGAGGTAGTCATCCCACTCGCTGCGCGGAAGCTTTGGAAGCTGATAAGTCAGGTTGGAAGTTGTGTAGCGGTCTGTGAGAATCACGGTACCACTCTGATAATCTTTTTGCCAAATTTTTTTAAAGCTAGCAAAGCGGTCAACCGCAAAAAGCGTTGCTGCTGCGTACGCATTCACGTCACCGGGGTCGCTGCCGAATTCTCCGCCGAGGTACATGCGGACCGGCGCAGAAAAAGGCTGATCGTATGCAGGAAATTTAACTCTGCGGCATAAAATATTCTTAGCATGAAACGCTTCTTCCAGCAGACCCATCTGGGTAGTTTTCCCACTGCCGTCCAATCCTTCGACGACAATCAGTTTCCCGCTCATTGTTCGGCACCCAGGTTCCGGTAGAACTCGCGCATTTCGGCTGCTCTTCCGCAAGTCATTTTCCCCTCTGGGCACGCACCGCGGACACAGCCCGGGCCGGCCATGGCAAAGATGTCCGGTGCAATCGGTTTTACGAGCTTCAGCATCATCTGGGCAACTTCCCGAATTTCCCACTGGGCGCGGTTGCAGCAGCGCAGAGAGAAAAAGTGCAGAAGTTCGCGTGCGTTAAACGTGCAAATCATCTTTGTTTCGCAGGCATTCGGAAGGACAAAGCGCGCATCCTCATTTGCCATTTTTTCGGCCGCTTTTGCCGCCTCTTTTTCATTCTTCCCGGATTTCAGCAGTTCCTGCTTATGCTTTTCCTTTAAAAGCTCGGAAATTTTTTCATAATGCCGTTTGTCTTCTTCCATGGCCTTCAAAAATTCCGCTTTTGCCTCCGGAACTTTTTCAATCTCCGGCGGAATCACATATTCAAAATTCGTTTCATTCACATAGCGCTGGCTCTTCACGCTGTAAGAAGCAAGCCTATGCCGTGTAATCTGAGCAAGAAAAGCGCGTGAAACGCCTTCAATTCCAAAGGTGAACGACGCATGCTCAATGGTACTGTTGTGCCCAAGTTCCGAAATCATACTGACAAAGGAAGCAGTTTTTTCCGGAGTCAGTCCCTGTTCTATTTTTTCTATTCCCGCGGCGGAGTAGCAAAGCTTTGCAGCCGATGCGATAACTTTCTCCGGTTCGGGTGTATATGCCAGCAAAGTGACTTTCGGCATGAAAATCCGTCCTTTTCCATCTAATCTTATTTATTATATCAAAGGCTCTGCTCTGTTTCAACTTTAGTTTTCGGATTGCCAAAAGCATCGTGGAAATACTAAAAGCTGCAAACGCACAGGAAATGATGAAAGGAAAAAGGAGGAAAATCATGATGGATGACAAGAAGAAAAGCGGAGCGGAATTACCAATTGGCCTTATGATGTCGCTTGCCATGAATCCAGACGCGATGAAAAACTTCAGCCAGCTGGACGATGAAAAGCAGTCTTCCGTGATTCGATATATTGAAAGCGCAAACACCGGTGACGAGGCTCGTACGCGTATCGGCAACGCTGTGGATGAACTCAGCAAGGGAAACATTCAATTTTTCGGCTGATGCATTTTTCGTCTCTGGTGCACCACGGAGCACGTTTTTTATTCATAGGGAATTCTGTAACACAATGAAACCGAAGCCATAAAATGGTATAGAGAAATAAGTTTCATGAAACGCGTCAGGAGGATGATCTTATGGATAAAAACAGCGCCGGGGGCACTTTCCCGACGGAAGCAAATCTAGGGAATATTAAAGAAGCCGTTTGCATAGATGCCATGCGCGTCTATGATTCCTGCAGCGCAAAAGAGTATTTGGAAGACAGAAGAGTATATTTTACTCCCGACAAGCACGAGCTGATCGAACAGGCTACAAACGTGCGGATCCGCGGTGCAGAAGTGATTAAAGTATTCATACATCTGGAACCTGTTCCGTTCAACCAAGGTTTTTACGCCGTGGATTTGAATTTCTTCCTGGATGTATGCCTTGACGTGTTCACACCGCAGACCCCGTGCCCGACAATCGTCCACGGTGTTTGCACAGCCAACAAACGTGTCATCCTTTTTGGCAGTGACGGGAATGTGAAAACATTTGTTTCCGGCAGCAACTCGGAAGAACCGGACATTGAAATGTCTACCGGCAAAGTACTGCCGAAAGCAGTATGCATGGTATCCGAACCGATTGGCCTCTCTGCGAAAATCTGCGACAGGCCTCCGCAGGGAAGTGACATCTGCGGCAGAATTCCGGACAGCATCGCATCGCTCTACGGAACAGACTTCGACTATGGCAGCACTCATGCTGTTTACGCAACCATCGGTCTGTTCACCATTGTTCAGCTAGTCAGAACAATTCCGATGTTGGTACCCACCTACGAATTCTGCGTACCGGAAAAAGAGTGCCCTACAACTTCGGACGGACCTCGCGAAATGTTCCGCAGAATCGAGTTCCCGACGGATGATTTCTTCCCACCGGACATTTCAGAAAGCACCTCAAGAAGTGAAGAAAACAACAACAGCTAAAAAAGAACCCCTCCCGAAAAGCGGGCGGGGTTCTTTTCCTGTTATCTTTTTTCGAGACGTGCAAAATTCGCCATAAGCTTTTTCTTGCCGACGCGCTCAAAAGAAATTTCAAGTAAGGTGTCATTTCCCATCGGAGAAGCGGAAAGGACGGTTCCAAGGCCAAATGTTTTGTGGAACACTTTATCCCCTTTCTGGAACGAAACAGAAGATTTTGGCTGCGGTGTAGATGCTGCAGGAGGAAACCCAAAACTCTTCGGCTGCGCCGCAGATGGAAACACAGAGTGGCTTGACGAGCCGAAAGAGGTGAAAGAG